>CBFHSX010000117.1:0-1091 GCA_965658615.1 Alphaproteobacteria bacterium | reverse complement strand
GGCACAATGGCCCCGCTCTCATCAATCGCCACACCGCCTTCATTGATCAGCTTGGCTGCATCAGGGTCAATCTCGGCCAGCTCGGCTGTTGCTTCCAGCTTGCCGTCTTCGCCAATCTCAACCAGACCGTTATCGAGCGGATTATCAACCAGCACATCGCCGGTCTCCTCGGCTTGCGTCTCGCTCTCAGACGTCGCCTCGGCCGCGACCGGAGCTTCCTCAGCTGCAGCCTCAGTTTCGGCAAGCGGTTCGGCTTCAGCCTCAGCTGCACTTGTCGTTCCCGCCTCAGTTTCCGCCTCAGTTCCCGTCTCAGTTTCCGCTTCGGCGTCTGCAGTGGCTTCACCCGCAGCCGGTGTATCGGCTTCTTCGGGCTCGACAATATTTTCTTGGGCTTCGTCGTCCAGCTCTTGCTTTTTCTCTTCCGCTGTCACTGTGCGGGTTACCACATCGCCTTCATTGTCGCGCTCAATCAGCGTGCCGATGCGGTCGGTCTCAAAAATACCCTCCGGCGTCACAACGCTGAGACGGCCATGCACCAGCTCGGCCGACAGCTTGCCATCACTGCCCAGCGCAATTTTGGCGATACCGCCGCGAATACCGACTGTGGCTGCGCCGGCGTCAAACTTCACCTGATTGGCGCGTTTCGACAACACACCGCCGATAAAGCGCATTGAGCCTTTCTCAATCCGCGCGCCCAGATTGCCGCTTAATTGCGACGGGTCGAAAACAAATTCATCAATAACAATGCGCGAGGACGGGCCGATATTCATGCTCGAGCCGTCGACAAACAGCACTTGTGTACGGCCGCGCTTGCCGGTTTCGATCAATACATCCTGGTCCACCCGGTCACCGACAGCGATGATTTCCAGCTCCTGCGCCGTATCGCCCAAGCGCGCTTGCGGAATAACAGCCGAGGCGACACCGACTTTGGCGCGCGCCGCCGCCGGTTGCACCAGCGGGGCAAAACAAAGCGCCACGGCGCTGGCTCCGATAAGCCCTTGGCGGGCAATGCGCTCAATCTTCATGGTCAATTTGCTCATTGGAAGCTCCTCGAGAAGTTCAAAGATCCGGTCAGATCTTCATATTGGGCT
>CBFHSX010000116.1:0-1219 GCA_965658615.1 Alphaproteobacteria bacterium | reverse complement strand
ATGCCGCGCCAGATGTAATCGGTTGTGGCGCCGAAATTAGCGGTTACGTCAGCGGCCGAAGCGGCTGATACGAGGGCCGTGCTGGAAACCAGAACGGCTGCGAGTGCTTTTTGCGTGATATTCATAAGATAACTCCTTTTCAGCAATATGCTGCCCCCTATATGCAAAATACGTGCCAAGTCGAAAAAGCGGGCATTTGCACGATACACAACAAAACAGACACAAAAAAAGCAGCCCTTGGGCTGCTTTTCTTATCATATTTGCCTATTTTTTAGGCGTTTATATATTTTTTACATTTTTGATTAAAAAATAATCACTATCGCGGGATACCCAATTCATCAAGGCGCGGGCCGAGGCGACCGCTGATAAACAGGAAATACATTTTAAAATCACCGATCAGCGACCAAAGCGGATAGGTAAAGGTCGCAGGTCGGTTTTTCTCGATAAAAAAATGCCCGACCCAAGCGAAGAAATAACCGACCAGCGGCATCAGCCATAGATAAACCGGCTCGGCCAGATAAATCGCATAGGCGATAATGGCGAAGACCAGCGTTGTGCCGATATAATGTAACGCCCGACAGGTCGGATGCGCATGCTCGCGCAGATAATACGGAAAAAACTCAGCGAAATTTTGTGGTCCGGCCTCGCCGTGCGCCGCTTCATATTTTTTATTCATTTTCATCTCCCTCAAAAATGGCCACCCCTATGATTATGCTTTTTTACGGATTAATGGCCAGAGCAATTGTTCACCAATACTGGTATCGGGCAGATCTTCAACACCATAGCGCGGCGGGCGCTGGCGGGTAATCTTGGCCGTGCCGAACAGCACATCCCAGAAAAACAGGAGATTGCCGTAATTGCCCTTATAATTGGTCACGCCATCATCCTTATGCTTGCCGTGATGCATGGAATGGGTCGAGGGCGTCGAGATGACCCGCTCAACCACCCACATGAGCGGCGACAGCGCCTTGACCTTGTAAAGCGGCGCATCCCACTGCCAATCGCAATGTGCGCCGGAGATGACGGTCAGCTTGACGACAATATAAAAAGCGTAAACCCAGCCAAAGCCGAGATAGACCATAATCGCCGAGCCCCAAATGGCCGGCATGAACATGTAATAGAGAATGCCATTGCGATACACCAAGCGCACACTCATATAACCGGGATTATGATGCGGCCGGTGCAGCTTATACAGCCAGGGAGTCGAATGCGACAGGCG
>CBFHSX010000115.1:0-1220 GCA_965658615.1 Alphaproteobacteria bacterium | reverse complement strand
CGCGCAAGGCGTGGTTGGAAGGGTTGAGCCCGAAAGAGAACCGCGATATCCCGCCGCTCGATTATCAGCTGGTCTATCAATTGAAAGCTGCGCATCCCGAATTGTTGATTTCCATCAATGGCGGTATTGAGGATTTGAGCGAAAGCGTTGCCCATCTCGAAAAGACCGATGCGGTTATGTTGGGCCGCGCTGCTTATAAAAACCCTTATTTGCTGGCCGCGGTCGATGCGACGCTGTTTGACGACAAGCAAGCTGCGCCAACGCGCGAAGAGGTCGTGGAACAGCTCATTCCTTATGCCGAGCGGTTGATCGCCAAGGGCACGCCGCTACACGCGCTGACGCGCCATGTCATGGGGCTGTATCAGGGACAGCCGGGCGGGCGGCTGTGGCGGCGACATCTGAGCGAAAACGCGCCGACGCGCGGCGACGACCCGCGTGTTCTGAGGGAAGCGCTGGCGCTGGTCATTGAGCAGCAAAATCTGCGTGCTGCGAAATTGCAGGAGGCCGGCCAATGAGCGGCGTTGAGCTGGGCCTTTTGGCGGGCGTGTTGCTGGCCGCCGGTTTTGCGTCCGGCATTATCGCCGGTCTGCTCGGCGTGGGCGGCGGCATTATTCTGGTGCCGGTCTTGTTCCAGACTTTCGTGTTTTTCGACCTGCCGCCTTATTTGCAAATCCATATGGCAGTCGGCACGTCTTTGGCGATTATCTGCTTCACCGGCACGCAATCGGCGCGGGCGCATTTCAAACGCGGCGCAGTGGATGTCGATGTGCTGAAAAGCTGGGGCGGCTTTATCGCACTCGGCGCGCTGGTCGGCGCCATTGCGGCGCGCTCTATCTCGCCGGCCGGGCTGAAGATTATCTTTGCCACATTGGCACTAAGCATGGCGGTGCGCATGGTGATGAGCAAAAATGGCGGCGAAGCCGGGGAAGCGAAAATCGGCATGGCGGTTCAAAAAGCCTTGGCGACCCTTATCGGGTTTTTCTCGGCATTGATGGGCATTGGCGGCGGCACGCTGTCTGTGCCGCTGTTAAACGCATCGGGCCGCGATGTACTTCGCGCCGTTGCGACGTCTTCCGTATTTGGCGTGATGATCGCCGTGCCGGCCACAATCGGTTTCATCATCGGTGGCTGGTCGCTGCAAGGCCTGCCGCCCTTGGCGCTTGGTTATGTCAATGTGCTGGCGTTCTTGATGATTATCCCGGCCAGCATGGCGGGCGCAC
>CBFHSX010000114.1:0-1316 GCA_965658615.1 Alphaproteobacteria bacterium | reverse complement strand
GGCATCGCCCTCCACAGCAATCGGACCGCCAAAATCGGATGTCATCTCGCCATAATTTATGACCTCTGCGGCAGCGGTTTCGAGATCAAACAAGCGCGCATAATGGCTCCCGCTTATCCCATCATGAGGGATGAACTTGGCCGACTGCCCGACCGATACGAGGCGCATATCATTTTCGTTTACAAAGGCGACAATTTCCGTTTCCTGCGGGTCGAAAATAAAAAATATTTGGTCGCTCGGCAGCAGCCAGCGTCCCGATGTCAGATTTTGGGTAAGCTGAATTGTGCCCGCTTCGGGCGCACGGACATCGAGTTCCGATTTTCGTCTTTCGAGGCCTGCAAGGCGACTTTGCACTTCGATCAGCTTTTGCTCGCTTACCAATTTATTGCGAATGCCGTGCTCCGAATTGGCGTAGCGATTGGCCTCAAGCTTCAATAGGCGCACGCGACGATTTAGCAATTTAATTTGGTTTTCAATATCCGGACTGACCGCCGATAGCAAAACCTGTCCCTTTTCTACCCATTGCTCGGATGCGATATGAACCGCCGTAATTTGGGCCGCTTCAGGCAGATAAATGGGAATTTGTTTGACGCTCTCAACAACCGCAGGCGCGCTGATACTCGTCCGCCACGGCACAAACGCGACAAGCAAGAGAAACGAAAAAACAAACAAACTGCGCCGTGTTTGTTTGTTGAAAGAGAACAGCTCCCGCTTGGACCACCAACGCTTCATCTCTACGTAAATGGGGCGCGCGATGAACCAGACAATCTCAATAATAAACAGCGCTATGCCCAACAGTTTGAAGGCCATGAAATAGACCAATAAAGCGATGCCGATAAACAGAAACAGCCGGTATATCCATGTCGCGAAACTGTAGAGGACCAGAAAGTAATGCTTGCCGGTCGGGAATGGCTCGGGAGCGTTTTCGGGTAGGCCAAACAGCCATTGGCGCAATTGCCAACGCGCCAATTCGAAAGCGCGCGGTTGCAGGTTTTGCATCCCCATAAAATCGGCCATGGCGTAATAGCCGTCAAAGCGCATAAACGGGCTGAGATTGACCAGTAGCGAACCGAGAATACTGGTCGTCGCCAGAAAGAAGGCCGCACTTTTCAGCGGGCCGTCATCCAACACGCCCCAGCTAAACAGCGCCAACATGGCGATATGCAATTCAACGAGCAGGCCCGCCAGCACAATGTTCAATTTCTTTCGCTGGTCGGTAAGCCGCCACGCATCGGTATTGTCAGTATAAAGAACCGGAAACAGCACCAGCAATGCCACCCCCATTGAACTGACCCGCAAGCCGAAATGTTTGGCAA
>CBFHSX010000113.1:0-1383 GCA_965658615.1 Alphaproteobacteria bacterium | reverse complement strand
CGGTGTTCTTCCATGGCAAAACTATCGGTCATGCCGGCCAGATAATCGCAAATAATACGCGCTTTGTGTTCATCATCGCCGGCCGTTGCATCGACCCGCCAATCGCCGGGCAAGAGCTCCGGCTCCGCAAATGTAAGCTCAAACAGGTCGCGCATGACGCGGCGCGCCTTGCTCATCGAGCCATTGACCTTGTGGTGACGATAGACGCGTTCATAGAGGAAGCTTTTAATCGTCCGATGCTTGGCTTCCATTTCCGGCGAAAACGCCGCCAACGCGCCGCCCATATGGCGCACATCATCGGCCGTCTCGATTTTTTGATCGGCCAGCCTTGTGCGCACGACGCCGACCAAATCACCGATCATCAGCGAAATCATCTCGCGCACCAATTCATGACGCACCAATTTTTCATCAATCTTGCCATGTGTCGCCTCAATGTCGCGCAGAATATCGCCGGTCATGGGCAGGTCGCGCAAATCATCCAGCGTGATGAGATCAGCCCGCAAGGCATCGTCAATATCGTGATTATTATATGCAATATCATCAGACAACGCCGCCACTTGCGCCTCGGCTGAGGGCCATGTTTGCAGCTGCAAGTCTTGCTCGGCAGCGTGCTCGCGAATGGCAAATGGCAGATCTTCAAGTGTCGTGCCATCTACCAAGAGCGGGCCATTATGCTTCACCAGCCCCTCCAGCGCCTCCCATGTCAGGTTCAGCCCGTTAAAAGGTATGTAACGCTGCTCCAGCTTGGTAACGATACGCAGGGTTTGGGCATTATGGTCAAAGCCGCCAAACGGCTCCATCGCAGCGTGCAGCGCATCCTCACCGGCATGGCCGAAAGCGGTATGGCCGAGATCATGGGCCAGCGATAGCGTCTCGGTCAGCTCTTCATCAAGCCCCAGCTCGCGCGCGATAGAGCGGCCGATTTGGGCAACCTCGAGGCTATGCGTCAGGCGCGTGCGATAATAATCGCCGACATGGGCGAGGAAAACCTGCGTCTTATGCTTCAGGCGCCGAAACGCGCCGCAATGCAGGATACGATCGCGATCGCGCTGATATGGCGTGCGTGTTTTGCTTTCGCCCTCGGGAAATAACCGCCCGCGCGAGGCATCGGGCTGGCAGGCATAGGGCGCGTGATAAATCTTGTGACTCATGCCTTTGTTTTACGGGGCTTCGCGGCTTTTTGCAAAGCAGGGTTTTGCCCCTCTGCCGGCTTAACCGGTTAGGAATTGCATAATCTCACGCTCCAGCGTCCCGCGCGAGACACAAGGGCCGTTTTTGCGAATGGTGTGCGCCGCATAACTGTCGATCAGCTCGACCGCATATTTGCCGGTAACCGTAACCAACACTTGCGGTCGCGTTGACAGGCGGCCCAGCATTTGCACG
>CBFHSX010000112.1:0-1409 GCA_965658615.1 Alphaproteobacteria bacterium | reverse complement strand
TGGTGACACGCACCGATATCGCCCAATCGCAAGCCGCCTTATCCGGGGCAAAAGCCGCGCTTTTGGGGGCTGAGGCGGGCTTGCGCGCGGCGCGGGCCAGCTATCGCGAATTTGTCGGGCTGGATGCCAAGGATTTGCAAAAGCCGAAACGTCTGCCGCGCTTGCCGCGCACGCTTGAGCGCGCCATTGATATTGCGCGTAAGGAAAGCCCGACGCTGAAAATCGCGCAGGCGCAGGCTGAAAGTGGCAGGCTGACGACGCTTAGTACGCTCGGCACGGCTTTGCCGTCGGTCAATTTCACCGGTACTTACGCCAAGACCGAAGACCCGTCTTTGAGCGCTATTGGCCGCGAGGTGGAATCGACCAGTGTTGAACTGACGCTGAATGTGCCGATTTTCCAAGGTGGGCGGTCGCTGGCGGCGGTCACCGGCGGCATGGATTACAATAATGCGCTGCGCGAAAATGTGCATGCCGCGTCAAACCAGCTTAATCGCGAGGTGATTACCGCTTGGCACAATGTCACTACAACCAAATCGGCGCTGATTGCTACTGAAGAGCAAATCACGGCGGCCAAACTGGCCTTGGAAGGTGTGCGGGCCGAGAACAGGCTTGGTACACGCACCAATTTGGATGTGTTGGATGCCGAGGAAGCTCTGCTCAATGCGCGCGTTAATCTCGCCAATGCCGAGCGCAATCAATATGTCGCCGCCTATGGCTTGCTATCGACTATCGGTCGCCTGACAGCCGGTCGGTTGCGCATTGAACCGGCCACTATCGAGGCCGCCGAGTAGTATCCCCGTATGGGCTTGTTGGCCCGATGTTATGCGTTTTCTAAACAGGAGAGACGCATGAACGATGCTGACGATACGATTGCTAAAGACAATACAGACGATATTATCGGCGCCATTCGGCGCATTATGGAGGCCGAGGACGCGCTGCTGACCGGCGACCCTGATACACAAATGATGTCGCAAGAGGCGCAAAGGCGGGTTTACGCTGCGCTGGATCGCCTGACCGGTGGCGAGACGCAGCCGCCAACCGTCTTGGAGGCGCTTATTTTGGAAAAACTCGAACCGCTTATGGGCGATTGGTTGGACCGTCATTTGCCGGCATTGGTCGAGCGTCTGGCGCGCGAGGAAATTCGCGCGCTCTTGACCCACAGCCAAGCCCAAAGTGACATAGCTGAAGCGCAACCCGCCGAGACTTGATGTCAGCGGCGGCTTAGTGTAACTCGAAAGCAGTAAAGCGTATCCCTAAGCCCCGAGAAACACATGTCCGATAGCCAGCAGCTTGATAAAACTTTCGACCCGAGCGCCATTGAAGCCCGCTTGTATGAGCAATGGGAAGAGGGTGGCTGCTTCAAAGCCGGCCGCGTACCCGAGGCAGAGCCTTATACCATTGTCATTCCG
>CBFHSX010000111.1:0-1445 GCA_965658615.1 Alphaproteobacteria bacterium | reverse complement strand
TTCTCGGCGGCGCGGGGCGCATCACCGGTAATTTCACCGTGCAGGAGGCCAATGATATGGCCATTCTGCTGCGTGCCGGGGCGCTGCCTGCGCCGATGACCATTCTGGAAGAACGCACGGTCGGCCCGGGGCTTGGTGCCGATAGTGTCGCCGCCGGGCGCATCGCGTTGATTGTCGGCTTCTTCGCTGTTATCGGCTTTATGATTATCAGCTACAGCCTGTTCGGCCTGTTTGCCAATGTGGCGCTGATTGCCAATCTGGTGCTGATTATGGCCGTGTTGTCGGGCCTGCAAGCGACGCTGACCCTGCCGGGCATTGCCGGTATTGTGTTGACGGTCGGCATGGCGGTTGACGCCAATGTGCTGATTTTCGAGCGTATCCGCGAGGAAATCGTTGCCGGTAAAAACCCGATCATGGCGATCGATACCGGTTATGGCCGCGCGCTTGGCACAATCCTTGACGCCAATATCACAACATTATTGGCGGCTGTCATTCTGTTCCAGCTCGGCTCCGGCCCGATACGCGGCTTTGCCATCACGCTGGCCATCGGTATCGTCACTTCAGTCTTCACCGCTTTCGTGCTGACCCGCCTGTTTGTCGCCCTTTGGGTGCGGCGTCAGGGGCGTCCCGAAGCGCTGCCCATTTAGTCGGATAGGGGATTTAACAATGAAAACATTGAAACTCGTTCCGGCCAAAACAGAGATTGGCTTCATCCCGCATCGCATGCTGGCCATGGGTCTGTCTGTGCTGCTGATTATCGGTTCGCTTGGCGCGTTTTTCGCCAATGGTCTGAATTTCGGTATCGACTTTAAAGGCGGCACATTGATTGAAGCCAGTGCCGAGCAAGCCGTTGATATTGGCGCGCTGCGTAATCGCCTTGGGGCAATGCAGCTTGGCGAAGTGCAAATTCAGGAATTCGGCAAGGATACGGATGTGCTTATCCGCATTGCCGAGGCGGAAGACGCTGTCGATACCAGCAATGATTTGACCGCTGTTGAGCGTGTGCGCAGCGAATTGTCGGAGGATTTCGATATTCGCCGCGTCGAGATTGTCGGCCCGCAAGTCAGTGCCGAGCTTATCCAAACCGGCCTGTTTGCGGTTGTTGCCGCGATTGTCTCCATGCTGATCTATATTTGGTTCCGCTTTGAGTGGCAGTTCTCGGTCGGTGCCGTGCTGGCGCTTGTTCATGATGTGGTGCTGACAATCGGTATTTTTGCGCTGCTGCAACTCGATTTTAACCTGTCCATTCTGGCCGCCATTTTGACCATTGTGGGGTATTCGATGAATGACACAGTGGTGGTGTATGACCGGGTGCGCGAGAATTTGCGCAAATATAAGAAAATGTAACTGGATAAGCTGTTGGACATCGCTATTAATGAGACGCTCTCGCTGACGGTTATGACCTCGGAGACAACGCTGCTGGCGATGATTTCGCTTTATATTAT
>CBFHSX010000110.1:0-1569 GCA_965658615.1 Alphaproteobacteria bacterium | reverse complement strand
CAATATCGGGCTGCGCTTCCTCAAGCCAGCGCAGCACATTGGGCAGACGCGCTTTAATCGAGTTCACGTTCCAGCTGGCAATTTTCATCATAGTGTTCCTAGGCTGCCGTCTCGTCGCGCCGGCGTTTGGGCGCAGGCGGATTAGATGTCGAACGACGTACCGCAGCCGCAACTGGCCGTGGCATTGGGGTTTTTGATCTGAAAACTGGCGCCGATCATATCGTCAACCCAGTCAATCTCGCTGCCTTCCATATATTGCAGCGACATATCATCGATCAGCACCGTCACGCCGTCGCGCGAAAAGGCGAGGTCGTCGGCAGTTTGCGTGTCGTCAATCGAGAAAATATAGGAAAAGCCGGAGCAGCCGCCGCCTTGTACGGCGACGCGCAGGCATGCGCCATCGCCCTCGCCGGCGAGGATTTTCGAGATTTGCGCCGCAGCGCTATCGGTGATGCCAAAATTGCTTTCTTCCATACCCCATAAATAGGGCGGTTCTGATGCCGATTCAAGCTAAGTTACGCGCATGGACATTGTGTCATATGAGGGCGAACTGAACCGCGCCCATTGGGACTTGTTGCTTGAGGCAGATGAATGGCTCGAAGCGGTGCAAAAATATGTACCGCCGGGCAATCCGCAAGCTGAAGTATTTCTTATCGGGCGACCGCATAAGCCCTATGCGCTCTGCGTTACCGTGCCGATTAAGGATGGCTTGGAGATCAAAAACATCGCCACGCTGCCGATGATGCGGCGTCAGGGCATGGCCTCGGCATTGATTACCCACATTATCGAACTGGCGAGCCAAAGAGGGCTGGCGGCGGTAGAAATCGGCACAAGTGAACCCGGCCGAGACCAAATAAGGCTGTATGAAAAACTCGGCTTTAAGCGCGATGGCATTATTCCGGGCTTTTTTCTGCAATATCCGATGCCGGTCATTGAAAACGGCCAGCTGTGCCGCGATATGGTGATGTTGCGGTTGGAATTGCGTTAATTCCGATTATCTCTCTCCGGTTAACTTATTAAAAACACCTACCTTTCTAGGCTGTGTGAAGCGTGTCACAATCAGTCAAGGAGGCATTCATGTTCAACGAGAATAAGAAAAATTTTATCCTGGTCGTTATATTTTTCATCCTATTGGCGCTTATGGCGTTGACCGGTTGTGCCAAAATCGAGGTTGAGCCGCCCAAGCCGCGGCCCGATTCCCCGCAAAGTCATAGCTTGGCCGTACCTTATGAGCAGCTCTATGCCCGTGCCATTGGCTGGTTTGATGCGCATGAGGTGGAGATTACCGAGATCGATGAACGGCATGGGCTGATAGAGGGCACATTGCCGGTCTCACCGGGCAGCAATCGCCTCGATTGCGGTGTGTTTCGTATCAATGCGGCACTGTCGGCACCGAAACTGACGCAGCAGGCTGATATTCGCTTGCAAATGCTGGGCCGCCTGTCAACGCCACCGCAAGTGCTGGTTACGGTTACCGGCAAATATGCGGTCGAGCTGATCGACACTTATGCGGCGCACACCATTCGCAAAAACGGCCCTTGTGTCTCGCGCGGGACGCTGGAGCGTGAG
>CBFHSX010000109.1:0-1671 GCA_965658615.1 Alphaproteobacteria bacterium | reverse complement strand
ATCGGCGGCCATCAGGCGGCGTGCTTTGGTGAATAGCGCGATGGTGCTGTTGTGCAATTGGTCGCCGGTTTCTTTCGGAGCCTTGCCGGCTTGCGCGCGCGCATATGTGCCCTCCAGAATAGAGCCGAGCTTGAAGCAGGCCAGCACGCCATACCAATTAATCGCATCGAGGCTGCGCGGCGAATGCGCGCCATAATGGGCGATCATATCCTCCAGCTTGGCGAAGTCTGACCAATCACCGAAATCGAATAATTGCCATTCCTCATTCGGCCATGTGGCAATCACCCAGCCAAGATCGAGCAGCGGGTCGCCCAATGTCGACATTTCCCAATCGATCAGCGCCGCTACCTCGCCCGTATCATCGTCAAACAACACATTGGCGGCATGGCAATCGCCATGAATAATACCCGGCTGATAGCTGCTCGGCATATTGGCCTCCAGCCATTTGGCAATCGCCGCGAAATCGCCCAGCTGCTTATAGCCGTCCCATTCGGGAATAGCCGAATAGCCTTCAATCTGGTTCAGCCAGCGACCGGCTTGGCGCTCGAGGAATTGCTCGGTCTTGCCGAAATCTTCCAGCCCGACGGCGCGGTAATCGACCCGCCCCAAAGCCGCCAGTGCTTCAATATAGGCATAGCCCATGCGCTGGCGAACGGCAGCACTGGCGCGCATTTTTTCAGACAGACCCTGATGCACATTGAAGCCGTCAATCGGCTGCATCAAAAAGAAATATGCCCCTAGCGTCTCTTCATCCCAGCACCCGGCAATAAAAGCCGGATGCGGCACATCGCTATCGGCCAGCGCACTCAATACCGTACCTTCACGCTGCATAACGCGATTGGATTCGGGGCGCGGGTGTTCGGGCGGATGGCGAAACACATATTCGCGTTCGGCGCGCTTAAAGCGAAACATGATATTTTGCGTCCCGCCCGAAAGCGCATTCACATCATAAATTGCGCCGTGACCAAGGTTTTGCGTATCCATCCAATCGGCCAAAAGATCGAGGGAAAAGGGAAGCTTCATAATCATATATCCGGTGAGGGCTAAAGTAGCGGCCAGTTTAAAGGAGACCATAAAAACCCGCAATGTCTCCATTGCGGGTTTTCTTTCGGGGTGAGGCAAGCCCCCCTTGCTGTCACGGCAAAAAAGGGCGACAAAGGCGGGATGAGTTTAACGGCTGAGAGCATTCGTTTTTCCGTCGCGCCGATGATGGATTGGACCGACCGGCATGACCGCTATTTCCTGCGGCTCATGTCGCGGCGCGCGCGGCTTTATACGGAAATGGTGACGGCCAATGCCATTCGTTTTGGCGACCGCGAAAAATTACTGGATTTCAACGCTGAAGAGCATCCGCTGGCCCTGCAATTGGGCGGCAGCGAGCCTGCGGCGCTGGCCGAGGCGGCGCGGATTGGCGAGGATTGGGGCTATGATGAGATCAATCTCAATGTCGGCTGCCCCTCCGACCGTGTGCAATCGGGCCAGTTCGGTGCCTGTTTGATGCAAGAACCGGATTTGGTGGCTGATTGCATGGCCGCCATGCGCGATGCCGTCTCGATTCCGGTGACGGTAAAAAGCCGTATCGGCGTTGACGAGCAAGACCCGCAGGAGGCGCTATTCACCTTGGTTGAAAAATGCAAAGCCGCCGGTGTGACGCATTTTATCGTGCATGCG
>CBFHSX010000108.1:0-1721 GCA_965658615.1 Alphaproteobacteria bacterium | reverse complement strand
TCTCATTCGGTAAGGATGATATGGTCATTCCGGAAGACAAGCTGAAGCTGATCGAAGAGACCGGCACGCAGGTTAAGGAATATGAGCAGCAATATATTGACGGCCTGATTACCCAAGGCGAGAAATACAACAAAGTCGTTGACGCCTGGGCGCGTTGCACCGACCGTGTTGCCGACGCCATGATGGGCAAAATTTCGACTGTCGATGCGGTTGATTCTGATGATGACACCTTCATCAACTCGATTTACATGATGTCGCACTCCGGTGCGCGTGGTTCACCCGCACAGATGAAACAGCTGGCCGGTATGCGCGGTCTGATGGCCAAACCGTCGGGCGAGATTATCGAAACACCGATCATCTCGAACTTCAAAGAAGGCCTGTCAGTGCTGGAATACTTCAACTCCACGCACGGTGCGCGTAAAGGTCTGGCCGATACGGCTCTGAAAACCGCCAATTCCGGTTATCTGACCCGTCGTCTGGTGGATGTGGCGCAGGATTGCATCATTAATGAGACCGATTGCGGCACAAAAGACGGCATTACCGTTGCCGCCGTTGTCGACGCCGGTGAGGTCATTACTTCATTGTCCGAGCGCGTGCTGGGTCGCGTGCCGGTTGAGGATGTCGTCAATCCGGCTTCTGACGAGGTGATTGTCAAAGCCGGTGAGCTGATCTCGGAAGAGCATTTGGCACCGATTGAAGACGCCAATTTGGTCAATATTAAAGTCCGCTCCGTGCTGACATGCGAAACCAAATCCGGTGTTTGCGCGAAATGCTATGGCCGCGATCTGGCCCGTGGCACGCCGGTTAATATGGGCGAGGCGGTCGGTGTGATTGCTGCGCAATCCATCGGTGAGCCGGGCACGCAGCTGACCATGCGGACTTTCCACATTGGTGGCACGGCGCAAGTTGTTGACCAATCCTTCATCGAGTCCAATGCGGACGGTAAGGTTGAGCTGGAAAATGCCAATATTGTGCAGGACTCCAGTGGTCGCAATGTAGTGATGAGCCGTAACGTAGTCATCAAAATCGTTGACGATAACGGCCTTGAGCGCGCCAGCCATAAGCTGGCCTATGGCTCGCGCCTGCGCGTCGAAGAGGGTCAAACCGTTTCGCGCGGTGACCGTCTGGCTGAATGGGAACCCTATGCCATTCCGATTCTGACTGAATTGGGCGGTAAGGTTGAGTTTGAAGATCTGGTCGAAGGCGTTTCCGTCACGGAAAACACCGATGAAGCCACCGGTATCAGCCAGCGCGTTGTGACCGATAGCTCAATCGGCGCCCGCAGTTCGGATCTGAAACCGGCCATGGTCGTGAAAGACGAAAAAGGCAATATCAAAACGCTGTCGAACGGTAATGAAGCCCGTTTCATTCTGGCTGCCGGTGCTATCTTGTCGGTCGAGCCCGGTGGGGAAGTGCATGCCGGTGACACGCTGGCGCGTATCCCGACCGAGGGTGCATCGACCAGTGATATTACCGGTGGTCTGCCGCGTGTGGCCGAGCTTTTCGAAGCCCGCCGCCCGAAAGACCACGCCATTATCGCCGAGATTACCGGTAAGGTTGAATTTGGCCGCGACTTTAAAAACAAACGTCGCATCGTCATCCAGCCGGAAACCGCCGATCAAGAGCCGGTTGAATATTTGGTGCCGAAAGCCAAGCATTTGTCCGTGCAAGAAGGCGATATTATCGAAAAGGGCGAATATCTTATCGACGGCCATCCGGCC
>CBFHSX010000107.1:0-1724 GCA_965658615.1 Alphaproteobacteria bacterium | reverse complement strand
GGTATTTTGATGGCAAGGAAAAAGAACATGCAGACGACAACCCAACCATCAGACCACATCACGCTGCGCGCGGCACAGGAGCCGGTTTCGCACATCCATTTGCAAGGCTATGACAGTCCGTTTGGGGAGGTGTTTATCGCCTCCAGTCCGCAAGGCATTACGCATATCCTGTTGGAAGACGCAGAAGCGGCCAAAGCGCGAGTGCAAAAAACCCATCCGAACGCGGCATTGGTGGCACAGGGCGACGCGCATCACGCCGCCGCCTTGTCGTGTTTTTCCAACCCGACCATGCCGCAGCATATTTGGCTGGCCCTGAGCGGCACGCCGTTTCAGCTAAAGGTTTGGCAAGCCTTGCTCGATGTACCGCTGGGGCAAACCTCGAGCTATGGCGCGCTGGCCAATGCCATCGGCAAGCCGAAAGCGGCGCGTGCGATCGGCGCGGCAGTGGGTAAAAATCCGGTCACTTTCATTGTGCCATGCCACCGTATCCTTGCCAGTGATGGCAGCCTTGGCGGCTATTATTGGGGGCTGGAAACCAAACAAGCCATGTTGGCATGGGAAGCCGCACGCATCTAAGGCTGCTTCTAGTCGAGCGGCAAAAACGTGATGCTGTGTTGGTCTTTCAACACGGCGTCACGCGTCAGGGCGACGGGACGAAATTGCTCGGCTGCATAAAGCGGTGCTTGGTCGGCATAGTGCGGTGAATTTTGTCGCGTACTGGCAGCGCCGAAATTATGCACTGTGCCGCCGCTTTGCTTGCCGTTTTTATCCCACGCCGTATAGACCACCAGCCCGTCACCGGCCACGGCCTTGAGCTGGCCGTTCGGCTCGGCCAGACCATAAACGGCGCGCAGCACATCCGGCCCACCGCCCAGCGCAATATTCGTGTCACCGCGAATAAGCCGATTGCGCGCCGACCAAAGCGGGTCGAGGCGGCCGAAGGCTGTCATTAATTCGTCAAGGCAGGCTTCGTAAACCGGCGCGATATCGGGTGCCGGTTTTTGTTTCTGCTCGGCTTTCCATTCCTCTGACAGGATGCAGACGCCCAGTGCTGCGGCGCGATTGTCGAGGTCGGTGCTGCAATCCCATGTCGCCAATAATTTCTGTCCTTTTGCGGCCAGACTATCGGCGTCAAAAGCCATTTGCTGAACTTGCCCAACATAGCGCATGGCGCGGCTGGCCGGATCGTATCCTTTGTCCCATTTGACGGCGATGAAATCATCCTCGCTCATGCGTCCGGTTTCGGCAAACAGGCGAAGCCCGCGATCGGCGCGATTGGTCATGCGGGTTTGAAAGCCAAGCTCCGGCGCGTAATCGTCGCGGTTGAGATTATCGCGCGGTGCCGTGACCTTGAACGGATCTTGATTGGTCGACAGCAAATAGCCGGATTTGGGGTTGGTGATTTGCGGCATGGCGTCGAAATCTATTTGCTGCTGCCAAATCAAATCGCTGCGGTCACCCGGCATATATTTCTGCCAGTCCCAGCCGGCTTGGCGCTCGGGAATGCGGCCATTATGCAGGAAGTAAATATTGCCGCCCTTATCGGCATAGACATAATTGAACGACACAATGGCTTGCATCGCCATGGCGGCCTTGAACGCGTCAAGATTGCGCGCCTTGTTCATCGCCATCCATTGCGCCGGTTGGCGGATTTCATTGTGACCGGCAAAGCGCAGCGCATAAGTACCATGCGCGGTCTTGAGTGCCGGGCCATGCGCGCTGGC
>CBFHSX010000106.1:0-1775 GCA_965658615.1 Alphaproteobacteria bacterium | reverse complement strand
TTTCTAACCGCGGTTGACGCCTTATCTTTTAATAATCTTGGTCAACTCGGCTATTTTCTGCTTGGCGTCGTCAGGGTTTGTGATCGCCTCCGCGACACAGTTTTCTATATGCGTCTCCAGTATATTGGCTTCAATAGAGGATAATGCCTTTTGCACAGCCTTCAGTTGATTAAGGATGTCGATACAATACTTGCCCTCGTCAATAAGCCGCATGACGCCGCGAAGCTGACCTTCAGCACGTTTGAGTCTGGTTATTTGGGCGCTATGGCTAGGGTGTTTGTGCATCTAAATAAGCCTCGGAATCACATAAGTAAAAACCGTGGCAAAACAAAAAATCGCCACGGAAACATAATAGAGCATGCGCGATCTCTTGCGCGTCTGCATACATGCGCGCCCGGCCTCAGGGTCAATCGGACATGGCATGGAATAAGTTTTGTAATTCACATAACCCGCAATGACAATCATCGCAAATGCAGCAACGGTGATCGCCAGCTTATATTGCGACAGAACAATCAAAAAAGGGAAAATGCTCAAAAAGCTCGCAAAACTGGCCCCCGCCCCAATCAACACGAAAACGGCCGGCAGGGCGCAGCAAATCAGTGTCGACGATGACGCAAAAAGCGAGAAAAAATTAGCTGTCTTGTCATTCATGGCAAGAACCTCTGGCGCGCGGCTATTGGGCTTTCAATATCTGAATGTCCGTCACGGTTTGCCCGTTCGACAGAATTTTTCTTTCAATGTCTTGATTGACTATTTTTTTGCGCGCGGCGAAAGCAATCAACACTTTTCCATTTGCCAAATCAACATCGATTTTTTGGAAGTCCGTGTCTTTTTGGAAGGTTTTTTCAATGCCACGCGCACAAAAGTCACACACCATACCCGTGACGCTGACAATGGCAATTTGATTGCCGGATTGGTCAGCGACAAATTTGTCGAAGCGCTCGACATTTAACCGCTTATCCTTTCCGTCCACCAATTGAGTGTGGAGATGGCCTTCGTGACTGTGATGAGCGCCATGATTTGAATGGTCACTATGCATATTGCCCTCAGCAAGGGCTAAAGCAGGGATGAGCAGAAATGAGAATAGTAGATAACGCATGAGTTTCTCCTAAAATCTAATCATAAAATGAAGGTCAGGCTCGTTATTTTCGTCGACCCCGAACTCTAACAAATAGTCACCTTTAAAGAATTTGACGACGGGATAAGTGTTCCATTCATCGGTCAGACTGTCGCGTTTTGATTTCACCATAAGCCAGCTGTGCAAATCGCCATAATTTCCGAGATAGGGGGCGAATCCTATTTGGACGAACTGTTTCGAATAATCCCGCATATTGGATTCCAGTTCGTGAGCCCCAAAGCCGACAAAATATCTGCGCGTTTCCCAGTCCCCTAAAAAGCCGTAAGAGATTTCATCATTTCCGCCCGTGCTTAGGCTCGATTGGAAATAAAGATTTCGCTGAGAATTCCGGGTATTTTTTCTGTTCAGTAAATATGTGTAACGAAAATTAGCATGGTTTCGGGCCTGCTTTTTTTCATCAACCAACTCTATGCCGAGTGAATATTTATGGCTTGGTGAATAGTGATAATAGGCGGACTGTTCCCGGTCATCTGAAAGAAACATAAAAGTTGAGCCACCCGAATATGATACAGGGCGTGCGTGAGCCGGATATGACACCAAAAGAAACAGAAATAGAAATAGAAATAGAAATAGAAATAGAAATAGAATTCGTATACCCATACGGGGTATCCTGGGTTGCTGTTTCCTCTTTGTCAAG
>CBFHSX010000105.1:0-1900 GCA_965658615.1 Alphaproteobacteria bacterium | reverse complement strand
GTCGCCATCCGCATGGATCGGGTCAATGGTACGCTGGACATGGCCGGTTTGGCTGATTGCGACCTGGTTATCGAGGCGGTGTTTGAGGATATGGATTTGAAAAAAACCATTTTCAAAAACCTTGATGCCACCGTGAAAGCCGGCGCGATTTTGGCGACCAATACGTCGGCACTGGATATTGATGAGATTGCCGCCGTCACAAGCCGCCCGCAAGATGTCATTGGTCTGCATTTCTTCTCGCCGGCCAATGTGATGAAATTGCTGGAAATTGTCCGCGCTGCCAAAACTGCCGATGATGTGGTCGCCACCTCGATGGATATGGCGGTCAAAATCGGTAAGGTGGCAAGCCTTGTCGGCGTCTGCCCGGGCTTTGTCGGCAACCGTATTCTGGCCGCGCGGCAACGCGAATCGCAAAATTTGGTCAATCGCGGCGTGCTGCCTTGGGATGTCGATGCGGCGTTTAACGCCTTCGGTTTCAAAATGGGGCCGTTTCAGATGTCGGATTTGGCGGGGCTGGATATTGGCTGGAAAAAAGGCGCGGTGACCGCCAATCCGATCCGCGACCGGCTCTGCGAAATGGACCGCCGCGGGCAAAAAACCGGTGCCGGCTATTATGATTATGACGAGAACCGCCAGCGCCAACCCTCGCCCGTAACAGAGGGGATTATCGCCGAGGTAACCGGTGTCGCGCCCGGTGAATCGGGCCTGTCTGAAGAAGATATTCTCGCCCGCTGTGTGCACCCGATGGTCAATGAGGCGCTTATTATTCTGGAAGAAAACAAGGCGCAGCGGCCTTCTGATATTGATGTCATTTGGTCTTATGGCTATGGCTGGCCGGGCGATACGGGCGGGCCAATGGCCTATGGTGACCTGATCGGCGCCGATAAAATTCTCGCCACCATGCAGGCGCTGAAGGCAGAAAATGACGCCATCCAAATCGCCCCGACGCTGCAAGGTCTGGCCGAAAAGGGCGGGCGTTTTGTCGATCTCGATCTGGGCGGGCTGAAGGTTTAAGCGCCGCTTGAGCTTACAGCCTATGGAGCTTGCGACATAAAATCTTTTGCGCCGCACACTGCCTTGGCGTAAACCGTGCACTATGCGTATGCTAAACTCTGTTCTGGCATTTTTTCTTCTGCTGCAAACCGGTTTTGCCGCGGCGTGCCACAGCGTCGGCGATGTGCATGTCATCTGCCATGATGACGGCATCAAGCTGGTCTATAGCGAGACGCAAAGCCCCACCGCCGCCGCGCAAAACATTGAGACGCCGTGTTGTAGCGCGCTGAGCCTTGCCGATGCAACGACGGTGCCGCTTATCGCCCCGGGCATTGCGGTTTTGCCGGCTGCACAAAAACACACCGCCATACCAAGCCCGCGAGAGACGGCTTTCACACCCCCCAAACGAGGTCCGCCATCCCTGTCTGCTCTTTGATTTTTATTTTTTAAAAGGACAGACAAATGACGATCTTTTCAAACCGCCGTGCCATGGGTGCGGCAGCCCTCGCCGCGACGCTTGCTTTTACCCCTGCTTCAGCTGACGAGAACCACGCCCAAATTGCCGCGCCGCAGGGCCACGCCCCGATTATGGTGATGGGCGACCATATGCACAAAGCCGGTGAGGTCATGTTCTCGCTACGGCAGATGAGCATGAGGATGAGCGGCAATATAAAAGGCACGAACGAGCTGACGGACACGCAAGTGCTGGCCGAAGTCAATCAATATGGCATGCCGGCCAATTTACGCGTCGTGCCGCAGGAAATGGACATGAACATGACCATGCTGGGCGCCATGTACGCACCATCTGACAAAGTGACGCTGCTGGCCATGCTGATGCAGGTGGAGAATGAAATGACGCTGACCAGCTATCAGGGCATGATGGGCACAGATGTGCTGGGACGCTTCA
>CBFHSX010000104.1:0-1901 GCA_965658615.1 Alphaproteobacteria bacterium | reverse complement strand
TGGGAACCAATAATATTGAAAAAGCACGGGCTTTTTACAGCGCGCTTTTGGCCGAGCTGGGTATGCAGGAATTATTCGACAATAATCGTCTGTATTTTTACGGCAGCAGCCCCGAAGGCCCGTTTGTTACCGTTGGCGGCCCATATGACGAGCAAGCCGCCAGTGTCGGCAATGGCGTTATGGTGGCGCTGAAATGCGAAGATAATGACAAAATTGTCGCCATGCACGCCAAAGCGCTGGAACTGGGCGCGACCTGCGATGGCGAACCGGGCGAACGCGTGCCGGGCGTTTTTTACGGCGCTTATGTCCGCGACCCGGATGGCAATAAATTATGCTTTTTCAAAATGGGCGGCTAAGCCAAAAGCTTAAGGCGTCGGGGGATTATTGATCCTCCGGCGCCGGCCTGTTTGGTGAGGCGTAATTTTCCGGCCGCAACCCGCCAAATTGATCGTAAAATTCATAAATTTCAGCCATATCGGCCTCCAGATCGCCGCTCGGATATAAAATCCGGTCAACGCCGACCGATTTGGTTTTTTCATCCACCGCAGCCATCAAAATCGGCACATTAGCCGCCATGGCAATCTGATAAAAGCCGGTCTTCCATTTGGTGCGCGGACTGCGCGTGCCCTCAGGCGTGATCAGCAAATGGAAAAAATCGCGTCTTTCAAACTCGCCGGCCAGCTCTTTAACATAATTGCGCGCGGCGCGGCGATCCACCGGAATGCCGCCGCAATAACGCAGAAACCAGCCCAAGGGCGGCCAAAATAAAGTGTGCTTGATGAGCACGCGCAATTTCAAGTTCAACACGAATACGATGGGCAAAAACAGCGCAAAATCCCAATAGCTGGTATGCGGCGCGACAATCATCACACATTTTTTCATTTCCGGCGGCGCCGAGATTTTCGGTCGCCAGCCGATCAGCAGCAGCACCAGCCAAGACACAAATTTCAAAATGGGCCGCAGAATCGGCGTGGTAAAAATTGTCATGGCCCTGTTTTACCCGATTTTGCGCGGCGGTAAATCGGCAAAATCCGCTTCGCGGTTTTCACGACGCGCGCTCATCGCCTCGAGGATCTCATCAGTATGCAACATGGAAGCGTTCCACAGACCTATCCAATCGAGCCCTTCTTGCGTGCTGTGGTCACGCGCATAGGTGATGGCGCGTTTGCAGCCATGCACAGCCAGTGGCGCATTTGCAGCAATCTCGCCTGCCGTCTGCATGACGGCGGCCAGCATCTCGTCTTGTGTCTCGAAGACGCGGTTGACCAAGCCCTGCGCGGCCGCCTCATCGGCCGGCATACGACGGCCCGTATAGGCCAGTTCGCGCACCAGTCCCTCGGGCATGAGTTTGACAATGCGCGGGAACGTGCCGACATCGGCGGTCATGCCAATCTTGGTTTCATAAATGGTGAAAAACGCATCCTTTGTCGCATAGCGCATATCGGCCGCTGTCACCATATCAATGCCGCCGCCGATACACCCGCCCTGCACGGCCACCAGAACCGGCAGGCGGCACGCTTCCATGACTGAAAAACTGTGCTGCATGCGCTTCACCGTGTCGAGAAATTTCAGCGCTTTTTGCTTTTGGGCATGCGGGTTCGGCGTGTCGGACGCATCGCCCGCACCAAAAATGGAGACATCAATACCACCGCAAAAATGCGGTCCGGTCGAGGAAATGACAATGACGCGCGCTTCGGCTTCAGCGTCCAGCCGCTCGATGATTTGCGGTAGCTCATCCCAAAAAGCGCGATTCATATTATTGCGCTTTTCCGGCCGGCTCATCACAATATGGGCAATGCGCGCCGACACACTCACCTCAAAGCATTCATAAGTTTGCTGGGTCATATCCATCCCTCCAAAACGTTAAATCAGCGATAAGGCGTCGAGATGCAGCGCCTGCC
>CBFHSX010000103.1:0-1954 GCA_965658615.1 Alphaproteobacteria bacterium | reverse complement strand
CCGCATCGGCATATGGCTCCGCGCGCTGTATGCTTTTGCTGATGCGCCGCTTTTCGGTCACGGGCTTGGGCGTTTTGGTGAAGTTTATAATCAGACGGCGCTGGCCTATCCAGATACACAAGCCTATCGCTGGATCGACAATACGCGTCACGCGCATAATATTGTGCTGCACAATCTCGTTGAGATCGGTCTGGTCGGCACGGTTTTGCTCTTGGGGCCCTTTATCTGGCTGGGGATTTCGCTGCTGCGACGCGCGCCGCAACATTGGATGACAGTAGCCATATTGACCCCCATATTAGGCCATATGATGACCGGCTATCCGCAGCGCCAATCAGCTGTGCCGTTCATATTGATCATCGTCATTGTCTGCCATATGAGCCGATTGCATGGTGGCTTGGCCGGGCGGCAAATATCGCTTACCGGCATTCGGGGGCCGTTGCGTATGATCGGTTTGGCGAGCCTTGTTTTGCCGGCCATGATTGCCAGCATTTGGACCGGTATAGATTATTCGCACGCCTCTGGGCGTCACCTGATGCTGTCGACCCCGCAATACAGCCCGAAAATGCTGCCATGGCGGTATGCGCAGCCGGATATTACGCATCCGTTTTTGGGTCATAATGCACATGTGCAGGCCACTTTCGGTCTTACGGCACGCGCGGTCTATGCCCAAGACAAAGAAAATCTGCCGAAGCTTTTATCAATGCTGGCCGCGTATGAGCGCACATACATTCGTGGCGCTCCAACATGGGGCGTTCTCATACGTGGTTATATTATCATTGGCGATTTCGACAAGGCACGCGAGGTGATGAACATTGCGGCGCAGCTGAACCCGGCATTTGCCCGCCGCCTGATGAGCGATTTATCAGAGGAATTGCGAGATGGGCGCGGCGAAGTGCTGCGCCGGATTGCGCCTAATCCTCGTCCGGCGGAATAATCAAGCCCTGTTTTTCCAGCTCATCGACATATTTAT
The DNA here is from genome assembly GCA_965658615.1 of Alphaproteobacteria bacterium. Taxonomy (GTDB): domain Bacteria; phylum Pseudomonadota; class Alphaproteobacteria; order RS24; family RS24; genus UBA8337. Next base: position 984 of record CBFHSX010000103.1, on the reverse strand, counting down.
CCATGGTGATCATGCCGAATTGAGCGCCGGTTTGCATGACGGTAGCGATTTGCGGGATTTTGTCTTCGCGGATAAGGTTGCGCACTGCCGGCACACAGACCATCACCTCAAAAGCACCGATACGCCCGCCTGATTTGCGTTTCAGCAATTGCTGCGTCATCACCAATTGCAGCGAACCGGCGACCATGGAGCGCGCTTGCGGTTGTTCTTCGGCCGGGAAGGCGTCGATAATCCGGTTAATGGTTTCCGCCGCGCCGGAGGTGTGCAGCGTGCCGAAAACAAGGTGGCCGGTCTCGGCCGCGGTCAGCGCCATGGAAATCGTCTCATAATCGCGCATCTCGCCGAGCAAGATAATATCCGGATCTTCGCGCAGCGCGCCTTTCAATGCCGCGGCAAAGCTTTGTGTATCGCGGCCGACTTCGCGCTGCGAAATGATGGAATTAATCTCCGAATGCACAAATTCGACCGGGTCTTCAATGGTGATAATATGCTCGGCGCGCTCGCGATTGATCTTATTGATCATTGAGGCCAGCGAGGTCGACTTGCCCGAACCGGTCGGGCCGGTCACCAGCACCAGACCTTTTTTCTCCGTCAGGATATTATGCACGGCAGCGGGCAGGCCCAATTGGTCAATATTCGGCACTTCCGTCACAATGGTCCGGCAAATAAGGCCCCAACCGTTTAGCGTATGATAACCATTGGCGCGAAACCGCGCGCCGCGCACGGTGATGGCGAAGTCGATATCCTTGCTTTCGGCAAAGCCCTCATACAGCTCTTCATCCAGCTCGCTGCGGAAAATACCATCAAGCATCTCATGCGTGATCGGGTAGTCATGCAGAATTTGAATTTCACCATTGGTGCGGATAGCCAGCGGGCTTCCGGCGCGCATGTGAAAGTCGGAAATGCGATATTCCTTCGGAAGATTATCCAGATAGCCGTAAACCGGATTGTCGGATTTATAGGGTTCTTCGGACTCTGACATGG
>CBFHSX010000102.1:0-2199 GCA_965658615.1 Alphaproteobacteria bacterium | reverse complement strand
GCGCCTACTCGCTGTTTGAAAATACTGTTAACAATCTGGTGGCCCGTGGGATTCAAACAGGTACTGGATTTTTCGACGAAGTTGCCCCGTTTAAAATTGGCTTCAGTCCAATCTTAGATTTCTCGCTTGGCCAAACGACCTATCTCGAAGTGTTCTTCATTGGTATACAGAACACGATCTTAATTGCAGTGTTGGGCATTATGGCTGCAACACTCCTTGGATTTTTAATCGGTGTGGTGCGTTTGTCGCCCAATTGGTTGGCGTCACGCGTCGCGCTTGGCTATATCGAAATGTTTCGAAACACGCCGCTCCTTTTGCAAATTATGTTTTGGAACTTTGCCGTTTTCTTACCCAGTCTGCCGGCGCCGAAGAACTCAATTGAAATGGGCACGTTTTATTTAAACGCCCGCGGCTTTCACACGCCCACACCGGTCATTGAAGACAGCACCGGGTTTTGGATTTGGATGGCTCTTTTGCTGGCACTTTGTATTGGGCTGGTGCGCTTTTCACGACAAGCGCGTGCGCGCTTTGAAGAAACCGGTCAGCGATTACCGGTATTTTGGATCAATGTCGGTGCGCTGGTGGCCGGCGGGTATGTGCTTTACTTAATCGCCGGATCGCCGCTTGGTTGGGACGTTCCTGAGCTCGGTCGATTTAATTTTAAAGGCGGCGGACAGCTGCCGCTGCCGATGTTTTCACTGTGGTTTGCTCTGACCGTGTATACCTCGGCCTTCATCGCCGAGAACGTGCGGGCCGGCATCCAGTCAGTCTCGAATGGTCAGACTGAAGCGGCGCATGCGCTCGGTTTGTCGCGCAAAGATACGGTGAATTTGGTCATCATCCCGCAAGCGCTTCGGGTGATCATTCCCCCAACAATCAGCCAATATCTGAACCTGACTAAGAATTCTTCATTGGCGGTCGCCGTCGGTTATGAGGAGATTGTTGCGGTCTGGGCGGGCATTACCTTGAACCAGACCGGGCAGGCGCTCATCATCATCGGCATGACTATTGCGGTCTATGAGTGTCTGAGCTTACTGACCTCGGCTGTACTTAATTGGTACAACAAACGCGTGCAGTTGACGGAGCGATAGATGGCAAATAATTCCTCTCAGTTCGTTCCAATTCCCGATCGCGCGCCGCCGGCTTCGCAACTGGGTGCGATTGCTTGGATTCGGACCAACCTGTTTGGATCGGTGTCGAGCTCGCTGACGACGCTTTTATTCTTGTATTTGTTCTTTACCTACGTCCCTGCTTTTATCGATTGGGCACTGATTAGCGCGAATTGGACCGGTTCCGATCGGTCGGTTTGTGACGCGAATAAGGCGGGCGCCTGTTGGACCTTTATTGGGGTGCGTTTAGAGCAAATACTGTTTGGGCTGTACTTTGGCGCGAACCCGGATCAAGTGTGGCGCCCGGTGACGATTTTTGCAGTGTTTTTTGCACTGCTGATTCCACTGATGATGGATCGGACGCCGCATAAAAAATGGCTGGTCATCGCACTTTTGATTCCGTTTCCGATCCTGTTTTATGTGCTGATTCATGGCGGCTATTTTGGAATTCCGGTCGCCGATACAACGCAGTGGGGTGGTTTCCTGCTGACATTTACCTTGGCCTTTGTCGGTATCCTGTTTGCGCTGCCACTCGGAATTTTATTGGCGCTTGGCAGGCGCTCTGAGATGCCGGTTATCCGTGCCCTCTGTGTGACCTATATCGAATTTTGGCGCGGCACCCCCTTAATCACCATCTTGTTTATGGCGTCTGTGATGTTGCCGCTTTTCTTCCCGGCGGGTGTTGAATTCGATAAGGTCGTTCGCGCCATGATTGGGATCACATTATTCCAGTCGGCCTATACGGCCGAAGCCGTGCGTGGTGGCTTGTCTGCCATTCCAAAAGGCCAGTATGAGGCGGCCATGGCGTTGGGCCTTGGCTATTGGAAGCGCACGCTCTTTATCATTTTGCCGCAAGCCTTGAAGATCTCGATCCCCTCGATCGTCAACACCTTCATTGCGTTATTTAAAGACACGTCACTGGTGTCGATCATCGGCTTATTGGACTTATTGAACATGGCGCAGACTGCGTCACGGTCCCTTGAATGGAACGGCTATGATATGGAGGGCTACCTCTTTGCAGGCTTTATTTTCTGGATGTTCTGTTATGGCATGTCGCGATACAGCCAAAACCTCGAACGGAAACTCGACA
>CBFHSX010000101.1:0-2220 GCA_965658615.1 Alphaproteobacteria bacterium | reverse complement strand
GTCTGGCTCGATGTGGCAAGCAGCGTACCGTCTTCGGCGAATAAATGCATATTGCCCTGCGCTGCACCGCGCGTAAAGCTCGACATTTGCGTCGCCGCCAATATCCATTCGGTCGGCTTTGTGTTGATAAGCCGGAACGTATTGTCGAGACTGGTGCCGCGCCTTGTGCGCTGATGCGCGCCGAGAAAGAAATCCGACACCAAGGCCAGATAGGCGGCGTCAATGGGCGGTGCGCAATTAGCGCGTATCCACATATGTTCAGTGCCTGTCGCGGCGTCCTCAAAAGCGGTTTTGCGCTCAAACTGGCCGATGAGATTTTTATCATTGGCGAATAAATCGGGTGCTTTTTCAGGGCATTTATCGGGCGGCGCAACCTCCGGCATGGTAACGAAAGCGCGGTCAGCTTCATCACCGCGCCGGCCCAAGGCGGCCAAACTGCGATGCAGCACCACATCGTCGCGCCGCATGGTCACCATGGCTTGAACGACATTGCGCCCACCGCCGACCGTTTCGACATCGAGCACCATATCATCGCCCATCATGCCATGATTGAGAAACTGAATGGTCGCCCATAAAAGCGGTTTGTCAAAAAACCGCTGCAGCGCATCAATATGCGTTGCCATGCCGACCCCGCCCATGAAAAACTGATTATCGCTCGGGCCGACACAGGCAATGGGCGGCGCTTGGTAGGTGAAACGCGAGGGCGTGTTAACGTCTTGCTGCGCATGCCAAAATAAACTCATTTTTCTTCCTGTCGAAAATTGCCCTTAAAGAGCAAGTGTAAAACCGCCATTGACCGGATAGGTCTGGCCTGAAATCCACTCGCTTGCATCAGAGGCCAAATAGAGGGCCATATTGGCTATGTCATTCGGTTCGCCCGGGCGGCGGACAATATACTTCGACATGGTGCTTTTCAGACGTTCCGGGTCTTCCAACCATGCTTGTGTCGCCGGCGTGTTTGTCAAAGAGATGACGATATTATTTGCAGTGATTTGATAGCGAGATGAACTGCGTGCTACTGAACGCATAAAGCCCGCCGCACCGGCTTTGGCGCCGGAATAAATCTCCATGCCCATATCCCCATAGCGGCTAGCATCAGAGATGATGGAGATAATGCGGCCCGGTGCTTGGCGTTGCATCATGCCCGGCAACACAGCGCCGACACAGTTAATGACACCATAAAAATTGACGCCAATCGTGCGGTCCCAAATATCCTTATCGGTTTCCCAAAACGGTTTCCGCTGTTCGGGTATCGGCTCGGCCCCGGAATTGCCGGCATTATTGACCAGCACGCCAACGCCACCCAATTCTTCGGCTGTTTTGGCTACCATGGCCTGAACGCTGTCGCGGTCGCTGACATCGGCCTGCACGGCAATGGCTTTGCCGCCGGCGCTGTTAATCTCATCGGCAACCGCTTCAGCGCGCTCGAGAAAGAAATCGTTTACCGCAACCCCGCCACTATTGCTCGCCATTGCCAAATGTTTGGCGATTTGCGCGCCGACACCTTGGCCGGCGCCGGTGACAAGGCTGACGCGCCCGCCCATATCCAGAATATCACTCATCTTATCCCTCTTTGCTTGTCATTTATTTATATCAGACTGTGGGCGCGCATCGCCTCAACATGCGCCGCCATAATATCGTCCAGCCCACGCACGTAGACGCCTAGGCTGTCACGGCGGCTCGTGTCAAATGCGGTAGGGCGCACTCGTGTCTCGCTTTCATCAATCGGCGGCATTTTATAGTCCGGCACGTATTTTTCGATGGCCGCAAGAATATCGCGCCAATGCCAGCTTTGTTTGACGCCGAAATAGCGCCCTTCGGCTTCCGGGTTTAACAGCGCCGCCACATGCAGGGCGGCGAGGTCGCGTGCGTCGATCATCGACATGGAGCCATTGGGCACTTGCTCGGTCAGGCGTTCGCCTTTGACGATGGCGGCATAGCTTTTAAGGCCGCGCACTGGTTCAGGCTGCCAGCATGGCCCGCAAATCATTGATGGGTTGATGGTGCAGCCGCGGAAAGTGTCATGCGCCGCGCTTTTGGCCAGCACGATTTTATCGAGGCGGGTTTTACCTAATGGTGCGTGTTTGCCCTGTTCCAGCTGCACCGCCTCGTCCGACCAATGGTCTATTTCGTTCTTCAAGGCGGGGTCGCCATCGGGCGGGTTGGTGGAACCGGTCGACGAGGTGAAGACGGCAGCTATGCCGCGCGCAATGGCCGCCT
>CBFHSX010000100.1:0-2265 GCA_965658615.1 Alphaproteobacteria bacterium | reverse complement strand
CTCCGACCGAGATCCATTTTTTGGTCAAATTTTCCAGTTGGCAGCAATTCGTACAGATGAAGATTTGGCTACCGTCGACGAGTTTGACATTAGATCAAAGCGACTACCGCATATTCTACCCAGCCCAGGTGCGCTCCTAGTAAACGGCCTAGATCCATATCAACTAGACCAAGCACCTTTCACAAATTACGAGTTTGCAGGGGAAGTTCGCAAAAGATTGCTCGACTGGTCGCCTGCTATAGTCACTGGCTACAATATTTTTGGTTTTGATGAGAAATACCTGAGAAGCCTATTTTATCAGAACCTATACCCCCCTTATCTCTCGCAAACCAATGGGAATGCTAGGATTGATATTTTACCACTAGTTCAAGCAGTGGAACACTTGTATCCAGATGCACTCATTTATCCATTGAATGAGAAGGGCAGAACATCGAAGAAACTAGAGGATATTGCTCCTGCTAATGGTTTTGAAAATCATAACGCCCACGACGCATTAGGTGATGTTGAAGCTACCATTTTTGTTGCTGAGTTGATTAAAACAAAAGCTCCAATCCTTTGGAGAGCTGCTTTAGATGCAAAAAACCGGCATGGAGCGAGAATGAGAGCTAATAGGACACCGGTTTTCTTCATACATGACAGAAATTACGGTCACCCCATTACCTTCCCTGCCACAATAATTGGAGCAATTCATAACGGAAGAGATTTATTGGTTGCTGATTTGCGGTTTGATTTGCCAGCACAAAGTGAAATTTCAATCGACAAGCTTTTCAATGGGCCAACTAGGCTGTGCAGGACTATTAAACTCGCAGAGGCTCCTCTTTTATTTTCATTAGAGGAATTCCACTCAATGCCTCACTCATACAAGTGGGACCAAACAACCATCAATGACAGATTAGAGCTTTGGGCATCTATTAAAGAAAAAATAGATATTACTGAATTATACTCAGAGCAGCTTACCCCTTTTGAGAAAGTAGAATACCCAGAGGCAGCTATATATGAAGATTTTGATGCATTTGACCGTGATGCCGAAACCATGCGCTCTTTCCATGAGGCTAATCCAACCGAAAAATTGGAGCTTGTGAATTGCTTTTCTGATGCTCGATTCAGAACATTTGCTAGAAGAATAATTTACGATAACCACTATGAAATATTAGGCGAAGACGACCGTTCGAAATTTTCAAAAGCTATTCTACATAGATTAAATGAAGACAGCGAAGTGCCCTGGATAACTTCATCAAAAGCTTTAGAAGAAGCAGATAAACTTTTTGAAGAGCGCCCAGAACGTCAACCGGAATTAGAAACAATCAAAGCTTTTTTAGTGTCTTACAAGCAAGGATAATTTAACCACAATTTTGTATTCAAAGTCGTGGACAATACTTTTGGATGATAAACTTATTACCTTAAAATCAGTTACTCATCAGCAGATTGCTGGGCTAAATATTCCTTCTTAGACAGCTCATAGCGTTTTCCTGTGAGCATGTCTTTGCGTAGCCTTGGCGTTAAATGGCTGTAATGACGCTCTATCATTTGGATTGAAGTGCCCATCTGGATAGCAAGCGTATGGATGTCCATGCCATCGTTCAGTAAAGCAAATGTCGCATAGGTGTGCCTGAGGCTGTAGAGCGTGCGAGCCTGGCCTGTCCTAGGGCATATCAAAAGCTCATTCTCTTTGAGAAAATTCCTAAATGTTTGGTGAAGAGCATTAGTTACTGTTCCATCTCTTAAACGGAACACAGGCAGATCCAATCGCTGTTTTAACAACTCTTCGAACTCTAGATGCTTTATGTCCTCTGAGCGCTCATGGATCCGCTTGAGATAATTTATAGTGCCAGATCTGCAGATAATGTCTCTCCGGCCTGTCTTGCCACTCACACTCATCTCAAGATAGCTCTGCCCATTGTCCTCAAACTGCGTGATGTGCTGCCATTTGAGGTTTTGCGCTTCTGTGCCATGCCTCATGCCTGTATTGGCCATGATCAACACATAGTCTCTTAGTAGCTCACGCATGTGGACTGACTTTGGGTGTTGGGTCTTGTTGATCCAGTGCGGCAATTTACGGATCATCGACGCGTATTCTTCTTGTGTGAAATCTGGCCTTCTCTCACTATCCCTACCCTTGTTGATCAGTGTTGGCACATGGGTTTTGTTCATAAAGCCACGCGCAACACTCTCATCAAACACTCTGTTAAGAGCAGAGTTATGTGTGTTCAGCGTTGATGCTTTGGGCTCCCTGCCCATCTGCTGTTCACGCCAACGAGCAAATTT
>CBFHSX010000099.1:0-2294 GCA_965658615.1 Alphaproteobacteria bacterium | reverse complement strand
CATATATTGTCTTTGAATATCGGATTGTCTGACGACCTGACGCGGACAACACGTCCCTTCTCAACTTCCGTGACAACCGAGCACGCAATATCGCAGCTGCCGCAGATCGTGCGCTTCGTCGTTACACCCGGTCGGGTTTTGCGTTTCTCATATTTTGCATCCACAACATCTTGCGGATCAAAGGGCATCGGTGCTGGCATTATCGCATCCTCTCTATTCCATGCAGGGCCAAGGCCGGATTGTGAATTTCAAGAGCAATATCCTCTAGGCGTTTGGAGCTATCCCCTTCGGTGACCGATGAGACACTGGAGAGTCTGTCTGATATTATAATCGATATTGAGTACACAGGATGGCGGCAATGCTTTGAGAACTGCTATTGAACAAGCGGTTGGCGCACAAAACCAAACTTAGCTGCACCATATAAAACCGAAAAAAGGTGTTCAGGCGTGTTGTCCGGCAACAAAGCCCGACGACCAAGCCCATTGGAAATTATAGCCGCCGAGATGGCCGGTCACATCGACCACTTCGCCGATGAAAAACAGGCCGGGCACATCTTTTGCCTGCATGGTTTTCGACGATAGCGCGTCCGTATCGACACCGCCCAGCGTCACTTCTGCCGTGCGATAACCCTCCGAGCCGGCCGGCATCAGCACCCAGCGATTGACCGCCGCACCCAGAATATCCAGCTTGGCATTGGCGATCTCGCCAATACGCCCGGCCAGACCATGCGTCGCACACATATCCTGCGCCAGACGCTTGGGTAGAATTTCCGCCAGCACTGTGTCGATGTTTTGCTTGCCGCGCTGCTCTTTCGCTTGCACAAGCGCCGCCGCCACATCGGTTTGCGGCGCCATATCGACCTCAATCTCCAGCCCCTCGCGCCAATAAGACGAGATTTGCAGAATGCTCGGCCCCGACAGGCCACGATGGGTGAACAGCATCGCTTCGCTGAAATCCTTTTTCTGACAGCGCACCACCGCCTCCAGGGACACGCCGGACAGCGCCTTGCAGCGCTCAAGAATTTCTGCCTGAAAGGTCAGCGGCACCAAAGCGGCGCGCGTTTCAATAACACCCAAGCCGAACTGCCGCGCCACCTCATAGCCGAATTTCGTCGCGCCGATTTTCGGGATCGACAGCCCGCCCGTGGCAATCACCAGCGAGGTGCAGCTCAGTGTTTCCGGCGCGGCCGATGGTTGCGCTTGCAGGCGGACATAAAACCCGTCCGTGCTTTTCTCAATAGCCAGCACATCGGTTTGCATTTCCGGGGCCACGCCAACTGACTGCGCCTCGGTGAGCAGCATATCGATAATATCCTGGGCGCGATGATCGCAGAATAATTGGCCGAGCGTCTTTTCGTGATAGGCAATGCCGTGGCGTTGCACCAGCCCCACGAAATCATGCTGCGTATATTGCTTCAAAGCCGATTTACAAAAATGCGGATTGGCCGAGAGGAAGTTTTCCGGTGCCGTGTGTATATTGGTAAAATTGCACCGCCCGCCGCCGGAAATACGGATTTTCTCAGCCATTTTTGACGCGTGATCGACCAGTCGCACGGCGCGACCGCGCTTACCCGCCTCGATCGCGCACATAAAACCGGCCGCACCGGCGCCAATAATCACCACATCACACGCTTGCATGTGCCGCTTATAGCAGAGTTTTGCCGGATAAATAGCCATGCTTTCCACCATGGACGTGTTCAATCGCCGGTGTTAATGTGCCATGAGTTCGAATTTGGTAATGAAAACAGTATGAAGCGTCTCTTTGCGTTTGCCGCTCAACCGGCACTTGCCCGCCTGCAATGGCTGGCCGATATCGCCCTTGTGGCGGTGATTGGCTTTGCCCTTATGCAGGCCGCGCAGGCGATGATGACGTCGCCGCAATTACCGGCCACCGACCCGCAAGACACGCCGCAAACGGCACGCAACGCCGCCCCGCTTGCGGCCTCACCGGCGGATGTGTTTTTCCGCGAGATCAGCGCCTCAACCAATCGCCGCGCCCCGAAAGCCGATAAGGGCAATATTAAATTATTCGGTGTGCGCCCGCTGCCAAACGGCATGGGCACAGCCATCATAGCGGCCAATGGTAAAGCGCAGGACGTGTTTCGCACCGGCCAGCAAATCGGCAAAAGTGCAATTTTGACCGCCGTCTATGCCGACCGCATCGAAATCAGCCGACAGGGAGAAGTTCGCTCTGTGCTTTTGCACACCACAAAAGCGCGCAAGCTAGTCAGCGAACAGGCACCGACAAAGCGCAAAGTAGCGCCGCCATCAAAGGCGCACCCCGATAGGTCGACT
>CBFHSX010000098.1:0-2310 GCA_965658615.1 Alphaproteobacteria bacterium | reverse complement strand
CGCGCGATACGGAAATCGGCGGCGTCAAAATCGCCAAAGATGACTGGATGATGGTCAATTTCGCCAGCGCTTGCCGCGATGAGGATATTTATGCCAACCCGTTTGACTTTGATGTGACGCGCAAGCCGAACCGGCATATGGCGCTCGGCTATGGCGCGCATGTCTGTCTCGGCCAGCATTTGGCGCGGCTGGAAATGCGTATTTTCTGGGAAGAATTGCTGCCGCGTTTGAAGTCGGTCGAGATGACCGGCCCGATTAAGCGCGTCGGAGCGCATTTTGTGTCCGGGCCGTTAAGCCTACCGATCAAATTTGAACTCAGCTAGCTGCTAATCGGTATATCCCGTTGAAAAGGCAATGTTTTTCTCTGCGCTAGCCTAAGGGCGCCTGAATTTTCAGCGTCTGTCGCATTTTTTCATGTATATACCAAAAGCTGGTTAACACCCCTTTGAATGGTTGAATGTGTATACCATTTGGTATAACAAACTGGGGTAAGGCAGCGCTGAGAGGCAAAAATGGCTAATAATCGACTTTATCACACTGTGGCGAACCAAATCCTCGAATTGATCGATTCCGGTGTTTTTCCGGCCGGTAGTCGCTTGCCCGGCGAGCGCGATTTGGCTGCGAAATTCGGTGTCAGCCGCGTCGCCGTGTGCGAGGCCGAGATTGCCTTGCAAGCGCGCGGTCGCCTATATTACCGGCGTGAACCTTGATATTAATGGCGGCATGGCCTTTTCATAAGGATTGATATGTCTGATCAGCTCATAACAAGTCTGAAAAACGCCCCGGTTGTGCCTTTGGTGCAATCGGATAATCCGGACGAAGCGATTGCCATTTCCAAAGCGCTGCTCGATGGCGGGCTGGAAGTGCTGGAAGTGGTGCTTCGTACCGATGCGGCGCTTGAATGTTTAAAAGCGGTTGCCGATGCCTTTCCCGACGCCAATGTTGGGGCAGGCACGGTGCTGTCGCCGGCGCAGGCCGAGACGGCTATCGCGCATGGTGCCAAGTTTTTGGTATCGCCGGGCCTGCATGACGGTGTTGTCGGCGTTGCCCAGCAAAATGGCTTGACCATTTTGCCGGGTATTGCGACGGCCAGCGAGTTGCAGCAAGCCTGGAATTTGGGGCTGCGGACGGTGAAGTTTTTCCCCGCCAGTCTCGCCGGTGGCCCGAAAATGCTGAAAGCCTTATCGGCGGCTTTCCGCGATATGCAATTCATGCCGACCGGCGGTGTCAGTGCTGACAATTTGCCGGAATATTTGGCCGTGCCCTCCGTTATCGCGTGCGGTGGCAGCTGGCTGACGCCTGCGGACGCTATCGCCGCCGGTAATTTTGACGCGATCACAGCTTTGGCGGCGGAGGCCCGCGCCATCGCCAATAATACATAAGAGCGAACCACGCATAAGAAGAGAGATTATGACTGATTTTATTACCTTTGGCGAAATCATGCTGCGCTTGAAATCGCCGGGCCATGAACGTTTTTTCCAATCGCCGCAATTGGAAGCCACTTTTGCCGGCGGCGAGGCCAATGTGGCCCTATCGCTGAGCAATTATGGCTGTGATGCCGGCTTTGTATCGGCCCTGCCGGATAATGGCATTGGCGATGCGGCGATCCAAGAGCTGCACCGCTTTGGCGTGAAAACCGACCAAGTGCTGCGCCAAGGCGAGCGCGTCGGGATTTATTATCTGGAAACCGGCGCCAATCAGCGCGCCTCCAATGTGATTTATGACCGCGCCCATTCCTCAATTTGCAACGCCCGACCGGGTGATTTCGATTGGGACGCCATCTTTAAAGGGGCCAAATGGTTCCACTTTACCGGTTTGGCAGCGGCCAGGTCGCGCAACTCATCGGCCTCATCGCCATTAATGGTCAGCGGCTTATCGCTGAACACATGACAGCCCTGCGCAATGGCCTGCTTGATGGCGTCATAATGCGCGCCGCCCGGTGTGCCGATGGACACAATATCGGGTTGGCAATCAGCCAAAGCCTGCGCCCAATCCGTGCCGGCATAGGCGATCTCCATATCTTTGGCGACTTGCACGACTACTGAGGGCGTGCGCCCGACAATGCCCACCACCTCGGCCCCGGCATAACGAAACGCTTCGGCGTGGCCCTGACCGGCAAAGCCGGTGCCATGGATGAGAACTTTCGGCTTTTGGTTCACTGTTTTTCCAATCTTCATACTGACGGGGCTACCAATTCCACATCGTGCCGTCTTCAAGGCGACTGACAGGCAGATAGGAGTGTTTATAGGGGAAGGCGGCGGCGGCGGCCTCGTCAAACTCGACACCAAGGCCGGGGGCCTCGCTCGGCAG
>CBFHSX010000097.1:0-2333 GCA_965658615.1 Alphaproteobacteria bacterium | reverse complement strand
GCTGTTGGAATTGCTTGAAGCGGCCGGAGCGAATGTCGTTTTCCACGACCCGCATGTGCCGGTCATTCCGATGACACGTGAGCATGCCGAACTGGCGGGACGCGCTTCGGTTGAAGCCTCATACGCCAAATCAGCTGATGCTGCTTTGATTGTCACTGACCATGACAGCGTTGACTATCAGAAGTTGGCCGATGAGGCGGCGTTGATTATCGATACGCGCAACGCCATGCGCGGGATTAAAGGCACGGCGCCGGTGGTGAAGGCTTAATTGCCAATCAGACCCAATAATTTGCCGCTGCGCTGTACGGCGGCATAATAAACACCGATAAAGATGAAAAAGCCGATAATGCTGACCGGCTCGCCGAACTGCACATACAGCCCATAGCCGATCCAAAACGCCGCGATGGAGGAGAGGATCATTACCAAAAGGGCGCGGCGTGCCGAAAAGCCGGCCTGCATCAGAATGTGGTGCAAATGCGTGCGATCCGGTGCCATGGGCGAGCGCCCGCTCGCCATGCGCCTGAAGATAATGGTTGTCATATCGGTTAGCGGAATGGCAATCATCCAAAGGCACAGCGCTGCCGGTATCGGCCTCGTCTCGGCAGTACCGGGTTGACTCGCGTTCAAAAGCGCAAAAGCGATCGACAGGCCGATAAACATGGAGCCGCTATCGCCAAGGAAAATTTTCCGCCCGTTGAAAACTTGCAGATTGAACAGCAGGAAGCCTGACACGGCACCGATAAAGGTGACCGAGTAGAAAAGAACCGACTCGCTTTGCGTAATGCCAAGCATGTTGAAGGCCAGATTGAGATGGGTGATGGCCAGCAAGCCCATGCTGGCGGACAGCCCGTCAATGCCGTCAATGAAGTTAAAGGCGTTAATGGCGGCCATAATGGCAAAAATGGCCAGCGCTGTGTGCAGCCAATTTAACTCCGGTACATTGTATAATTCATGCGCAAATCCGATATCGTGCAGGCTCAGATTTTGATTGAGGACAAAAACCGTGGCCAGCGCCAAATGGCAAAACAGGCGAAACCAGGCAGAGATGGGACGACGGTCATCAAGGGCACCCAGTAGGACTAAGGCCAGGCCGGCCAGGGTTATGCCCCATGGAAAACCGCTCGGGGCGAAAACAGACGCTGCGGTGATGATGAGCCAAATGACAGGCCCGCCAATCAGCGGCACTTCGCCCTTATGATGTTTGCGTTCATCCGGCTTATCGACAAGGCGCAGGGAAATTGCCACGGGTCGCAAAGCAACAATCAGAACAATGGCGACCAGTGTCGCGGCGATTGTTGTATAGATGAGAGTCAGCATGGTTTTCGCTTGAATTTAAACGGCTGCGCGACGCTGGCTGATGAAATGTCGTACTAAAACGATGATGGTTGCAAGGATGCCGCCCAACAGCGTCGCCAGAATAACGATCAGCGCCCGTAATGTGCTCGGCTCGTAAATGACCCGAGACACGTCCATATTTGCCGCACGAAATGCCTCGGGGTCGGCCAGCGGCGTAAGGGCGATGCCCGTATCGATGCGCTGTAAACGTTTGTCGCTTTTCAGGCTTTGCAGTGTCGCCGCGAGTCCCGGATATTTGTCGATATAAGGGAAGACGTCATCGCCGCGGGCCTCAATCAGCTTTGCCTCTTTTTCGAGCGCTTTAAAGCCGCGCAAATAAAGCGGCAATTCGTTGTTCACGTTAATGCCAATGCCGCCGCCTTCTCTTGTGCCAAGACCCGATTGATTATCGGCAATACCAAGCTGGCGCGCTATGGCTGCTTGCTCTTTCAAATTGGCAAGATATGATTTTGTCTTAATTCGATAATCGGCCAAAATATTTTCAATGGCGATTTCTGTTTCCTCGATTTCGTACTGCAAAGCGCTTGAAATTGACGCTTTGAGATCGTTGAGGGCACGGAGATTTTTGATCCTGGCACGCCCATTCAAATCAGCTATTGCCTGCTGTAGGATGCGATCGGATAAGGCTTTGTCAGTTGTTGCAAACCGCAAAAAGCCCTCTCTTTCGCTTCCCTTTCTCAGGGTGAACGTATAACCCGACGCTATTTTTATGAGCGCCTGGCGTCTTGCTGCGGCATCGCCCTCGAAAGTCTGCATTTCCGGGTCAAGGGCTGTGTGCGCATTCATCAACACCACCCCGAGCGAAATTTCCTCTTGCACCATATTGAACAAATCTTCGCTGAGGATGACTCCTTCGTGTCCAATAAGCGTGGCACCTGCGTAGATCGGTTTTGAGATGCCGGGCGTGTCATTAAGCGGTGCGAAGGAGGCTATTTGCGACCGATCAAGTGCCGAAATGCGCAATTGGCCGTCATATG
>CBFHSX010000096.1:0-2536 GCA_965658615.1 Alphaproteobacteria bacterium | reverse complement strand
CCTGCAACAGCACTTAATTATGACGACAATGGGCAAACTTGCCATAGACCAACCGCGTTATCAGGGCTATAAGATCGCGCAGGCCAGCGATTGGCCTGAGGAAGTTCTAGCGGAGTAAATCTCATGAAAAAGATCATTATTCCCGTAGCCCTGAGCCTGGCGCTCGCCGGTTGCGGTATCCCGTTTATCGATATCCCGTTCATTCCGGGTATCTAATCTAGTCGATTGTGCATGTCTCGCGGCGATAGCGGCGATAAAGATAGGGCGCAATGATGAGATTATAAATCAGGCCGGTCATGCCCCGCATGCCCGGCCAATTTATTGCGTGGCCCAAATATTTGAAGCGCGGCAGACGCAGCCACATGGCGATAAACGCCTCGACGCCGACCAGCATGGTGTCCCCTTGTTGGGCGTGAATGCGCATAAGTAATGTATCGCGCGCATAGCCGTCCGGCAGCGCGCCGGATGAAATATCCTTGAAACTGAGATTATCGACCCCGGCGTCAGCCGCCATGCGTTGATATAGTGAGACTTCAGGCCCGCATATGGAGCAGCCGCCATTATAAAAGACTGTTAGATGCGGCCTCAATTGGGGCGCGCCTCATGCTGGCTATTACCTTCGCGCAGGGCAACCAAATATTCGATAATCATATCCCACGCTTGCAAAGCCTCGACATCCCCCTGCGCGGCAAACTCAGCGGCGCGCATAGTAGCGATAACTTCGGCGTCCTCGCCATATTGCTGGGTCAGCGTGGCGGCGGCTTGCATGACCATATCGCGGGTCTTTTTCTCGTCATCTGTCATGCGCCATATATAAGCCGCCCATTGCCGAAGCCCACTGCTCAAATGTCGCAGGCTTTACAAATGCGCCACACTGCCCCAATGTTCATTGATGGCGCTGAAAAATAAGAAAATATGGCGCGGTGTTATCGACTTTTGGTTCACCGAAAGCGGGCCGGATAATTGGTTTGCGCAAGATGACGCTTTTGATGCGCGCATTAAAGCGCGGTTTTTGAAGACCGTGCAGCACGCTCTAAACGGCCGCTATGCTGATTGGCGTCTGCACAAACAATCGCGTCTCGCGCTTATCTTGTTGCTCGACCAAATGCCGCGCAATGTGTTTCGCGGCACGCCGCGCGCTTATGACGGCGATGCGGCGGCATTGGAGCTCAGTTTTGAGGCACTGCTCGACAATCAACTCGATACGGAGCCCGATAGTGATCGGCGTCTGTTTTTGCTGATGCCGCTCATGCACAGCGAGGAGCTATATATCCAGCAACGCGCCGTTGATCTGTTCGACACCTATTGCAGCGTCCAATCGGCAGATTATGCCAGACGGCATTTGGCGGTGATTGAAGAATATGGCCGCTTCCCGCACCGCAATGAGATATTGGGGCGCACATCAAGCGCGGCGGAAAAGAAATATCTGACACGGCCCGGGGCCGGTTTTTGAGATCTATTCCACGGTCACTGATTTTGCCAAATTGCGCGGCTGGTCGACATCCGTGCCTTTGGCCACAGCCGCGTAATAAGCCAGCAATTGCAGCGGCAGCGCATAGAGTATGGGCGTGATGAAGGCGTCGAGCACCGGCAGCGAAATTGTCGCCATGCACGCCTCGCCCGCTTTGGCGATACCCGCCTCACTGCCGAGCATAATCACCCTGCCGCCACGCGCCATCACCTCCTGCATATTGGAGACGGTTTTCTCGAATAATTCATCATCCGGCGCGATGGCAACAATCGGCACATATTCGTCAACAAGCGCAATCGAACCATGCTTCAACTCACCGGCGGCGAAGCCCTCAGCATGGATATAAGAAATCTCTTTCAGCTTAAGCGCACCCTCAAGTGCCAGCGGATACATGGCGGCGCGGCCGATAAACAACGCGCTGGTATAATCGGTGAAGCCCTTGGCAATCTCGGCTACCTGCGCTTCGCACGCCAAAACCTCATTGGCGAGGCGCGGTGTGGTCAGCAATAAATCCGTCAGCCGCGCTTCTTCGTCAGCGTCGATCGTGCCCTTGACGCGGCCCAGCCCGATGGCCAATGAGGCCAGTGCGCCCAATTGCGCGGTAAAGGCTTTGGTTGAAGCAACGCCGATCTCAGGGCCGGCATAGGTCGGAAAGGTCACATCAACATCACGGGTAATAGAGCTTTCCGGCACATTGACCACGCCAATGGTTTGCAGACCATGCGCTTTACAATGCTGCAAAGCGGCCAGCGTGTCCGCCGTTTCCCCCGATTGCGAGACAAAAACGGCGAGGCAGTTCTTATCCATTGGCGCATCGCGGTAGCGAAATTCAGAGGCGATATCAATCGAGGCCGGGATACGCGCATAGCGTTCGATCCAATTGCGTCCGACTTGCGCGGCGAAATAAGCCGTGCCGCAGGCGACCAGCATCACGCGGTCAACACGGTCGAAATCCAATTGGCTTCCCGGCAGCAGTACTTTGCGCCCTTCCGGGTCGATATATTGCCCGAATGTGCGCGATAACACATCCGGCTGCTCGTGTATTTCCTTCGCCATGAAATGACG
>CBFHSX010000095.1:0-2566 GCA_965658615.1 Alphaproteobacteria bacterium | reverse complement strand
GCACGACGCTGGTTTTCACCGTTACCTTCTCCGAAAGTGTCAGTGGCGTCGACACCGCCGATTTTGCGTTGAGCGGCGCGGGCAGCACAGGCATGACCATTCAAAGCGTTAGCGGCTCAGGCGCGACCCGCACCGTCACTGTCAATTGCCCGCCTGATGCCAATCGCGGCGCGGTCAATCTGGTGCTGGCAGCCAGTCCGAGCATTATCGATACCAATTCCAACGCGCTGACCTCAAGCACCATTGGCAGCGCGCAGGGCTATAATCTGGTCGATGATATTCTGCCGACCCTCAGCAGCGTCACCCGCAACACGCCAAGCGCCGAAACGGTCAATGCCTCAAGCTTTCAAAGCTGCGGCGCCACATTGACCTTTACCGCGACATTTTCCGAAAGTGTCAGCGGCGTCGATACGGGCGACTTCGCGCTGAGCGGCGCGGGCAGCACGGGCATCAGCGTGCAAAATGTCAGCGGCAGCGGCACCACGCGCGCGGTCACCGTCTCATGTCCGCAAGATGATGCAACCGGCGCGGTCAATCTGGTGCTGGCCGCCAGCCCGAGCATTACCGATGCCGACGCCAATGCGCTGACCTCAAGCGTCATTGGCAGCGCGCAAGGTTATGTGCTGGTCGATGATATCGCCCCGACACTGAGCGCGATTTCACGCAGCAATCCGAGCGCTGAAATTGTCCCGTCCAGCGCCTATCAAAGCTGCGGCACGACGTTGGATTTTGCCGTCAGTTTTTCCGAAGCGGTCAGCAATGTCGGCACGGCTGATTTCAGCTTGAGCGGCACGGGCAGCACAGGCATGAGCGTGCAAAGCGTGAGCGGCAGCGGCAGCAGCTACACCGTCACCGCATCATGCCCGCAAGATGACAGTCTCGGCGAAGTCGCCCTCAGTGTTTTGACAGGCCCCGGCATTACCGACGCGGCAGGCAATAATCTGGTCGCCAACCCGTCTGTCACACCGGAGGGGTTCACCCTGAGCAACCGCCCGGTGCTGAGCAGCGTTACGCGGCTTTTGCCGAGCGATCGCGTCATTCCGATTGCCGATACGCAAAGCTGCTTACAGCCGCGCTTTCAGGCCGATTTCTCTAAGGATGTGCGCAATGTGTCAGCTGATGATTTCGCCATTAGCGGCCCCGGCGGCACCGGCGTAAGCGTTGACGCGGTGGCGCAGCAAAGCGCGCAAAGCTATGCCGTCAGCCTGTCTTGTTTGCCGGCCGATAATCTCGGCACATTCACTCTGGCCTTGGCTGCCGGCAATGATATTGAAGATCTGTCAGGATTGGCCTTGGCTGGCACGGATATCGCCGCACAAGAGGATTACGAGATTTCCGAAGCGCCCCGCGTGCTGGGTGTGCTGCGCGACAATCCCAGCGAGCAAGAAATTCCGGCGCAGGATTTGAGCAATTGCGTCGCGCCGCGCTTCCGTGTCACTTTTTCTGAAGATGTCACCGGCGTCGAACTGTTGGACTTCGCCATTGCCGCCGATAATGCTGACGGCATCACCACAGAGACGCTGCAACAGCTTTCCGCCGATAGCTACGAAGTCGGGCTTTCATGCCTGCCGCAAGCCTTTCGGGGCTCAGTGACGGTGGAGGTGACCGCTTCAGCATCGATTTCTGACACGCTGGGCATACCGCTCGACCTCGCCAATCTGCCCGCCTCGCAAACCTATCTGGTCACGGAAACGCGGGTTACACCGGTCGATAATGCTTCCGTATCGGAGGTCATCGAGGCCACAGCCGAAGCGCCGGTTGTAGCGGTGGAAAAACAATTGACCCATATTAAGGAACGCTTGAGCCAGCAGCGCAGCGCACCGGCCGGGCCTGAGCCATCAACCCCGGTCGCACCGCAACGCCCGCCTTTGACGCCGACCCGCCGCGTCGAAATGGTCGCCACACGGCTTAACCAGCTGACCACATATTTTCAGCAAACCGAAAACGGAAATGTCTATTTCGACACCAATAGCAGCCAACTCAGCACGGCGGCGCGCATCACGCTGGCGCGGCAAGCGCAACAATTAAAGCGCTATAAATCAGCGGTTTACAAAATTGAAGGTCATACGGATAAGCGCGGCTCGCTATCGTTCAACCGCAAGCTTGGCACAACCCGGGCCGAAGCGGTGCGCAGCTATTTCATCGATCAGGGGATTGAGGCCGAGCGCGTGCAAATTGTTTCCTTCGGCGAGGAAAAACCGGTCAGTGGGTGCGCCGACGAAAGCTGCTTCAAGCTCAATCGTCGAGCGCAAACCCGTCTGGTTATCAATGAAGAAATCCAGCAGGAGATCGGCCAGGAAATCGACGCTGAATATGGCACACCCATCTCGCTGACCAATGAAACCAGCCGCTCATCTTGTGGTCTCATCGCCAGTCTGAGCCTCAGCAATGAGAGCGGCACCATGCAGGATGCCCGTCCGGTTTTGTGCGGCAGCACCGAAGCACTGGCAGACAGCCTAGGTTATAATTGGGGTGTATGGACACAAGGCCTTATTTCGGTCGGCATTGTACAAAACGGCAATGACGCACCGGAAATGGATTTCACCGGCCAAAACCTGACCTTCGG
>CBFHSX010000094.1:0-2656 GCA_965658615.1 Alphaproteobacteria bacterium | reverse complement strand
CATCCTTCTTGTGTCTTTGGATCTTGCAGGGATCCATGCAGCGAACATCTCTCCCACCAACGGTCCATGTGGGCAAACTATGGCGGCTCAAGATGGCAGGTCTTGGTCTTAGCTCCTTGGCTGTTTTGCGCCGTGCTGGCCTGCCAAGTGGGCTATTAGACAGTGAAGGCAGCCGCATACGCTTGACGAATTCTATGCGCGTTGGAATGGCTTCGACGCAGAGGTCCAGTCACCAACACTGGCGCTCAAACCAGGTTAGATCGAAGCGAGCGAGAACTTCGATCCTGCCCTTTTTGCCGCCATGTGCGCGCCTTCAGCCTTGATGTGGAGGTCAGGCCAGCCGGCGATCGCGCCGCTGCTCAAGCCGTTTCCCATGCGCCGTGAAAGACGGCGCGTCATCGATCGTCACCCGATCACCGTGCATGCCAATGCCGTTACGCTCAATTTCGTCTCGGTCCTGTCAGGTTTTGCCACCGGCGAGGTCGGGACCAACATGGCCTTTGCCATCATCGCGGTGAACATGGATGTACGTTCGAAGATCACGCGCGCCAATCGCGAGCGCGCGCTGGGGCGTAGCCGGAACCGCCGCGCCAAGGCGCAATGTCATAAAATTTAAGCTTGAAATATTTTTCCTTGAAACAAAAAACGACTCACCCTAGCCTCACCCCAAAGCAGCTCAATGGGAGGGTGTCGCTCATGCGTGTAGCGTGTCTGGGAGGTGGACCGGCCGGCCTCTATTTCGGGATCTCCATGAAGCTGCGCGATCCGGATACCGAGGTGGTCGTGTTCGAGCGCAACAGACCCGACGATACGTTTGGCTGGGGCGTGGTGCTCTCCGACGAGACGCTCGACAACCTCGCCGCCAACGACGCCAAGAGCGCCGAGAGGATCCGCGCGCATTTCGCCTATTGGGATGATGTCGCGCTCGTCCATCAGGGCAAGCGGACTGTGTCGAGCGGCCACGGTTTTTGCGGCATCGGGCGCAAGCAGCTCCTGCTCGACTTGCAGGAGCGCGCCCGCGAGCTGGGCGTCGAGATGCGCTTCGAAACCGAAGTGGAAAGCGCTTCGGCCTATATGGATGAATTCGATGCCGTCGTCGCCGCCGACGGGCTCAACTCCAAGACGCGCAACGAGTTCGCCCATCTGTTCAAGCCCGATATCGACGAGCGGCTCTGCCAGTTCGTCTGGCTCGGCACGCATCAGAAATTCGACGATGCCTTCACCTTCATCTTCGAGAAAACCCCCAAAGGCTGGGTCTGGGCTCATGCCTACCAGTTCGATGACGACACGGCGACATTCATCGTTGAGTGCACGCAGGAAACCTTCGAGGCCTATGGCTTCGGCGAGATGAGCCAGGAGGAATCGATCGCCATCTGCGAGGAGATTTTCCGCGACCATCTGGGCGGGCACAGTCTGATGAGCAATGCCAGGCACATTCGCGGCTCGGCCTGGCTGCGCTTTCCGCGCGTGCTCTGTAAGACGTGGAGCCATGAGAATGTCGTGCTGATGGGGGATGCGGCGGCGACAGCGCATTTCTCGATCGGCTCTGGCAGCAAGCTGGCGATGGAAAGCGCAATCGCGCTGGCCGATTACATCACCACCGAGGACAGTCTCGAAGCGGCCTTTGCCCGCTACGAGGACGAGCGGCGGCTTGAAGTTCTCCGGCTGCAATCGGCGGCACGCAATTCGCTCGAATGGTTCGAGAGTGTCGAGCGCTATCTCGATCTCGACCCGGTGCAGCTCAACTATTCGATGCTGACCCGCTCCCAGCGGATCAGCCACGAGAACCTGCGCGAGCGCGATCCCGAGTGGCTGGCCAGCGCCGAAAGCTGGTTCATGGAGCAGGCCGGGGCCGGGTCCGGCGCGCCGGCGCGCGCGCCAATGTTCGCACCGTTCCGGCTGCGCGAGATGCGGCTCAAGAACCGCATCGTCGTCTCGCCCATGGCGCAATACAAGGCCGTGGATGGCTGCCCGACCGACTGGCATCTCATTCACTACGGCGAGCGCGCCAAGGGCGGCGCGGGGCTCGTTTACACGGAGATGACCTGCGTCTCACCCGAGGGGCGTATCACGCAGGGCTGCCCCGGTCTCTACGCATCCGAGCACGAGGCGGCCTGGCGGCGGCTCACCCAGTTTGTCCATGCCGAGACCGAGGCGAAGATCTGCTGCCAGATCGGCCATTCGGGGCGCAAGGGTTCGACGCGGCTCGGCTGGGAAGGCATGGACAAGCCGCTCGAGGCGGGCAACTGGCCAATCATGTCGGCCTCGGCGATCCCTTGGTCGGCGGAGAATGCCACGCCGAAGGAAATGGACCGCGCCGACATGGACCTCGTCAGGAACGAGTTCGCCGCCGCCGCCGGGATGGCCGAGCGCGCGGGCTTCGACATGATCGAGCTGCACGCGGCGCATGGCTATCTCATCTCCTCCTTCATCTCGCCGCTCTCCAACACGCGTAGCGACGAATACGGCGGCAGTCTTGAGAACCGCATGCGCTATCCGCTGGAAGTCTTCGCGGCCATGCGCGCTGTCTGGCCCGAGGAAAAACCCATGTCGGTGCGCATCTCGGCGAGCGACTGGGCGGGCGAGGACGGTGTCACCGCAGAGGAGGCGGTTGAAATCGCCACTATGTTCGAAGCGGCGGGCGCGGATATCATCG
>CBFHSX010000093.1:0-2721 GCA_965658615.1 Alphaproteobacteria bacterium | reverse complement strand
GCTCAATGGCCGGCGGTTGCGGGATCTCACGCGCCCAATGCTCGGGCTGCTCGATCGAACCGCCGCCATTCAGCTTGAACACCAGCAAGCGTCCGAAATTGCCCCATTTATTGGAGGCCGGCATGGCCGCCTCGGTCAGACCACCGGCACCACCGGAACCGACCTGAATGGCCACATATTGCTCGCCATCAATGGCATAACTGATGGGCGGCGCAATGGTTGAGGTGTAGGTGTTGACTTTCCAGACTTCCTCACCGGTTTCCGCGTCATAGGCGACAAAGAAACCATCGCCATTGCCTTGGAATACCAGACCGCCTTCGGTTGACAGCGTGCCGCCATTCCAATGCGTGCCATATTCGCGCATCCAATGCGTCTTGCCGGTCAGCGGATTAAAGGCGGTAATATAGCCCTTGGCAGCCGGCAGGTCCGGATGCTCGCCCAAAAGCGGCAACAGGCGACCAAATTCAACGCCCGTATTCCAGCCGCCTTCAACATATTTATAGCGCCCCGTGGCTTTGAAATCATGGTCGACATCAAACACGAGCGGGCTTTCCATAGCCGGGATGTAAACCAGACCGGTGTTCGGGTTGAACGACATGGCCTGCCAATTATGGCCGCCAAGCGGGCCCGGCAAGATCCATTTAGACTTGCCTGTCTCGGTCCAATTGCGCGAGTCGTTTTCTACCGGACGGCCGGTTTCCATATCAATATGTGTCGCCCAATTGACTGTCACATAAGGGTTGGCACGCAGCAATTCACCCGTCTCACGATCCAGCACATAGAAGAAGCCGTTTTTCGGCGCTTGCATAATCACTTTGCGGTCGCGGCCGTCAATTTCCAAATCGGCCAGCATCATATCCTGCACGGCGGTGTAATCCCATGTATCGCCCGGCGTTGTCTGATAGTGCCATTTCTTGCGACCGGTATTCGGGTCCAGCGCGACAATCGAAGACAAGAACAGATTGTCACCGCCACCCGGCGAGCGGATGGTGCGGGTCCATGGGCTGCCATTACCGACGCCGAGGAAAACCGTATCCGTGTCCGGGTCATAAACGATAGAATTCCAGACAGTGCCGCCACCGCCGATTTTCCACCACTCGCCGCCCTTCCAGGTCGCAGCCGCTTCTTCCATTTCCGGATGCTCGAACGGTTTGCTCGGGTCACCCGGCACGGTGTAGAAGCGCCAATCCTGTTCGCCGGTTTTGGCGTCATAGGCGGTCACATAGCCGCGCACGCCATATTCGCCGCCGCCATTGCCGATAAACACACGGCCATTAGCCACACGCGGTGCGCCGGTAATCGTGTAGGCGCGCCCGCGATCAATGATTGTATTCACACGCCAAATTTCTTCGCCGGTTTCGGCGTTGAGCGCGATGAGATAGCCGTCCAAGCTGGCGACATAAACCGCACCCTCATAAACCGCGACACCGCGATTGACGACATCACAGCACGCCTTGCGGGCCCAATCGCCCGGCACTTCTGGATCATATGTCCACAGCTCTTCGCCGGTTTTCGCATCGACCGCCCAGACCACACTCCAAGAGCCTGTCATATACATAATGCCATCGACGACAATCGGGGAGGCTTCAAGGCCACGCGTTGTATACATATCGACGCTAAAGGCCAATTCCAGATCATCGACCGTATCCTTATTGACCTGCGTCAGCGGCGAATGGCGCTGCTCGGCATAATCACGGCCATAAGCCAACCAATTGCCCGGCTCGCTATCGGCATTGACGATGCGGTCCGTATCGATTTGCGCAATGCTGGTGCTGGCGCCTGCAGCACCGCCTGCCGGCGCAGATGACTTGCTGTCATCGCCCTGCTGCATCGCACTTGCCAACATGCCCAATGCCAGCAAACCGCCGGCAACGACATTGACGATGGTTGCTTGTTCTTTGCTTAGTGATGGATGTCCCATGACCTCGCCTCCCTCTCTAACTCTCAAGTAAAAGCTTAAAGAAAAAACGCCCCAACACACAAGCCCTGCAAGTAGAAAAAAGCCAAAAAGCACCTGCGACAAATGTTCGATGAAAATTCCCTCTATTGCCGAAACGATTTTTGCTCTTAATATATTCTTCAAGGGAGAAGCATCATGAATCCATTATCTGACAGTCCTCATGTCACCATTATCGGCAGCGGCGTAGGGGGCATGTGCATGGCCATGCAGTTGATGAACCATGGCAGCAATAATTTCACCATTTTGGAAAAAGCAGATGATATTGGGGGCACTTGGCGCGACAATGAATATCCCGGCTGTGCCTGTGATGTGCCGTCGCATTTTTATTCCTACTCGTTTGAAACGCGGGGCGACTGGTCGCGGGTTTATCCGCCGCGCGAGGAAATTCATGCCTATTTGAGCGATTTGGCGGCGAAATATAATCTGCGCAAGCAAACCCGCTTCAATGCTGAGCTGGCATCGGCCAGCTTTGACGAAAAAAGCCAGAAATGGACGCTCACCCTGACCAATGGCGATACAATGATGACCGATATTGTGGTCACGGCGCTGGGCCAGTTGAACCGTCCCAAAATACCCGAGATTAAAGGCGCGGACAGCTTTAAAGGCGCGATTTTCCATTCTGCGCAATGGCAGCATGATGCGCCGATTGACGGTAAAAAAGTCGCCATTATCGGCAATGGCCCGTCTGCGGCGCAATTTATCCCGGAAGTCGCCAAAATCGCCGACCATATGACCGTATTCCAGCGTTCGCCATGCCATGT
>CBFHSX010000092.1:0-2763 GCA_965658615.1 Alphaproteobacteria bacterium | reverse complement strand
CCGTCGGAAACGGTTGGCGCAGCGGATCAACTTGCCGCGAATAACAAGCGGTTCCATTTGGCGGGATGAATGTCTTGCCGGCCAAATGCTCTTTCAGCATGAAATGGGCGAAGGCCTCAAACATCGGCACTTCGACAAATTGGCCCCGGCCGGTGCGCAATTTGTGAATGACCGCCGCCAGACTTGCATAGGCCCCGTTCAAACCGGCGACCTTGTCGGCAATCAGCGAGGGCAGGAAGCGCGGCTCTTGCTTGCCATCGACACGGGTTAAAAGAGACGTGGTACCCGACGCGGCCTGAATGACGTCATCATAAGCTTGCAAATCCGCATAAGGCCCGTCACTGCCAAAGCCGACACAATGGACGTAAATAATCTCAGGATTAAGCTGTTTGACGCTCTCATAGCCGAACCCCAATCGCTGGATGGCTTGGTCGCGAATATTGTGAATGAAGATATCGCAATCGGCCAGCATCTTGCGCATGATGGCGGCGTCTTCTTCATCCTTCAAATCAAGCACAACAGATTTTTTACCGCGATTGAGGGTCATATGACCGGGGCTCATGCCGCTCGATTGCGCGGGTTTTTGCGAATAGCGGAACGTATCGCCGATCTTCGGTTCGACCTTCACCACATCGGCCCCGAAATCTGCGAGTATTTGCGTTGTATAGGGGCCGAAAACAACGCTGGTAAGGTCAACGACTTTGACCCCTTCGAGCATTGGTAAAGCTTGGTTCAATGGCATATTCTATGGTCCTGTTTTGGGTGGTGTAGAAAAAAGTTAAATTACGGACTGCCAATCACGAAAATGCGTGATCAAGCAATTACCCCACACGAAATAGAGAAAATGCTTTTGTGTCAATTATTGAGTGACAAAAACTATTAATTGTGTCATTCACGACTATATTTTGATGCGGGTTTGATTGACAATTACAATCCCCGGCAACAGTGTCACAATGTATGGCGGTTAGGGAATAACCGTTTTGTAAATTACGATTTATGAGTTGAATGCGAGGGAATACAAATGGCAAAAATGGAACTGGGTAAAGAGGGCTGGACGCCGGAGCGTATCGGGTCTTTGAGTGGCAAAACATATGTCATCACCGGCACATCGTCGGGCACGGGTTTTGAAGCGAGCCGCACTCTCTTGGCGAAAGGCGCAAGCGTCGTCATGTTGAACCGCAATCCGCAAAAAACCGAAGTGGCAATTGCTGAGCTGAAGTCAGAATTTGGCGCAGACGCCGATATTACTTTTATTCAAATGGATTTGGCGATTTTGGACTCGGTGCGCTCAGCCGCCGCCGAGGTTTTGAAAAAAGTGTCGCGCATTGATGCGCTGATTTGCAATGCGGCCATCGCACAAGTGCCGCAGCAAGATATCACGGTTGACGGCTTTGAAAGCCAGCTTGGGGTGAACCATTTCGGCCACTTCTTGCTTTGCGGTCTGTTGTTTGACAGCGTAGAGGCCGCGGGCGGGCGCATGGTCATGGTCGGCAGCGCCGCCTATCGCATGGGCCTGAAGCGCATCAAGTTTGAAGACTTGAACTTTGACGAGAAATACACGGCTTGGAATTCATATGCCCAGAGCAAGCTGGCGCAAATGATGTTCGGTTTTGAATTGCAGCGTCGCGCCAAAGCGGCGGGCAAAAAAATGACGGCACAAGTCTGTCACCCGGGTGCTGCGAAGACCAACCTCATCAGCACTTCGGCCGGTCTTTTGAACAGAATTATTTGGAAACTGGTTGCCCCCTTGATTGCGCAATCTGCGGAGAAGGGTAGCTATTCGCAACTCATGTGCGCCACAGAAGCGGGCGTTCAGGACAATGAATTATATGGCCCGACCAAGCGCGGCGAAACCGTCGGCCCGGTCGGCGCATGTGATTTGGAAGAACACGCTTTAGACCGCGAGGCTGCTGCCAAGCTCTGGGCTGTGTCGGAAGAAAAAACCGGATTGAGCTGGTCGCTGTAAGACGCGCTTGCGTCACAGGCCGCCCGGCAATTGAAACGTAAACTTTGGATTTGAGAGAGGACTAATCAAATGGCTGAAGCTTTTATTATTGATGCGTGCCGCACACCGCGTGGTGTCGGTAAAGTCGGCAAAGGGGCGCTGGCCCATTTGCACCCGCAACATTTGGCGGCGACCGTGCTCAGCGCCATTCGCGACCGCAATAATGTCAACACCTCAGAGGTGGATGATATTATTTGGGGCACCAGTTCGCAAAAAGGCTCGCAAGGGGCCTGCCTTGGCCGCATGGCTGCTTTGGATGCCGGCTTTGATGTAAAAGCCTCAGGCGTTACGCTGGACCGGTTTTGCGGCTCCGGCATCACCACTGTCAATTTGGCGGCGGCGCAAGTTATGTCCGGCATGGAAGATGTCGTTATTGCCGGTGGCACTGAGATGATGAGCTATACGGCGGCGACGGCTGATCCGACACAACCGCCGGTGCTCGATTCGGGCAATCTGCGGCTTCGTGAGTCACACCCGCAATCGCAACAGGGTGTGTGTGCTGACGCCATTGCGACGCTGGAGGGCATTTCGCGCGAAGACGTCGACAATCTGGCGCTTGTCAGCCAACAGCGCGCGGCGCGGGCTTTGGAAGAAGGCCGTTTCGATAAATCGCTGGTTGCGGTGCACAATGAGGACGGTTCTCTTGCTTTGGATAAAGAAGAGTTTCCGCGCCCCGGCACGACAATGGAAACGCTGGCGGGCCTGAACCCGGTATTCAATATGTTTATGGACATTCCGGTTGATGATCAGGGCAATAC
>CBFHSX010000091.1:0-2791 GCA_965658615.1 Alphaproteobacteria bacterium | reverse complement strand
TTGCGAGCCGCATGCCGAAAAAGGGGTAGATATTTGGAGCTATGATGCGCCGGGTCACGGCCTCTCGACCAATAACCGACCGCGCGGGCGTTGGACAATGAAAGAGTGGGCGCAGGCCAGCCGTGATATTGCCGCGCACGTAAAAAAACAAACCGGACTGCCGGTTTTTTTGCTGGGCTCCAGCCTCGGCGTCGGCGCGGCCATTGCCGCCATTGACAGCCCTGATGTTGTCGGCACGATTTGCATGGGTTCACCGATTGTGCCGGGCAGCGACACGATGAAAGCCATGGGCGCGGTTTGGAACAGCGACGACGTCAAAAAAATGCTTGAGCTCATGGGACCGGCCGCGCGCTTGGAAATTCCCTTATTCTTCGATTTCGACGAGGATTATGGATGGAAAGGCGCCGCCGCGCAGAAGAAACTGGACCCGTATAATTGCTGGTCTTACGAATTATCCAGCTGGGCTTCGCTGTTTCAATATGAGCCGGAGCACGATTTATCGAAAAACACCAAGCCGGTGCTGTACACGGCCGGTGAAAAAGATCCGAGTTTTCCGCCCGAAGTCATTAAGGCCGCGGCGGCCAGTATTGGCGGACCGGTTGAAGTGAATATTTTCAAAGATGCCACCCATCAACTTATGTTGTTTCACACGCAAGAGTTTTCCAATGCGGTTGACGCGTTCTGCCGCAAGCACATTTAAGGAGGAAAAAATGGCTTATACCAAACCGAACGGTCTGCACCATTTGGCGCTGTCGACCGGCGACATGAAATCACAGATTGCGTTTTTCACCGATGTTCTGGGCATGGAACTGGTTGCCCTTTATTGGATGCATGGTGTCGAAGGATGTTGGCACGGCTTTTTGCGTCTCAATGAGACCGAGAGTGTGGCTTTTGTGAACACGCCGAATAACGCCTCCATCGAGCCGGTAATGGGTGTGTCGCATCCGGGCAATCCGGGCGAAAGCTCGGCCCCCGGAACCATGCAGCATTTGTCGCTCAATGTGGACTCGATGGATGAATTGATGGAAATGCGTGATCGTATTCGCTCGCGCGGCGTAGCCGTTGCGGGACCCATCCATCATGGCTTTTGTTCGTCGATTTACTTTGCCGGACCTGAAAATCTGGCGCTGGAGATTGCCACTTCGCATGAAATGGAACATCCGCTTGGCGGCAAAACTTGGATTGATCTGGAAGTCGTCGCACTGGCGGGCATTTCTGATGAAGAGCTTGCAAGTTATATGCACCCTAAAGCTTATAATGGTGAGAGAAACCTGCCGCAGCCGGAAGCTTCACCCGATAAGCCGAGCATGTATTTTGCACCTGATGCACCGGACTTTACGCAAATGCCGGATGAGATGGTGACCGAAATGATGAGCGAGACAACGCCGCCACAGCCCGGCGAGTGACTATCGCTTCGGCATGGCCGATAAGCTGATTGCGGTCCCTCGAAAATGAGTTTTAATAGAGGGCCCGCATGTCAGCGCTCATCCATTGGTGCGTGTTTCGCGGGGGAGGGGTGAAGTCGTGCAGGAAAGATATTATCCGCTTTTGGCATTGGACGGTGTGCATATGGGCATGCCGGCCGCAGCGGCGGTCAAGCAAATCGCGACGCAACGCAGTGCCAAAAGAGTGGCGCTGATTGCGTCTAAAACGCTCAACCGAAAAACCGATAAGGTGGCGGAAATAGCCGCGGCCTTGGGGTCACAATGTGTCGGTGTTTTTGATCAAACGGTCGAGCATGTGCCGCGCGCTTCGGTCATTGAGGCGACGCGGTTTTTGCGCGACACGAAAGCCGATTTGGTGTGCACCATTGGTGGCGGCACGCCTTTGGATACGATAAAAGTTGCCTTGCAATGCTTGGCTGCCAATGTGACGGACGCCGCCGGTATCGACACGCTTGCGGTCAAAGCAAATGCTGCTGGCGAACGCGTCTATCCTGAAATCCCCGCCCCGCCTATTCGCCAAATCGCCGTGCCAACCACATTATCGGGGGCCGAGTTCAGCGATTTGGGCGGGTGTGTCGATCCGGATACCAAGATTAAGCATATGCATACGGGCCGCTTTATCGGGCCGGTCAATATTATCCTTGACCCCCGCATGACGCTGCATACGCCCCAAGCTCTTTGGCTTTCAACCGGCGTGCGCGCGCTTGATCATGCGGTTGAAACGCTGTGCTCGACAGCGCCCGAAACCATCGCCGATGGCTGTGCGCTGCACGCCATTCGCCTTTTGGGCCAATCTTTACGACGTAATCTTGAAGCGCCGGATGATTTGGAAGCGCGCCTCGACAGTCAAACCGCTGTCTGGTTGGCCTGTATGGGGTTAAACCGAGTGCCTTATGGTGCCAGCCATGGCATTGGACATCAGCTGGGCGCTGTGGCCGGCGTGCCGCATGGCCATACAAGCTGTGTCATGCTGCCCCATGTGATGCGCTATAACCAACCGGCGACGGCTGAGAAGCAAGCCTTGATTGCTGATGCGCTGGGCCATCATGGTGGACATGCAGCGGATGCCATGGCGGCGCTGATTGCCGATTTGGGGCAACCGACGCGGCTGCGCGATGTTGGCGTGCGCCAAGACCAACTCGACCAAATCGCCGAAGGCTCGCTGGTAAACCATTGGGTGCAAGCCAATCCGGTGCCGCTTGAAACCTCAGCCAAGTTGCGCGGTCTGCTCGACGCCGCATTCTAAAAAAGGTGTGAATCGCCGTGTTTCTCGGACCGTGCGACCCGGAACTTGGGTCTTTTCTTGGTAGACCATATGGATGACCACAAATAGGATTTGCACGAGC
>CBFHSX010000090.1:0-2945 GCA_965658615.1 Alphaproteobacteria bacterium | reverse complement strand
AAATGGCGAGGCGCGCAGGCTTTGAGGCCAGCGGTTTTACCACACGCAAAAGCCCCTCCAGAAAACTATCCGGTCGGATGAGCGGGATTTTGATGAAAAGATAATTATGCACCAGCCACATCAACCAATGATGCTGTCGGCGCTCATGCGCATCCGCAATGCGTTTCACATGCGCCGCATCGCTCCCGACCGAGAGGAAATTATCGCGCAAAAAGCCGACAAATTGTTCAATCTCATAATCATCAATTTGTGCATTTTCGGCTGCGAGATTTTCTTTCAACTCGACGAGTGACGATATTTTCGGCAAATACTTCAAAAGCAAAAGCGCGGTCTGCGTGAGTGAAAAATATTGATGCCGCAGCGGGTCATATAACAACCAGCTCTTCTCTCCTGCCTCATCGCGCCCGCCGGGCAATAACCGCAAATCCTGCCTGAGAACGGGCGCGTCCATATCAGACGCCTATCATTTGCCGCAAGGCAGTTATCGGCCGACGGAATAGGAAATAAAACAAGCTGGTGCGCGGCCCGTAGAGCTTACCTGAGCCGCGCAACCCAATTCGCGGTATCGTCTCATTGGACGCCAAAGTCGCGCGCACGGCATAGGCCAAAACACCGGCCTCGGACAAGGTCGATTGATACGGCACACGCTTCACTGTCGCCTGGTAACGATGCAGCGGGTTGATATCCAAAAACACATCGACGCGATTTCCCTTATTTAGGGTAACCGCATCAGTGACCGGCAGCTTTAAGGCAATCTCGATATCTTCCGGGCGGGCAATTTTGAATATTTGTTCGCCGGTGGAAGCCGGACGCCCCTGCCATTTGCGCGGGTCATCAATAATCGCAAGACCGGCATTGGGCGCGCGGACAATCGCACGCTCAAGCTGTTGTTCCGCAAAACCGACCTCGATACGCCGCAACTCTGCTTGCGCAATCAGTTCGGCCAATTGCGCCTTATCCTCATTGCTGGAAAACGCCGACTGGCGCGCGCGCAATAATTCAGCCTCGGCGATGCGATAGGATCGTTTGGCGACGTCAAGCCGGTTTTTTAATTCAATATCGACCATGCGCATAATCGCTGCGCCCGCTTCGACTTGCTCATTTCGTTGCACGAGAATTTCCGCAACCACGCCGTTCATGGGCGCAGCCACGATGAAAGGGTCAGCAGCAACAATTTCTAACGGTGCAATTGCGGTCAGCCTGACCGGTAGCAATGAAATCGCTAGAAAAGCGGCAGCCAATCCCCATTTGCGACGCCCCTTTACCCCCTCGCGAAGGCGCACAGCAAGCGGCACCGCCCGATGAGCCGCCAAAGCATGGCCGAATACGGAGGCCAGATGCAGCAAAAGCGATTTATCGCCATCCGTAAACGCCATTGTGCGGGTGACGATGAAAGCTCCGAGCATCCCCTTATTGGGTGACCTCAGAGGCAGAATGAGGATATGCTCGGGCACCAAATCAGCGACGGCATGGTGCGTCTCTTGGCCGGGCATAAGAATGTCAGTGTCTTCCGACAGCTGCTTTAGTTCTGTCTCAAGCCAATTGACCAGCGGTGCGGTACGATCGACAACGGCGATATCGGAAAAGCCGATAATTTGCATTTGCCCCGAGGCCGACAGGCTGGCCAAGGCGCTTTGCGTGAAATCAACAATATCGCGTGTCCGGTTGCAAAAGATTTGCGACAATTCGGTCAGGCTCGCTGCCTCACGGATTTCCTGCTCTAGGGTCAAAAGCTTGCCGAGATCTGCTGCTTTATCGTCAATCATAGGACCACCAAGCCGCTCATGCCGGGCAATAGTTTGGCAGGCCGATTGAGAACCTTGCAGCGCACCAAAATGGTCTGACTGACCGGATCTACCGCCCCGCCAACGGCAATGATTTCAAGCTCAATATCGGCACCCAATTCATCGACCCGCATTTTGGATTGCTGACCGCTTTTGACGCGGCTCAGCCAGCTTGCGGGCGCGATGATTTCGATTTCCAATTCCGAAGAAGAAGCGATTTCGATAAGGCTGCGCCTTAAATCGACGCTTTCATAGCGATTGACCAGAAGCTGCACAACCTTGCCGTCAAACGGTGCTTTGACTGAGCAGCGCTCCACGTTCAGCGTGGCAATTCTCAGCTCGGAACGGTCTTTGTCATATTCGGCGCGCGCCAGAGTGACGTCGAGCTTGCCGATAGAGCGCATTTTTTCAAGGTCTTTGGCATTATCAAGCTGCGCCTTGGAGGCCTTAACTTGCGCCGCTACTTTGTCTTTCTGGTTTTTCAATAACCGGCAATCAAAGCCTATAAGCAGGTCACCCTTTTTAAAACTGTCACCAGACCGAAGCGGTGTTTGGCTGACAACCGCGCCGATTTCGCTGGCCAAAACCGCACGCGATTTCGCCTTTACCAGCCCGCGCGCTGCATTTTCCTCAGCCAGCGCGAAAGCCGGCATAAGGAGAAAGACACAGGCAATCAAACGCCATGTTCTTTGTGCGCACATAGTCATCCTATCCGCGCTCACTAAACGCAAGTTGAATATCTCGACCATAACTACTCTCAGCCAATGCGGCATTGATTTGCGCATCCAAGGGCTGGAAAGCGCTAAGGGGGGGCGTCTCCGACGCATTCACCTCATCAATTGCATCTTCGTCCTCCACCTCATCAATGGCTTTGCCCTCATCCTCTTCTTCTTGTTCACGCATTTCTTCGAGGTCAAGCTCAAGGTCGATACTACGTTGTTCGCCGCCATCATTGGCGACCAAAGTCAATTCAATGCTGGCCATATTATCCGGCGCGGTGATGGTCAGCTCACCGGTCTGAACATTCACCTGCACCCAATCCGGCGCGACAGAGCCGTCTTTCTGGCGCACTTCATATTGTGTCGAGGTTTCGCGCGCATCGTCGGTAATCTCAATCTTGACGTCGGCTTCCTCACTGACCATACGCATCAGCTTAAGCGT
>CBFHSX010000089.1:0-3158 GCA_965658615.1 Alphaproteobacteria bacterium | reverse complement strand
TAATCCGCCTGCGCCCAAACGCCGGCACGACGAGACGGCAGCCTAGGAACACTATGATGAAAATTGCCAGCTGGAACGTGAACTCAATCAAAGCGCGTCTGCCCAATGTGCTGCGCTGGCTTGAGGAAGCGCAGCCCGATATTGTCGGCCTGCAGGAGCTGAAATGCGTCGATGAAGCCTTCCCGCGCGCCGAGATTGAGGCGCTGGGCTATAATGTCGAAACGCATGGCCAGAAAACCTATAATGGGGTCGCCCTGCTCTCCAAACGGCCACTCGAAGATGTGTCGCGCGGCCTGCCCGATTTTGAAGATGAGCAGTCGCGTTATATTGAGGCGGTCGTCTCAACCGATAAGGGTGCGGTGCGCGTCTCCTCTATCTATCTACCGAATGGCAATCCCACCGGTGACAATGGCGAGCACGAAAAATATGTTTACAAGCTGAACTGGATGGCGGCGTTGAAGGCGCATGCCGAGACGCTGCTCTCCTATGAGGAAGCGTTTGTGCTGTCGGGCGATTTCAATGTCATCCCGACGCCGGACGACTGCTTCGACCCGGATGGCTGGCAAGGTGACGCGCTGTTTCGTCCCGAAACCCATGCCGCGTTTCGCGCTTTGGTCAATCTCGGCCTCACCGAGGCGATCGGCGACACGGCGCAAACCGGCGACGACACCTATACATTTTGGGATTACCAAGCCGGGGCCTGGCCGAAAAATAACGGCATCCGCATCGACCACCATCTGATGTCGCCCTTGGCCACAGACATGCTGGTCGGCTTCGACATCCACCGCCACACACGCGACTGGGAAAAACCCTCAGACCACGTGCCGGTGGTGATTGAGCTGGACGTTTAGTGGAAACACTTCTTCTTTTTATCGCCGGGCTGATTGGTGGTACGATGAATGCGCTGGCCGGGGGTGGCAGTGGCATTACGTTTGCGGCTTTGGTGTTTACCGGCATGCCGCCGATTATTGCCAATGCAACCAATACATTTGCCGCTACGTTCGGCTATATCACCGGCGTTTTCGGCTATCGCAAGCATATGACGGGCATGTGGCGCGACCTGCTTTGGCAAGCGCCCTTGGTTTTTATCGGCGGGCTGATCGGCGGCTGGCTGCTGCTCAAAACCGACCCCCAAACCTTTGCCGCTGCCGTTCCATGGCTGCTGCTGGTTGCCACGCTTTTATTCATGGCCGGGCCGCAATTAGAACGCGCCGCCGCGCGCTTGGGCGGTCGCCGCATGGTGGCGCTCGGTGCATTTGCGGTGTTTCTTACCTGCATTTATGGCGGCTATTTTCAGGGTGGCTTCGGCATCCTCACCCTCGCCGCCTTGTCGCTGGGCGGCTATACGGCTGTGCGCGGCATGAACGGGCTGAAGCTGGCTTTCGCCACCATCTCATCGGTGGCGGCCCTCATCTTGTTCGCGCTGGACGGGCAGATCGATTATCTCGGCGGGATGGCCGTCATGGCGGGCATCGGTATCGGCAGCTATGGCGCAGCGCGGCTGACCGATTATGTGTCGGACGCCAATGTAAAGCGCGCCAGCCTTGCCGTGTGCTGGCTGGTCACGGCTTACGCTTTTTACGCAAGCTACGCCTAAGCCAAACGCTGCAAGGCGGCACTCAGCTTGTCGCGCCGCGCTTCTTCTTCGGCCAGACGGGCTTTGTTTTCTTCAATCACTGCTTCGGGGGCTTTGTCGAGGAAGCCCTGATTGGACAGCTTGCCGGAGATTTTCTTAATCTCGCCCTCAACCTTGCCAATATCTTTTTTCAAGCGCGTGCGCTCGGCATCAACATCAATAATATCAGCCAAGGGCAGCGCCAAAGTCACCTCGCCCAACACGGTCTGAACCGCGCCCTCGGGCACGGCGTCGGCATGGCTAATGCTCTCAAGGCGCGCCAGACGTGTCAGCACCGCCTCGGTTTGGGTCAGCCGCGCTTTGCTGGCCGCGCCTGCCCCGACGACAATCAGCGGCACTTGCGCGCCGGCCGGCACATTCATCTCGGCGCGCACCGAACGGATTTCGGTAATCGCATCAATCAACCAAGTGACCTCAGCATCGGCTTCAGGCTTAACCAGCTCTTGCGACAATGTCGGCCACGCATCCAGCATGAGCGGATTGGCGCGCTTGGCCGTTTTGGCCCACAGCTCTTCGGTCACAAACGGCATAAACGGGTGCAGCAGGCGCAGCGCATTTTCCAGCGCCCATTTGGTCGCCGCCTGCACCTCGGCTTTGGCGGCCGCATCATCACCTTGAAGCGACGGTTTGGCGAGTTCGACATACCAATCGCAAAAACTATTCCAGATAAATTGATAAACGCCATTTGCCGCATCGTTAAAGCGATAGGCTTCCAACGCTTGGGTGATGGCCTCTTGCGTCCGCACCACCTCGCCCACCAGCCATTGCGTCAGCGGCAGCTTGGCTTTTGACGGGTCGAAATCAGCCGCCTCAAAGCAGCCATTCATTTCACAAAAGCGTGCGGCATTCCATAGCTTGGTGGCGAAATTGCGATAGCCCTCAACGCGGGCTTCGGCCAGCTTAATATCGCGCCCCATCGCTGCCATGGCGGAAAGCGTAAAACGCAGCGCATCGGCGCCGTATTTGTCGATCAGGGCCAGCGGGTCAACCACATTGCCCTTGGATTTCGACATTTTCGCGCCTTTTTCGTCGCGCACCAGCGCGTGTACATAGACGGTGTGAAACGGGACTTCATCCATGAAATGCAGGCCGCTCATCATCATGCGGGCGACCCAGAAGAAGATAATGTCGAAGCCGGTAACCAGCACATCGGTTTTATAGTGCCGCGCCAGTTCCGGTGTTTCATCCGGCCAGCCCAGCGTTGAGAACGGCCAAAGGGCAGACGAAAACCATGTATCCAGCACGTCTTCATCGCGTGTCAGCGCCACCCCTGCCCCGGCTTTTTCTTGCGCGGCGGCTTCGCTTTCGGCGACAAACACATTGCCGTCGGCATCATACCAAGCCGGGATTTGATGGCCCCACCAGAGCTGGCGGGAAATACACCATGGCTGGATGTTCTTCATCCACTCATAATAGGTCTTGTCCCAATTGGCCGGCACGAATTTGGTCGCGCCGCTTTGCACTGCTTCAATGGCCGGTTTGGCCATGGTCTCGGCATCGACATACCATTGGTCAGTCAGCC
>CBFHSX010000088.1:0-3165 GCA_965658615.1 Alphaproteobacteria bacterium | reverse complement strand
GGCCACCTCATAGGCATTGCGCGTATCGATGACCAGTGTGTCGGGGTCTGCTATCAGCGCGTTCCAATCGGCGGGCGCGACATAAGTGCCGACTGCGCCGACCGGGTCAATATCCGGCTGGCCCATGGTGACGATTTCCTTTTTCAGCCGCACCTTCATGCGATGAAAAGCCGGCTCGGAAGCGAAGCTGAATTTCGGCTGAATATCGGCAAAGCGCGCATCGGCCGCAAAGGCCTGCATCAGCGCGGCAATGGCTGCGCCCGTGCCGCACACCGTGCCGTTAATCCCCTCAGGCGCCAGCAAAATCGTGCCCAACACCCCATGCGCCGCGCAATGCGCCTGCAAGGGCGCTTGTATCTCGGCAAAATCAGCCAGCGCGACGAATTTATAAAAGGCACTCACCACAATGGGCGTGTCCTCCGGCGCCTCAGGCACGGCGATATGGGGTTGTGTGTTCATGCGGCGGTTTTAACGGGTTTGGCGGCAAAGGGCTAGTCTAGCCGCACCAGTTTTGCTGTTTGCCGTCGGGGGCGGGTTTGGCGAGGCCTTGCGCGATGAGGCGGCTTTGCAATTCGGGTGCGCGCACCAACAGGCGACCCAGCGAGTTTGGCGTATCGAGAAACTCAAGATGCACATCGCCGCGCATATAGGCCTCGGTAACGGCCTGCGCCTTGCGCGCCAGCGCCTTGGCGCGGGGGCAACCGCCGCGCATTTCAGCCGTGTCGAAACCATGAAACCGCAAGCTCTGCTCGGCCACCAAAGGCGGAAAATTGATAAACCGAACCTTGCACGTATCGCCATCATAACAGCCCGTCAGCATGGCCAGATAAACCGCGCCCGCATAGTGTCCGATGCATACCATGACAACATTTTTCTTTCTTTTTGTTAGAAAGATTGTAGGTCATCGCCAGTCCTTTGAGCAAGCTATAAGGAACCCCTCCGCCTTCTCTAAATCTCCCTTTTCCACTATCGCTTCAGCGTAGCGTGTCGGCCCCCTTCGGTAGGGCGCAAGGCGCACCAACGCCAATAAATTGGCGGGTGCTTTTACCGCGTGACAAGCCCTTCTTAGAACCCCCGCGCCGCGTCATCGAACCCCCTACTCGCATCCGCGGCCCCCTCAAGCTTGCCGTCCTCATGCACTAAAATCGCCTCTACCCTGCCGAGGCTCCATTTGAAGTGGGGCCAGGGGTAGAGCCGGTGGCCGCGGGCTTGTAGGCCGCGCATGTTGGTTAGGCTCATTGTGCCTTTTTCCAGCATCACCACATCGGGTTGCCATTGGCTGTGGCTTTTGCGGGCGTGCACGGCTTGGGCGGCCGTCATGTCGAAGTCGATAATGTTCATCAGCACTTGAAAAACCGAGGTGATGATCGTCGCGCCGCCGGGTGTGCCGACCACCAGCTTTAATTTATCGTCTTTGGTGACGATGGTCGGCGTCATGGAAGACAGCATGCGCTTGCCCGGCGCGATGGCGTTTTTATCGTCGCCCAGCAGGCCGAACTGGTTGGCATAGCCGGGCTTGATGGCGAAATCGTCCATCTCATTATTGAGGAAAAAGCCGCCGCCCTGCACCACCAGCTTGGCACCATACATGCCGTTCAGCGTGGTGGTGATGGCGACCGCATTACCGGCCGCATCGACGATGGAAAAATGCGTCGTCTCGGCGCTTTCAATCGCCGTCACCAGACCGGGCTTAATGCTGGTGCTGTCGGTTTTGGCATGCATGGAAATATTGTCATTGCGCGCGGTGATATAGGCCTTGTCGGTGAGGCCTTGAATGTCCACCTCGACAAAATCCGTATCGCCCAAATGGGTGGCGCGGTCGGCATAGCTGCGCCGCTCCAACTCGGTCATCAGGTGAATATGCGCGGCTGAATTATGCCCCAGCGCGGCAATGTCATGGGCCTCAGCGCCTTGCAAAAGCTGCGCCAGCACAATGCCCCCGCTACTGGGCGGCGGCATGGAGATAATCTCATGCCCGCGATAGCCGGTGCGAATGGGGTCGCGCCAAACCGGCTTATAGGCCGCAAGGTCTTGCAGGCTGATAAGCCCGCCGCCGGCCATCATTTCCTCAACAATCAAATCGGCCGTCTCGCCTTTGTAAAAGCCGTCGCGCCCCTGCATGGCAATGCGCTGCAGCGTGCGCGCCAGTGCCGGAAACTTAATCCGCTCGCCGGCTTGCCATTCGGCTTGCGGCCAATCCGGCTTCAGCGCGGCGGGGCGAAAGCGATTGACGGTGGCAAAATCATCTTGAAAGCGGTTGAACGAGCGCGCCGCTTTTTCGGTCAGGGTAAAGCCTTCTTGCGCCAGTGAAATGGACGGGCGGATAAGCCCATCCCATGGCTTGCTGCCAAAGCGCGTATGCAGCGCCGCCATGCCGGCCACGCTGCCCGGCACGCCAACGGCAAAATGGCCCCTCAGGCTCATGCCTTTAATAACCTCGCCATCCTCATCGAGATACATATCGCGGCTGGCCTTAAACGGCGCGCGCTCACGAAAATCCAACGTGCCGGCCTCGCCATCCGCCTTGCGGTAAACCATAAAACCGCCGCCGCCAATATTGCCGGCCTGCTGGTAAACCACGGCCAGCGCAAAATTAACCGCCACCGCCGCGTCAAACGCATTGCCACCGGCACGCAGCACATCGCGGCCTACCTCGCTGGCCAGAAAATGTGCCGACACCACCATTGCCTCGTCGCCATACACGCCCTTTGGCGCCAGCCGCCAATGATGGCTGAAATGCATATATTGCAGGTGCAAAAACGGGCCGATAAGCATCAGCACGCTCATATAAATAATGGCGAAAGCGGCCGGTTTGGTCGGGGCGGTGGGCGGCGCGGCAGACATAAGAACTCCTTCGGAAGCCTCAAGACTAACAATATATTCATGATACGCAAATGACTTGCACTTGCCCAATAGCCCCTATCGCCCTACCATCCCTCCCAATTAAGGAGACAAGTATGAGTGCTGCTGAGAAAATTCTGCCGGGTCATGAGAAATATGCGCGTCTGTTTACGCCGCTGGAGCTTGGCCATACCACGATCAAAAACCGCTCGATTATGGGCTCTATGCATACTGGGCTGGAAGAACTGCCCGACGGTTTCACGCGCATGGCCGCTTATTATGCCGAGCGCGCCGCCGGCGGTGTCGGCATGATTATCACCGGCG
>CBFHSX010000087.1:0-3317 GCA_965658615.1 Alphaproteobacteria bacterium | reverse complement strand
TTCGTGCTGGACGAAGGCTCAGCTGGTGTTTTGGCGAGAGTATCAAAATATTTGACTATCAATACCACTTATCGGATTTAGAAAAAGATAGCCAGCAGATGAAGGATATTGAGAGATTTCGTTGGTTTTCTCAGGATTATTTGGGCTTTGACGGTGATGAAAATCTCGTCACGGATGTCCGATACTCGATGATTCCGAACCAGATTGCGCCGATGTGGGGGCTGGTTATTGATGAACAGAAGGGCACAAACGAGCACGCGGTTTGGTGGGCAAGCCGCGATTTGGATGATGAGCGTTTAACGCTATTCAAGGAAATGTTACTCGGTGTTAAGTGCACAGCGAAATAACAACGCTAGCCTCGGAATTCTGATTGTTTTGTTCGCTTTCAAAAATACAATACAATTGGGTTCTTGTAAGGGGAAAAAGATGAACCGCAGAGAGTTTACGATTGCGGGCATGGCTGCAATCACTGCTGCAATCACTGCTGCCGCCACAAACGCCAGAGCCTCTGATTATGAGGTTTTGTTGGGCAGGTTGGACTTGGATATTGGACAAAATGAAGTTCTTGTTCAAACTGGAGCTGCCCAATCTGCAATTCGCTTGGGCAAGTGTGCCTTTTTGTTCGCGCCGTATTCTAAGATTAAATTCGATGTGCGTGATGGCTTGGCTGTAAAGGCGGCAAATCTTATCAGGGGGGCAATGCATTCAGTTTTTGACCCAAACGAAGCAGTTGAGAGAACGGTTATTACCTCCCATGCGACTATCGGCATCAGAGGCACTGCTCATTATATTGAACTAGAAGAAGGCCAAGACCGAACCTACAGTTGCTGTTGCTACGGACATATTCACGTGGATGGCGGGGTATCTCAAGAAACCCAAAAGACAAACTATCATGATGATCGTGTGATAGGCAGAGACGGCGCGGTAAAAGCCAGTCCTTATTCAGTTCCGTTGAACCATTTCGACGATAGTTTGGTGTATCTTGAAAAAAGTGTAGGGAGGACTCCACGATGGAAGCTTCCAAATGGCAAAATGCAGTTCATTTCACCTTTTGATTTGAACTGATAGATAGCCTTCTTTGCACCTGCTCTAACGCATCCCTGAAATCAGCATTCGTATTCTGTATCTCAACCTTCGGCTTACCAAAGCCCCTATCAAGCAGTGCCTGCGCAGCTGTGCCACGCACGCGGTCGTCTCTAGCGTTACGCATGAGCTCCACCAGCGTCTCAATCGCTTCCGTTGAATAGCTGCGTGCCAGAGCAGCAATATTGTGCTCGTCTTTTGGCCTGCCGCCAGCGTTACCGCTATAGCCCTTTACAAAACGTCCTGATTTATCGCGCATCGTGTATTGCCTCTGTATTGAGGATTAGTTTACGTTGATTTTTGGTTAAAGGTTCTAAATGTTGCGTTCCGCTATTCCGTTATCTGGGAAATAAATTACAAGTTCGCGAGATTAGTCAGAACTGTGGCCAGATTTTTGTAACGAAGCAGCCTCTATTGTTGGTGGACTATTTCGCCCTCCGACCATTAAAGGTAAAACTTAGCCTCTATGCTTCGTGCTGTTCGGCAATTTTGGTATGGGCGAAATGACCATCTTTCGAAACAGTACCTGCTAAAACATCTTTAACCTTGACCATCCTGCTAACCATCATCTTCTAACCATCATTGCGCTTTTGGTTGCGACGCCTGCTGGGGTGCGGGCGCCTTGCTTTCTGAGTCCGCTTGCGCTTAGGCTACAGGTCAGCGTGTAAAAAGGGGCGTAACCATGCAGCGAAATCTGACCAAGCACGGATTTATTCTTATTCTTTTATCCTTATTGACCGGCTTTGCCATTCCGGCGGCGGAGGCAGCGCGGTTGGCGCTTTCGGCGCATACAATCGGGCTGATGAGCGGCATTCTTTTGCTTGCCGTGGCGGCTGTTTGGTCGTCATTGGTATTGAGCGAAACGCAAAAAAAGCTGGTCTATTGGGGCTGGGTCTATTCCAGCTATGCCAATTGGGCGGCGATATTATTCGGCGCTTTGAGCGGTGCCGGGCGCATGACGCCCTTGGCGTCCAGAGGAATGACGGCGTCCGAGCCGGTTGAATTGCTGGTCGCGTTTTTGCTGATATCCTTAAGCCTTGCGGCGCTGGTGGCGGCGGCTTTGTCAATATTGGGCATTGTGAAAGGCAAATAAATGACAAAGCGCGTCTTAGCCCTTATCGCCCCTATTGCCCTGTGGCTTGCGACGCCTTTATTTGTGTCGCATGGCGCGGCGATAGCGCAATCGCTGGGCAATTTGGCGCAATTTCCACCAAAGCGTATCGAGTTGACGATAACCACTGCCAAAGACGGCATGCCGCAGCTTGACCCGTCGGACATCACGTTGCAGAGCGGGCGTTATTATCGCTTGAAAATCAACTGCCCCGATGTGCGCGGCGACCTGAGCGGTTGGCGGGTTGAAATGCCGGCGCTTTTGAATAATGCGCATTTGCGCCTTGTGACGGTCGGCGATATTGAAATCCATCTGCAGGGGTTAAGTTTCAATGCCATTGAATGCGACGAGATTGGCGCGGCGCATGTCAGTTTTGTGCCCATTAAGCCGGGCACTTATCCGCTTTATGTCGGCAATGTGCCGCTTGCTGTCGGCCGACCGATTGGCGAAAGCGGTGTGCAGAAAAAGGGCAATTTCACCTTTGGCCGCTTTCTTGTCGAATGAGGTTAGCGCGTCAGCGCGTATCGAAATATTTTCGAACCCGTGGGCGCGAAGCGACATATATCGCGACCGTGGCAAGAGCGAAAACCGCGATATAGCCGAGATCTTCAAAAAATCTGTTGCGCGATAAAATCACGGCGCAGCCGATAAAGGTCAGGCTGGTCATCATGGTGATCAGCACGTGACCTGCGGATATTTTTTTATCCTTGGCAAACAGATGCAGAAAACTTAAATAGGCAAACAGCACAAACAGCGATAGCCGCAGCACTTCAAAACGATGCGGCGTGACGCCGTCCGTTGTTGCTTGCATCGGGTAAAAGAAAATCGGCGCGTCAAAAAGGGATATGCCAACCACAACCAACGCCCACAGCGCCGCCAGAAACAAAAGCGCGCTATACATATTCCGAACTAACTTCACTGCAAAAGACTACAAGAAAATGCCGAGGCAAGCCAAGCCCCGCGGGTCAATTTTTATCGTGGCGGCGTATGCTTGCATCGCGCGCCGGATTGGCTAGTCTCGAATCGGCAACTACGTCGATTGATGGCAAAAGCGCAGGGGGCAAAAATGACAGATTGGATGAAAGCAGGAAATACGGCAGTGGTCATCGGCGCCGCCGGCGGC
>CBFHSX010000086.1:0-3371 GCA_965658615.1 Alphaproteobacteria bacterium | reverse complement strand
CACTATGATTTAGAGATCAACTATGAAAGTCGTGTCGGCATATTAGAAGCCGACGGCACGCTTAGCAACTATACCCTTGATGAGCGCTGGGAGTTTAATTTTCTACAATCCGGTGGAGCGTGCGAAAGCCATATCTGCTCATTCTCAGACGATACTGAAGGTTATGATTTACGTGTATATCTCGCGAATGTGAGCCTACCAAACGGGAAATATGCCTTATTAATTAAAAATGAGCGATATATGAACGGTAGCGGAGCTAGCACGGATTGGACACCCATGACGCCGCAGTAAAATCAGGCTTCTTGCATCATAGGTGCTAAATAGGTGACGACCTAATTGGTGTAGCGCTCGGTAATGGCGTCAATTTCCGGTTGATTATGTTTGGCAAATTCCAGCGCATACATAAATGAAGCCAGCATCTCGGTATAAGTTCGGGTCACCAACACCTCCTGTTCGCCGCGCACGCCTAGACCACCGATTTTCAGAAGGTGACCATATTTGGCGGCGAAATAACTAAGTATCTGATCCAATCGCGGGTGCAGCGGTTTTGAAGCCCTGATC
Source organism: Alphaproteobacteria bacterium (assembly GCA_965658615.1). GTDB lineage: Bacteria > Pseudomonadota > Alphaproteobacteria > RS24 > RS24 > UBA8337. Next base: position 2,810 of record CBFHSX010000086.1, on the reverse strand, counting down.
GCGGTTTGCGCGCTATAAATCCAAGAATTAGCTTCGCACCATTCAGCCAAGCCAACGAGAAGAATTTTTTGCACTTCGCGCCACGGGACATCAAAAGCGACATCTTCGATTTTGGCCAGTTCATTCGTGAACTCTTCTTGAAAGGCGTCGGAAATGCTGGTCAGCAGCGCTTCCTTATTCGGCCAATAGCGATAAATCGACGTTTGCTTCACCCCGGCAATCTCGCATACGGCCGATAAGGTGAGCTTAGAGTAGCCATCTTCGGCCAGTATTTTTTTGGTAGCCGCCAAAACAATGCCAACTCGCTCGCGAGAACGTAACTGTTGCGGATTTTCTCGAGTGGAAATCAATTCCATAACTAAACCTCATATTTTCAAGATGACAATACGCCTATAGCCGGTTCGGTCAAGCAATAGCTCATAAAAAACCAACTAAGCTATTGCAATTTCGGGTGAAATATCATTATTTGATGAGTAAGCTTCATTTTAAGAGGTATAAGAACTTTGTTCCGCGTTTCATCAATTGTTATTGTGTCGTTGGTAATCGTGTCATGCGCGCGCGCGCCTGAGCCATTGGATGCAGGAACCATATCGAAGCAAATCACCAAAGATCTGCAATTGCTCGGCTCAACACCGCAAGCTATGGACAAACCACTGACGCTTTACAACGCCATCGCCAAAGCCATTCTCTATAATCGCGAATATAAGCTGGCGGTCATGGAAGCCGCGCTCAGCCAGCGCCAGTATGATTTAGCAAAAACAAATATGCTGCCCGCGCTTACACTCAGCGCCGGTTATGCGGGGCGCGATAATTATGCCGCCTCAAGAAGCGCCACTTTTACCGATGGCGAGCCTAGTGAGTTAGGCGACAGCTACAGCGTGTCAGCCGATAAAACACGCAATACGACAAGCACGGTGCTGTCGTGGAACGTGCTGGATTTCGGCCTTTCCTATGTCCGCACCGGCCAATCTGCCGATCGGCGCATGGTAGCCATCGAACGGCAGAGAAAAGTCGTTCATAATATTGTGCGCGAAGTCACCTATGCCTATTGGCGTGCTATTGCCGCCGATAATCTGCTGTCTAAAATGGGGCCGCTTTTGCGGCGCGTTGAAAAAGCGATTGAAGACAGCGAACAGATTGAGCGCAAGCGGCTCTCATCGCCAATCGAGGCGCTGATTTATCAAAAGGAATTATTGGAAATCAGACGTACATTGCACACGCAGCAACGCGCCCTGATGACGGCGCGGTTGGAGCTGGCCCAGCTGATGGGCATGCTGCCCGGCCAAACTTACGAACTGGCACCGGTTGAATACATCATCCCTGAAATCGCCATGAATATGACCTTGATGGAAAACACTGCCCTTCTCAGCCGTCCTGAACTTATGGAGGCCCGCTACCAGTCGCGTATCAGCCAAAGCGAAGTGCGGGCGGCACTTCTGTCCATGCTGCCAAACCTTAATTTGACTGCCACCGCAGGCTATGATGACAGCGACTATCAGCTTTATGAAGATTATGCTGAAATGGGCGCACAAGTATCTTGGAACCTGATGACCGTGTTTAACGGCCCGGCCAATCGGCGCGTCGCAAAAGCGCAAGTCGATGTCGCCGAGCAGCAAAGATTGGCTCTCGCCATGGCGGTTGTCTCGCAAGTGCACATCGCCAATCTAAACTTTGTGCAATCGCGCCAAGATTATGCCGTTTCCGAGGACTATCTGAGCGTTTCGCGACGTCTGACCAAACAAACGCGCGACGCCCAAAAAGTTGCCAAATTCGGCGAGTTGGAAGTTATTCGGCAAGAAGCCAGCCTGCTTTTGGCGACCATGCGTCGGGATATCGCTTTTGCCGCTTTGCAAAACAGCTTTGCCACGGTCTATGCGTCTGTCGGCCTCGATATTGTGCCGGACCGCATGGATGTCGATGGTATGACGCCGGAGAAGCTGACAACGGCCATTACCCGCTCTCTGCAGACTTGGGGTCTGAAATATAAAAATGTAGCCTCCTCAGATGGCGGTTTTGTGGCAAATCCAATTTCCAAACAAAATCCGCTCTTGCAAGCCAATGGATTTACTTTTGCCGCCAATACTTTTGCCATAGGCGAGCCCGTCACTTTTAATCTCGGCACACAAAGCGGCGCGGCCCTTCCCGATTGGCTGGAGTTTGACCCGAAAACGCGAACCATTAGCGGAACACCGCCGGAAGGTCGCCGCGAGTTGAGCTTACGGGTTATTGCTCAAGGGCCTAGAGCGCGAACTTCCGACAGCTTTATTCTGCGGATCGACCCGTCCGCTGCTGATGCCATGCCACCTGTCGTGCCCCCCATCGCCGCACTGCCTGTCGAACCGGTTGCCGCTCCCAAACCGCAAGCAACGGCAAAAGAAAAGCCTAAAGCCGCGACCTCTGGAACGGCTGATCGCTTCGTGCAGGCCAAGGCCCTCTCGGTCAGAGATGAAGCGCAAGCCTTTGCGGCAGAGATTAAAAATCGCGTTGGCATGCAGGCCTTTGTGCGCAAAACCCAGAGGCGTAATCCGCCACTTTACCGCGTGATTATTCCGGCCTTCTCAAGAGAGGACATTCGCTCCATTCAGCAAAACCTTGAGATTATCGGCGTGACTGATTCATTCGTGGTGCGCAAATAGGTCTGCTTGCTAAAAGCTGCTTTCGCGCACCAGCAAGGCCGTAATCGAAGCCCATAAGCGATCGGCAGGCGCAAATGGCGAGGTGTCGATATACAGCGTCCCAGCTATATTTTGCGCCAATGCCGGGCTGTCCGAGATAATTTTGGCGCGCCCCTTATAAAAAGCATCAATCGG
>CBFHSX010000085.1:0-3384 GCA_965658615.1 Alphaproteobacteria bacterium | reverse complement strand
CGAGACGGACAAGCGCGTCGGCGCCGCCATTGGCGCGCTTGGTGTGGTGGGGCTGGCGCTGCCGATTTTCATTTTCACCTTGAAGACATTTCCTGACCCGTCGCAAAAGCTGCTCAACGGCTCGGCCCTATGGCCGCATATCCGACCCGGCGTGATCGCCGTTCACGCGCCGATCAACCGATTTATCGATAAGCGCATGGCCGCTCTGGTCAATGGGCTGTCGGATAATGATTTCATCGCCCGCCTAGCACTTAGTGGTGATGGCGATATGCTTGGCGGTCTGGTTGATAAGATGAAGCAAATCGATATGCAGGAGGTCTTTCGCCTGCAAAAAGCCGCCCGCCAGCTCGACCCGCAACAGGTTGAAAAGCTCCTGGCCGCTTATAAATCCGGCGATATGAGCCGCGAACGGCTAAAATCGCAATTGGAAAATCCGAACTTCGATAATTTGGAATAGCCGCACCGCAGCGCTTCGAAAAGCATGCCTGCCCCTCGACAATCCGACCAATTTTATGTGAGCATCCAGGCTGATTATATTTGGGACATAAGGAACAATGGAAAACATTAGAATAACCGATTTGCACGCCCCGGTTCAAACCGAGGCCTTGAAGCAAATACTTGCCGAGCTTGATGGTGTAGAGATATCGCTTGAAAAAGATGCCGTACTCAATTTGGCCAAAGAGCAATTGGATGTTGAGATTGATATTGATGATGGGCTCTTAGATCGGTTCGCGGCGGTTTTTGACGAAGCCATTGCAAGCGCGCCAATGCATCAGCTTGGCCGCCTGATGCTGCAGCAATTGGTCGTCGGCGGCATTGTGCAGAACAGCCGCATGAACGCCATCCGCCGCCAGCACCCGGAGATTGCCCAAACGCCGATTGAAGCGCCTCTTATCGTCGCCGGCATGCCGCGTTCCGGCACGACATATTTGTTGCAGCTCTTGGCGTCGGAACAAGACTTCACCGCAATAACACAATGGGAAAGCACCACACCGTTTCCATCGCAAAAAATGCTGCGCGGCGAAGAGGAAGACACGCGCATCGCCATTGGCCAAGCCGCGCTCGACCTCTTATCCGATATCTCGCCGTATCACGACCTCCTCTATGATGTTGGTGCTGAGGAACACACGGAAGAAATCGGCGTGATGGTGCTCAGTTGTTATATGTGTGGGATGTCGTTTTTCGGCGATTTGCCAAAATATGACAAGGCGCTCTATGGCGGCGATCAAACGCCGGCCTATGAACATATGCGCGACACGCTGCAAACGCTCAGCTGGGTGAAAAAAGCCAAGCCGACGGATCGATGGCTGCTAAAATCACCGCAGCATATGGGCGGCTTACCGGCTTTGGATGCAGTGTTTCCCGATGCGAAAGTGGTATTCACCCATCGTGACCCGGCCTCTGTTTTCACATCACTTTTGACCCTGACCGGCTATTCGGTAAGACGGTTTTTTACCGGCATGTCCAAGCAGCAATTGGTCGACCGTGCCAAGCGCATGCAGCATGGTTTCTTGCGCGGCGTGATTGCCAATGCCGAACGGTTTGAAGGACGCTCTGAACATATTTATTTTAGCGCGTTTATGAAAGATTATCATGAGAGCGTTGAGCGTGTTTTCGCGCTCATCGGCAAGCCCTATAACGATGCGCGCCGCGCTGCCGTTCAACGACAAGCCGAAGCGCATAAGCGCGGGCGTAAAGGCGCGCGCATTGTCTATGATCTTGAGGCGGATTTCGGGATTACGCGCGATGAAATCCGGGAAGAATTTGCCTATTATATTGATAAATACGATGTCGAAATCGAGGAAAACCAAAAATGAGCGAAACCGAGACGCGCAACCTTGAGCGCTTACAAAGCTGGTATCACAATATGTGGGGCGCATGTAACCCGCATCTGGTGCCCGAACATGCTGCCGATTTTTATCTCCGCCATGACCCGTCAGGCCCGGCCACAAAACTGAGTAATTTGCAATATCGCGATATTTGCGTCATCGCCATGGATGGTCGCAAAACGTCAGACTTTCAGTTCTTTTTTATCGGCGAAGGCGATTTCGTCGCCGCATTGGGGCGCCTCATTTTTTCCGATGGCGAGCAATGGGACTGGGTTCAATTGTTCCGGTTGGAGGACGCGCGTCTGGCAGAAACCTGGTTGCCGGCAATGGGCGTGGATGTCCCAATCGGCTATCCACGTCCGGAAAATGCTTGGCAAGATTCTGCCATACCCGAGCAGGATACAAGTGATTTCGGAGCGCATAAGCAGCGTATCCAAAGCTGGTTTGAAGATCTGGCAGCCGGTAAAGATGTCACCCGGCATTTGGCATCATCGGTTCGCTGGAGCGATATGCAAGACGCTGATATTACGCTCTCGCCTGCGGCTTTACAGGCGCGCCTTAGAGATCAAATGCAGGGCGACACGGCCAACGGAATGAAACTACACCTCATTGAACAGGGCGACTATGTTGTTGCCACCGGCGTTTGGTCGCTGGGCGCCGACCGGCGTCGCTGGAATTGGGTGCAGGCTTTCCACTTGGAAGACGGCGTTATCGCGCGCTTTTGGGGCAATGCCATCGGCGGCACAGACCCGTCCATCGCCTATGGGGCGAACTCGGCATGGTCGCAAGATGTGCTGCCCGCCGCGTGCACGAGAATTGGCGAAAGCGTGACATAAACCGCCATAGCCGGCACCTCATCATGCATTACTCGGCGGCGGCCAATGTCTCGCCAATATGTAAGCTGGCACGCTTTATGACATTGCGGTGAAAGTGGCGTGCATTAATGGCCTCGCCGCGCTCGGCAATAAAGTCATCAATATTGACGGCATAAACATTGGCGCGCTGTGCTGCCGCTTGCTTGACCAGCGCATTGCATTTGCGGTTGCGTGTGTTACTGCGCCCGTGCAGCAGGCGTGCCTCAAACGCTTTCAATCGCGCTTTCAACCCGCGCGCCGCCGCGTCGCCATAAGCCTCTGAGGCCAGTAGCAGGAACACCCGCCGCGCTTTGTTTTCATTCAAAAACGCATCGAGATTGTTACGGAACCGACGATAAGAGAAAACCTGATTAGCCAAAAAGAATATTTTGTCAAATTCAAGATTTTACTACCCAATTACCTTCGCCAAGCAGTCGATAGGTAGGTGTTGATTGCTAAAACCTCTGTTTTATTCTCTGTTTTATGGGCGGATTAAAACAGAGGTCTGTCGATTTTGTTGATTTTTGTCTACTCCTGTCTACTCAACCGAAGTATCGTTTATCGCTGATTTCTCGAAAAAGTGCGGGTTTCTGCCGCCAACAAACAAAGTCCACAAAGATAAACAATGGTCGGGGCTGCAAGATTCGAACTTGCGACCCCCTGGTCCCAAACCAGGTGCGCTACCAGACTGCGCCAAGCCC
>CBFHSX010000084.1:0-3408 GCA_965658615.1 Alphaproteobacteria bacterium | reverse complement strand
TCGGCCTGCGCCCAATCATCGCCGCCATTATCGGAAATCAGCACATGGCCGAACTCGCCAACCGCAATCAAACGGCTGCCCAATTGCACCACATCCAGCAGCAGGGCCTTATCGGCCAAAGCGCTTTTGACGGCATATTGCGGCACCATTTTATGGTGGCCGTGATCATCGGCTTGCGCCGTGCCCGCATTGATTAAAATCAAGCTCAGTGCCGCCATTAGGCTGACACGCAAAGTGTTCGTTTTCATTTAGGCCTCCCCTTGGCGCGGTCGGTTTAAAACCCCTCCGGCCGTTTGACGCACTGTATTTTAGCCCCCGCCGCAGCGCAAGAGGCAAAACGCCTCATAGGCGCGACAGCGGGTGCAGCTTTTCAATTAACGTCCCAAACGGCGAATATTGGCCGGTGTGTAACGGCCCGCATCGAGGTGGCTGGCGTCAAAATCAATCGGTTTTTCCTCATTGATCAGACCGACCATCAGATAACGACCGACGATCAGATCATAAACCGTATCACCGGAGCCGCCGCAGAGCGGCAATTCATATTGCACGCCGCCGCCCAGCTCTTGCACCCGCCAAAGTTGGCCGCGCCCGTCATAAATTTCGGTCGCGACAATGCCTTTTGTGTCCTCATCAATGTAAAACACACGGCGGCCGTAAATATGGCGAAAGTTTTTCTTCAACGTGCCGACCACTTCCCAAACACGGTGTTTTTCATAACGCATCAGCGATTGATTGACGTGTTTTTTGCCGACCAATTCTTTATACGGCGCCAGTACACGGCGGTAATTATTATAGGCAATATATTTTTCGCTACGCCCGCGCAATGTCCAGTCAAAGCGGTCAGGCGCACCGTTAAAGCCGCCAAAACTGTCGGAGGTGGTAATGCCGTCACTATTGGTGCCGGGATTATCATAGGCAATGGTCGGGGCGCGGCGCACACGGCGCGTGCCCGGACTATAAGTCCAAGCGCGGCGCGCTTCGACAAGCATATTCAAGCTTTCTTGCACCAGCACCACATAGCCGGCCGAGCGGGCCGGCGCTTTGGTTTGCAGCAAGTAGTAAATCGAGATGTTTTCGAGATCCTCGGCGGCGCGTTTTTGCGGATCGGACCAGCGTAAAATCGCGTCATCATGCACGGTAATTTCGTAGAAATCGCCGTTTTGATTGACCGGAATGGCGGTAAACTGGCGCTGCAATTTATAGCCGCGATAGCGCAGCGTATGGTTCCACACCACTTCCAGCGCATTATTCGGGATTGGGAAGGGCGACGCCATTATCGCTTTGGCGACCCCATTGCCCTCTGCCACCAACTCGCCAACTTCGGCATTATGCACCGCCGCCTTATAGACAAAATCGGGCTGGGCGCAGCTGCGCCGAGTCGGGTAAACATCGAGGAAATAAGTATCATATTGCTCCATCATGGCTTTTTGACCGCGCGTCAAATAGGCGTCATGCGCCTCCATATTGGATTTATCAATCCGCACCATCGGCTTATCGGCGGCGAACGGGTCAGGCAAATGCTTGCCTTTTTCATAGCCGATGCCCTCAGGCGGGGCTGTGATGCCACCGGTCCAAGCCGGGATGGAGCCGTCTGCATTGGCGGCTTTTTCCGAGCCCAATGGCGTCAAATCCTTGCTGAGACGGGCGATTTGCTCGGGCGGCACTTTCGCCGCGGCCGGTAAAATAAGCGCGGCACTGAGGCACGATACAGTCATCAGAAACGAAATACGGCGCATAACACTCTCCTTTTTGAGAGCAAATCAAGCCATAGAAACACCATGCCTGCAACAAAAAAGGGCGGGTCCGAGGACCCGCCCTTTGAAATTATGCGTTTGGATTAACGACCCAGACGACGTACGTTCGCCGGTGTGTAGTAATCCGGTGTCAGACGCTCAAGGCCTGTCACATAGTTAGCCGGACGACCCGACTTCATGGCGAGGCCCATATAACGGCCGGCCAGCAAGTCGTAAATGAACTCACCACCGACTGTCCAGCAAACCTGGGCTTCCGGACGGTAATCCGGGGCCTGACCGATTTCCTGCACACGCCACAGTTCACCGCGGCCGTCATACATTTCGCCACCGACCATTTGCTTGGAGTCTTCGTCCATGCGCAGGACACGCTTGGCGTAAATGTGACGCGCACCGCCCTGCAGATTGCCTTCGACAACCCACTGACGACGCAGTTCATAACGCATGGCATCCTGATTGGCATGGCCCGGTTTCAGAAGCTCATCATACGGCGTCAAAACAGCATTATAGTTGTTTTGTTGCGACAGCTTCTCTTCAACACCGGTCACGGTCCAGTCGTAACGATCCGGGGCGCCATTATAACCATCATATTGGTCAGATGTGCCCATACCGTCACCATTGGTCACCGGATTGTCATAAGCAATGTTCGGTGCACGGCGAACGCGACGCGTACCCGGGCTATATGTCCATGCTTTACGACCTTCTTTGGCCATGTTGAGGGTCTCGTGCACCAACACAACGTTACCGGCACGACGCGCCGGGGCGGATGTGTAAGCAACGAAGTAGATCGAAATATTGTTCAAATCCTCAGCCCGCTGGTTTTGAGCACTCGAGTACGGGAAGACAATCTCGTCACGCGTGTAAGTCAGCGTGAAGTCGCCACCGGCGGTCGGTGCCGCTAAGTTAAAGTCACGGGCAACCCGCTCACCGCGATAACGCAGCGTGTGGTTCCAGACAACTTCCAAAGCATTGTTCGGGATCGGGAACGGCGAGGCCATAATGGCTTCGGAAATACCGTTACCAGCATCCGTCAAAACACCGACTTCGGCATTACGCTTGGCTGCTTTATAGACAAAATCCGGATAGGTGCAGGTCCGGTTGGACTTGTACACGTTCAGTTTATAGCTGTCCGGGTAAGTTGCCATCATGGCCTTTTGGCCGACGGTCAACTGATTGTCATATTGTGCCGCATTTGAAGCATTAACCGTATAGATCGGCTTTTCACTGGCGAACGGGTTTGGCAGCGCGCTGCCGTCATAGCCGTTCAGCAGGCTGGAGCCGTCAATTGCGCGGCCAGTCCAGGCAGACACGCCTGACTTGGATCCGGCTTTTTCAGCCCCCATTGGCGTCAGATCGGCGCCCAGGCGAGACGCCTGATTGGCCGGCACTTCCGCCATGGCCCCGCTGGCCGCAAGGCTCAGTGTCAAGGCCGTTGTTAACAGTTTGGTTTTCATTTCTTTATCCTTCCAAAAGGTAAATTTGGTATTCAGGGGCGAGAAATATGCACCCGCCCCCGAAAGACACTGATTAGAATGAGCGGGACACGCTGATCGAGACATTGTCTCGGTCGATACTGCGTGAATACATTGGCCGACCATCAACTTCGTCCGTTCCATACCAACGATATGCCAGCGCACCTTCCCATTGACCCAAATAG
>CBFHSX010000083.1:0-3411 GCA_965658615.1 Alphaproteobacteria bacterium | reverse complement strand
CGAAATTTCCTCGCTCTCAGCCTATGCGCTGGTCGCCATGGGGGCGGGCCGCGACCGCCGCGCGCTGCCGGCGGCCTTTAACTATCTGATTTTGGGCACAGTCGGCGCGACTTTCTATGTCATCGGCGTCGGCCTGCTTTATATGCTGACCGGCACGTTGAACCTCGCCGATTTGGCCGAGCGCTTGCCGCATGTCGAGGCAACACGCGCCAGCTTTACCGCCATGGCGTTTATCGCACTTGGGCTGTTTTTGAAAATGGCGCTGTTCCCGCTGCACTTCTGGCTGGTGCCGGCTTACGCGCATGCGCCGTCGGCCGTCTCGGCGCTGATGGCCGCCACGGCAACGAAAGTCTCGGTCTATGTGCTGATCCGGCTTATCTTTGGCGTATTCGGTATCGATTTTCCGGGCCTTGCTGATGCAGTCGGCCTTTTGGTGCTGACATTGGGCATTACCGGTGCCTTTGTCGGGACGCTTGCGGCGATTGTCGAAACCGATTTGAAGAAACTCTTCGCGCAAAGCTCGATCGCGCAATTGGGCTATATGGCCATCGGCATTGGCGCGATGAGTGCCACCGGTCTGGCCGCCGCCTTTATCCATTTGTTCAATCACGCCTTGATGAAGGGCGCGCTGTTTTTGGCTGTCGGCATGATTGCCGCACAGGCAGGGCGCGCCACAATGGGCACGATCCAAGGCGCGGGCAAGCAAATCCCCATCACCATGACAGCCATTTTATTTGGCGGGCTGGCCTTGATCGGCGTACCGCTGACCGCCGGTTTTATCTCGAAACTTTATCTCATTCGCGCCTTGGCCGAATTGGATTACTGGCTGCTGGCCGGTCTGACCTTTATCAGCTCGGCATTGGCGCTGGCTTATGTCTGGAAAATCATTGAAGCGGCTTGGCTGAAAGAGCGCCCCGAAGGCGCGCCGGAGCTGCGCGAGAGCTTCGCGCAATATGCACCGGCTTGGATTATGGTCATCGCCGCCATCGGCTTTGGCGTCTACGCCACGCCGCTGGTCGAGGCGGCTTATGAAGCGGCTTATGTGTTTATTGAGAGGCCGCAATCATGACCGGTGAGACGCTCATCCTCGCCCTTTTGGGCTTGCCGCTACTGGCCGCGGGGCTGGTGCTGGTGTTTGGTCGGCATGAAAACCTGCGCGATGGGCAGGCCTTGCTTCTGGGCGCGATAACCGCCTATTGCGCCTATCAACTTTATCTGCTGCCGGATGGTATGACGCTGACGCTGATCGAACTGGCCCCCGGCCTGACGGTCAGCTTCACGCCCGAACCTTTGGGCAAATTATTCGCACTGGTGGCCGGTGTGCTGTGGCCGATTGCGACGCTTTACACAGTCGGCTATATGCGCGGCGCCGGCGAGCAGCACCATACGCGCTTCATGTTTTTCTACGCCATCGCCATTCATGCGGCGATGGGCATTGCGCTGTCGGGCAATTTGCTGACGCTGTTTATCTTCTATGAAATTCTCACCTTCTCGACCTATCCGCTGGTCACGCATAAGGGCAATGAGGCGGCGCTGAAAGCCGGGCGCGTCTATCTCGGCATTCTGGTCGCCAGCTCGGTTATCCTGTTGCTGTTCGGCATTATCGGCGTCTGGGTTTTGACCGGCACATTGGATTTCACCGCCGGTGGCATCCTGCGCGGTCATATTGACCCGGTCTATGTGCCTGTGCTGTTGGCGTTGTTTGCTTTCGGTATCGGCAAGGCGGCCCTGATGCCCCTACATCGCTGGCTACCCGCTGCCATGGTCGCACCGACGCCGGTCAGCGCATTGCTTCATGCCGTGGCTGTGGTGAAAGCCGGTGTGTTCACCGTTTTGAAGGTCGCGGTGTATATTTTCGGCATTGATTTCCTGAAAGAGACGGGCGGCTCGGATTGGCTGGTTTGGGTGGCGAGCTTCTCCATGCTGGCAGCCTCAATCGTGGCCATGACCAAGACCAATTTAAAGGCGCGACTGGCTTACTCAACAGTTAGCCAGCTTGCCTATATTGTGCTCGGCGCCGCTTTGGCAACACCGCTCGCCGCCTCCGGTGCGGCCTTGCATATCGCCACCCATGCAGCGGGTAAAATCACTTTGTTTTTCTGCGCCGGTGCGATTTATGTGGCGCATCATTTCACCGATATTAAAGAGATGAACGGGCTGGGCCGCACCATGCCCGTTACCTATACAGCGTTTGCTCTGGGCGCGCTGTCGATCATCGGCGTGCCGCCATTGGCCGGCGCCTGGTCGAAATTCATACTGATGGGCGGCGCGCTGGATAACAGCCATATCATGGTGCTGGTCGTGCTGATGGTCTCATCGCTGCTCAATCTGGTCTATCTCGGCGAGATTGTGCTGCGCGGTTTCTTTGCCAAGCCGACGCATAATATTGAGGGCGTCAAAGAAGCCCCGCTCGCCGTGCTTATCCCGCTCAGCCTTACCGCGCTGATGACGCTGCTTTTATTCTTCGGCGTTGACGCTTTCATTCTGGATTTCAATATGGGTTTTGGAGGCTGATATGGGCGCAACATCATCTATCGCTTTGCGTTTCCTGATCGCCATTTGCGCCGTCTCCTTTGTCGGCGAGGTGCTGGTGCATCGGCACAGCTATTTCGCGCTGGAGGCAACGCCTTTCTTTTTTGTCTTTTACGGCCTTGCCTGCCTTGCTGCCGTACTACTTATCGGTGCCGTGCTGGCGCGACTGGTGACGCGGCCGCTCGATTATTACGATGCTGACATGCAAGAGGCGGCCAATGATGATTGATAGCCTCTTCGCCATTCCCGGTCTTGCGCTCATTCTCGGCGCGGTTTTCGTGCCGCTGCTGCCGCATGCCCTGCGGCAAGCCTATATGTTGGCACTTATCGGCCTGTCGGGTTTCAGCCTTTGGGGTATGACACCGGGCATATATATGACCGGCAATCTGGCCGGGCTGGATTTAACGCTGGTGCGGGTGCATGACTATACGGCCCCGTTTGCACTGGTCTTTCATATCGCCGCGGCGCTAAATGTGATTTACGGCATGCATGAGACGGGTCGTATCACCCCGACGGCCGGGCTGGCCTATGCCGGGGCCGCCATTGCCGCTTTGTTTGCCGGTGATTTCATCACCCTGTTCATCTATTGGGAATTGACCGCCTTTACCTCTGTCGCGCTTATCTTGAACGGCAAATCGCCGCGCGCTTTGGCCGCCTCCATGCGCTATTTGCTGATGCAAGTCGGCAGCGGCGTTATCCTTTTATCGGGCGCGGTTATTCTGTGGCGCAGCGGCAGTGATTTGGCGATTGGCGCGCTTGATGCCACGACACCGGCCGGACTGCTCATCCTCATCGCTTTCGGTATCAAAGCGGCCTTCCCGCTGGTCAGTGATTGGCTGCAAGACGCCTATCCCGAGGCCTCGCCCGTCGGCACGGTGA
>CBFHSX010000082.1:0-3776 GCA_965658615.1 Alphaproteobacteria bacterium | reverse complement strand
GTCTTACCATGGTCAACGTGACCAATCGTGCCAATGTTACAATGCGGTTTTGTCCGCTCAAACTTTTCCTTCGACATTTTCTCTCTCTCCGTCGATTAACCCGCTAAGGGTGGTTAAGCCATTTTCGCGATGACTTCGTCAGACACCGCTTGAGGTACTTGCTCATAGTGATCAAAGAGCATTGAATATTGCGCACGGCCCTGCGTCATGGAACGCAGCGTGTTCACATAGCCAAACATATTGGCCAGCGGCACCATGGCCGAAATAACAGATGCATTACCGCGGGCTTCCGTGCCACGCACTTGGCCGCGGCGGCTGTTCAAATCGCCGATCACATCGCCCATATGCTCATCCGGTGTCACCACCTCGACCAGCATAATCGGCTCCAGCAATTTGGCACCGGCATCTTGGGCAGCTTCGCGGAAAGCAGCTCGGGCTGCGATCTCAAAGGCCATGACGCTGGAGTCAACATCGTGGTAGGCGCCGTCATGCAGGACAACCGAGAAATCGATCATCGGGAAGCCGGCCAGAACGCCGTTTTCGCGCACGCTCTCAATACCTTTTTCAACCCCCGGGATGTATTCCTTCGGAATCGCACCACCAACGATTTTATTTTCAAATGCGTAACCGCCACCCGGCTCGAGCGGGTTGATGGTCATTTTCACGCGGGCAAACTGACCCGAACCACCCGACTGTTTCTTATGGGTGTAATCGACATCAGTCGCTTTGGTGAAGGTTTCGCGGTAAGCTACTTGCGGCGCGCCAACATTGGCCTCCACTTTGAACTCACGCTTCATGCGGTCGACAATAATGTCGAGGTGCAATTCGCCCATACCGGCAATCACGGTCTGCCCGCTTTCCTCGTCCGATTTGACGCGGAAGGACGGGTCTTCCTGTGCCAGACGGCTCAGCGCCAGACCCATTTTCTCTTGGTCGCCTTTGGTTTTCGGCTCAACGGCAACTTCGATAACCGGATCCGGGAACTCCATACGTTCCAGAATAACCGGGCTATCCGTGGCGCACAAAGTGTCACCGGTTGTCGTGTCTTTCAAACCGACCAGCGCAACAATGTCGCCGGCATAGGCTTCTTTAATCTCTTCGCGCGAATTGGCGTGCATTTGCAGCATACGACCAATGCGCTCGCGCTTGTCTTTCACCGTATTGACCAGTGTCGCACCACTTTCCAGCTTACCGGAATAGATGCGCGCGAACGTCAATGAGCCGACAAACGGGTCATTGGCAATTTTAAAGGCCAGCATGGAAAGCGGTTCGCTATCCGAGCTTTCACGGACGACATCTTCTTCCGTTTTGGCATCGATACCTTGAATGGCCGGCACTTCCAGCGGCGACGGCATGAAATCGACAACGGCGTCGAGCAGCGGCTGAACACCCTTGTTTTTAAACGCAGTACCGTTCAGAACCGGAACGAAATTCTGGTCAATCGTACCCTTACGGATAAGGCGACGCAGCGTGTCTTCATCCGGCTCCGTGCCTTCCAGATAGGCTTCCATGACATCGTCATCAAGCTCAACAACCATTTCCACCAGAGCGGAACGGTATTCTTCGGCTTGCGCCTTCAACTCGTCACGAATGTCGTAATAATCATATGCCGCACCAAGGTCTTCGTTTTTCCAAAGAACTTCCTTCATGCGAATAAGGTCGATGAGACCCTCATATTCGGCTTCAGCGCCAATCGGCAATTGCAGAACCAGCGCAGTAGCACCGAGGCGATCTTTAATCATATCAACGCAACGGAAGAAGTCAGCGCCCATACGGTCCATTTTATTGACGAAACACATGCGCGGGACAGAATATTTGTCAGCCTGACGCCATACGGTTTCAGATTGCGGCTCCACACCGGCAACCGAGTCAAACACCGCAACCGCACCATCCAAAACACGCAGCGAACGCTCAACTTCAATGGTAAAGTCAACGTGACCGGGTGTGTCGATGATGTTGATGCGTTTATCGTTCCAGAAGCAAGTGGTGGCAGCTGAGGTAATGGTAATACCGCGCTCTTGCTCTTGCTCCATCCAGTCCATAGTGGCCGCGCCATCATGCACTTCACCGATTTTATAGCTCACGCCTGTATAATACAGAATACGCTCAGTGGTGGTCGTTTTACCGGCGTCAATATGCGCCATGATACCAATATTACGATAATCTTTAAGGTCTGTTGTACGTGCCATGGGAGGGGATCCTTACAAATACTACCAGCGGTAATGGGAGAATGCGCGGTTGGCTTCCGCCATGCGGTGTGTGTCTTCGCGCTTTTTGACGGCAGAACCGCGATTGTTCAGCGCGTCCATCAACTCGCCCGACAGGCGGTCAACCATGGTGTTTTCACCACGACCACGGGCAGCTGTAATCAACCA
The DNA here is from genome assembly GCA_965658615.1 of Alphaproteobacteria bacterium. Lineage (GTDB taxonomy): Bacteria > Pseudomonadota > Alphaproteobacteria > RS24 > RS24 > UBA8337. Next base: position 1,401 of record CBFHSX010000082.1, on the reverse strand, counting down.
ACGAATGGCCAGCGCCTGCTTGCGGTCGGTGCGCACTTCAACCGGCACCTGATAGGTTGCACCACCGACGCGGCGGCTACGAACCTCAACGGCCGGCATGATGTTTTCCAGAGCTTCGTGGAAAACGGCAACCGGCTCACGGCTCAGCTTCGATTCGATCTTATCCAGGGCGCCATAAAGAATGGTTTCGGCCGTAGATTTTTTGCCATGTAGCATGAGCGAGTTCATGAACTTGCTCAGCACCTCATCGCCATATTTGGCGTCGGGGATAATCTGGCGTTTTTCTGCGCGGTGACGACGTGACATGAAATAGCTCCCTACTTCGGACGTTTCGCGCCGTATTTCGAACGACGCTGCTTACGATCTTTAACGCCCTGTGTATCAAGGACGCCGCGAATAATATGGTAACGGACACCCGGCAAGTCTTTCACACGACCGCCGCGGATCATCACAACCGAGTGCTCTTGCAGGTTGTGGCCTTCACCCGGAATATAGCTGGTGACTTCGTAGCCGCTGGTCAGGCGCACACGGGCAACTTTACGAAGCGCCGAGTTCGGCTTTTTCGGTGTTGTTGTGTACACACGCGTGCAAACGCCACGGCGCTGCGGGCACTGTTCCATGGCCGGCACCTTGTTACGCTTCAACACTTTTTTCCGCGGCTTGCGGATTAGCTGGTTAATCGTCGGCATACTGCCTACTCCCAATCTTCAAACACAAACAGGTCCGCGCGAGCGATTGCCAATTGACATGAGCGGCAAGCTCTCAAGACCCATTCGCCTCCACCCCATAAGGGTTTCAGCAAGTTTTGCAGAGGATCCGGCCGAGGCAGGATCATGCGTCCAAATTGTTTACTTCAGATCTTCAACAGCGTTTAGGTCGAAATGTGACGGGGTGAGCCCCGAAACAGCGCAAAACCTACGGTCCTGTCACCAAAGTGGCTTCTATGTAGGGGAATCAGGCAGCCCGGTCAAGCATTGATTCACCGGTTTTTAACGCGGCCCAAGAAAAATGCCGGTTCCCCGCAAAGGAAACCGGCATATTCCGTAATTTATGAAGCTAAATCAGAGGTTTATCTGATTCTTACGCCTCCGCTTCTTCGCCCGATTCTTCCGGTAATTCCGGCTGCGGCATGGCAGCTTCCAGCTCGGCATCGCGCGCTGCGGCTTCGCCCTTCAGACGCTGCATCATACCGCCCGTACCGGCCGGGATAAGGCGACCGACAATGACGTTCTCTTTCAAACCGATAAGCTCGTCATATTTGCCGTTAATCGCCGCTTCCGTCAGCACCCGCGTGGTTTCCTGGAAGGAAGCTGCGGAGATGAAGGAACGCGTTTGCAGCGAGGCTTTGGTGATACCCAAAAGGATCGGTACACCGGTCGGAGCGGTCTTGCCTTCGGCTTC
>CBFHSX010000081.1:548-3826 GCA_965658615.1 Alphaproteobacteria bacterium | reverse complement strand
GGTATGTCAGGGTTCGCGCATAGGTTTGAATACCTCCGGCGTCCATCCGCGACGGATAAGCCTGCACTTTTTGCGTTCAGCTTCGGGTTTTCTTGAGAACTGTGAATGCCGGTATAATACCGCACCTGCTTAAGGTGCCACTCTTGCCTTTGACATATCATATCAGCCAGCGCGTATGAGGTGACGCTGGGCGACACATTTCCAAATGCATGACGCACCATATGAAACAGGTTTTGTCCGTCAAAAAGAGCGATGACTTTTGTCATTCTTATTTTTCCAAAAATAAACCCCGAAGGACGATGTCCTACGGGGCAGTAGATATAAAAATATAACTAATCGACGGGCAATTGTCAATTTAACGGCGCTACCGCAACAGTCTCGCCTTTTGCCTTGCCCAGTCGCGTTTTTTCTCGACGTCGCGGCGGTCGGCTTTTTTGCGGCCTTTGGCCAGGCCGATGAGGAGTTTGGCGCGGCCGCGATCGTTGAAATAGAGTTTTAACGGCACCAGTGTCATGCCCTCGCGCTGCACGGCGGCCATCATTTTGTTGATCTCGCGGCGGTGCAACAGCAGCTTGCGCTGGCGTGTCGCTTTATGGTTGAAGCGATTGCCTTGCGTATATTCGGGGATGTCGGCATTGATGAGAAACGCCTCGCCATCCTGCACATTGGCATAGGCATGCGCCAGATTGGCCTTGCCGCCGCGCAAGCTCTTGACCTCCGTGCCCATCAGCACCAGACCGGCTTCTACCGTATCGGTAATCTCGAAATCGCGCCGGGCGCGGCGGTTTTCAGCAATGGTGCCGTCACCCGCTGCGTTTTTTTTCCGGCCACCGCTTTTCGAAGACATGGCTAGAGGCCCAATTCATCCATGGCGGCATCGACCTTGGCGCGCGCCGCCGCGCTGGCGGGCAAAAGCGGCAAGCGTATCTCTTCATCGCAAATGCCCAGCCGCGCCATGGCATATTTCACCGGCGACGGGCTGGTCTCGCAAAACAATGCATCCATGAGCGGCATCAGGCGCGCCAGAATTTGTTCCGCAGTCGCAAAATCGCCGGTCAGCGCGGCTTCCTGCATGGCCGCGCACAAGGCCGGGGTAACGTTCGAGCAAACCGAAATGCAGCCATGGCCGCCCTGTTTGATGAAATCCACCGCCGTGGCATCCTCGCCCGAAAGCTGCACAAACGCCTCGCCGCACGCCGCTTCTTGTTGCGCCACGCGGGCCAAATCAGCGGTGGCGTCTTTCACACCGACAATATTGTCGAGCTGCGCCAACCGCCCCATGGTCTCGACGCTCATATCAACGATTGAACGCCCGGGGATGTTGTAGAGGATAATCGGCAGGCCGGTGGCGTTATTAATCGCCTCAAAATGCGCGTAAAGCCCCTCTTGCGTCGGCTTATTGTAATAGGGCGTGACGTGCAACACGCCATCCGCGCCGGCTTTTTCGGCATGCCGGGTAAAGGCAATCGCCTCGGCCGTGGCATTGGATCCGGCACCGGCAATCACCGGTACGCGCCCGGCCGCTGCATCGACAACCATCTCGACCACGCTTTCATGCTCGCGATGGCTGACCGTCGGCGACTCGCCCGTCGTGCCGACTGGCACAAGCCCGTGCGTGCCCTCGCTGATTTGCCAATCAACCAGCTTGCGCATGGCGGCTTCATCCACCGCGCCGTCTTTAAACGGCGTAATCAGGGCTGTAATCGACCCACGAAACATGTTCGGCTCCACTGGCTAAACCCACAAGGCCATTGCGGCCTCGCCTCATTGGCGGCAACATAGCATAAGTTTGGGGCGCAGCAAGCGCCCTCACAAATCGGCCTATAGGAGAGACATATGAGCGAGACACAAAACAGCGCGGTGATTTTCGGCGTCGGGCCGCGTCAGGGCGTCGGGGCCGAATTGTGCCATCGCGCCGCAGCGCGGGGCTTGCATGTTTTCGTCAATGGCCGCACACAGGCCAAGATAGACGCGGTGGTGGCCGATATTGAAGCGAGCGGCGGCAGCGCCAGCCCCCTGCTCGCCGATGTGACCGACGCGGCGCAGGTCAATGCAGCCCTCGACACGGTAGCGGCCGATGCGCGCCCGCTCGAACTGGCCATTTATAATGCCGGCAATAATCTGCCCGGCGCGTTTCTCGACGTCACGCCGGAGGTCTATGAGGAAATGTGGCGGGTCTGCTGCATGGGCGGCTTCCTGGTCTCGCAAGCCACCATCAAGCTGCTGCTGGCACAACAAGGCCGCTGCGACCGCCAAAGCCTGCTGTTTACCGGTGCCAGCGCCTCTTTGCGCGGCAAGGCGAATTTTTCAGCTTTCGCCTCGGGCAAAGGCGCGCTGCGCATGTTGGCGCAATCGCTGGCCCGCGAATTTGGGCCGCAAGGCGTTCATATCGGCCATGTAATTATTGACGGCGTCATTGAAGGCGAAAAAGTGCGCTCACGTTTCCCCGAATATATCGACAAATTGGGCGATGACGGCGCACTGCAAATCGCCGCCATTGCCGACGCGTTTTTCGCCTTGCACGACCAACATCGCTCGGCATGGACGCAAGAGCTGGACATTCGACCGTTTAAAGAAAACTTCTAGCCGCGCAACGCCGCAGCCAAATCATGGCCGCTCAAAAACGCGTCCTGCACTTTGCTGCCGGTGCACCAATCGCCAATGGCGGCAAGCCCCATCTGCGCATCATATAAAAACGGCTGCCCCGCCGGGGCAACGGCTGAGGCATAGCGCCAGCGATGAATGCGGTCATAGCCGGATGCTGTCACCGACCAACCGGTAAGGTTATGAAAGCGTGCCTTTATCAGCGCGGCCAAATTTTCGAGATCATCCTCAATATGCGCTTCCGACCAGTCGTGCCGCGTTTGCAGGGTGAGCGCAAAGCCACCGCCGCGCCCCGGCTTAGCCGAGTTGACCGCCGCAAAACCCAGAATATCATCCTCAAAATGCGCGCAATCCCAATCAATAGCGGGCGCTTCTTCAGTCTCATAGCCCAGCATCAGCGTGTGACAGCCAAGCATTTCAACCCGCGCCAAATCAGTTGCAAAACCCACATCATCCGGCAGCAAAGCCGCCGCTTGCACAGGTGGGATGGCCAGCACAACATGCGCGAACGGGCCGAAGCGATGCGCGCCCGCAACCAATGTCCAAGCTCCCGGCGCGCCCTCTATGCGCTCAATGCCGGTATCGAGATAGAGCTGCCAATGCGGGCGTCCGGCAACCAGCGCCTTGCCGATGGCACTCATGGCCGGTGCGAAAACCAGCTTACGCTGCGCGTC
>CBFHSX010000081.1:0-538 GCA_965658615.1 Alphaproteobacteria bacterium | reverse complement strand
GGGCCGCTCAGACACTGTGCCATCTGCCCCAATCATCACCTGGCGCGGCGTCCATTCGCGCACATGTCCGGCCGCCTCAAACGGCTTCAGCCAAGCGGTAAAGCGCGCCTCATCGGCGCGGAAATATTGCGTCCCATGGTCAAATGCATGCGCCGTGGCGCGCCGCGTCGACAGGCGACCCGACAGGCCGCGCGACTTATCAAACAAGGAAATATCAAAGCCCCGCCCCAGCGCATCAGCACAAGCCAGCGCCGCCATGCCGGTGCCGATAAGGGCGATACGAGGTTTTTCGGATTGGCTCATGGCTTTGATACGAAGGCGGCGGCGAAAGAGATTAAAATTTTTCCGTCAGCGCGTTGCCAATGGCCTGCATTTTTTCTTGCGTCGCCTGCTGCTTGTCGAAATCCAGGCGCGCCTTCGGGTCAACCAGCATGACGCGAATATGCACCGCCTTGTCGCTTTCATCAACCGACAGGTAATGCTGCGCCACCTCATCAATCCACCAAAAAGCCGAGCGCTTGCCATGATAGGGCCGCAA
>CBFHSX010000080.1:0-3917 GCA_965658615.1 Alphaproteobacteria bacterium | reverse complement strand
CGGCACGGTGATGCTGTCCGCCTTTACCACCAAGCTGGCTATTTATATGCTTGTGGTCTGCTTTGCCGGCACCAAGCCGCTCATTTATATCGGCGTCATTATGGCCGTCGTCACGACCTTTTTCGCGCTGATCGAAAATGATTTACGGCGCGCATTGGCGTATTCGCTGAATGGCCAGCTCGGCATTATGGTCATCGCCATAGGTATCGGCTCGTCACTGGCATTGTCCGGCGCGGTGATGCATGCTTTTGCCAGCACGATTTATCAGGGGCTTTTGTTTATGGGCATGGGCGGGGTATTGCATCGCACCGGCACGGCGAAAGCCAGCGGGCTGGGCGGGCTGGCCAAATTCATGCCACTTACCTTGGTTTTTACGGCGGTCGGTGCGGCTTCAATTGCCAGCGTGCCGTTCTTTTCGGGCTTCGCGACCAAATCGCTGACCATTGGCGCAGCAGGCAAATATGGGTTTGAAGGCGTCTGGTTGGCGCTCTTATTCGCCTCGGTCGGCGCGCTTATTCATAGCGGCTTACGGCTTGGCTATCACACTTTCTACGCACCGAATGACGCGATGAAAGCCGAAGAAGCGCCGCGCAATATGCTGCTCGCCATGGCGCTGGCGGCGGGCTTATGCCTGTTTATCGGCTTCAACCCGGCACCGCTTTACGCATTGCTACCCGATGCCGTCACTTATGATGTCTGGGACCTCGGCCATGTGCTGGGCGAGACGCAATTACTGGCTTTTGCGGCTGCCGGTTTTGCCCTGCTGGTGCAGCGTGGATTGATTAAACGCCCGCAAGACCGTCTGGTGCTGAACGCGGATTGGTTTCTGCGCGCGGCCGCCAAGCATGTCATCTTCGAATTGGCGCAGCCGCTTGTGCGGCTTTGGCTGGTGGCACTCGGTAAGACACGCGACGCACTGATGCGCTTGCTGCGTATCAGCGAGAATGCCAGCCGTGAAAGCGGTCTGGTCTCCGGTATTGCCTCGACCGGTGCCGCGGCGGGCGTGTTCCTCGCCGTCTTTGCGCTGATGCTGCTCATCCGCCAGATTATGTAAGCCAACAAAAAGGGCGCCCGAAGCGGACGCCCTTTTCATATTGATAATGGGCTGACTTATAGTCCCAGCACGGCTTTCGAAATAATGCCGCGCTGGATCTCATTCGAGCCGGCGTAAATCGATGTTTTGCGATAGTTGAAATAGCGCGGCGTCACCGGCGCTACACCGGCCATGCCGATATCGCTTTCATTGCTTGAGGCAATCGTGTCTTCGACAAAAGGCAGGCCATATTGACCAACTGCTTCCATACCCAATTGCGACAGCTCTTGTTGCAGCTCCGAGCCTCGCGTCTTCAGCATGGAAGACGATCCCGGGCCGATATTTTGACCGGCACTAATCTCTGAGAAAATCCGCAATTCAGTCGCTTCCAGCACCATGACTTGGCGCTCGAGATCGGCCATTTTGGCAGCGAAATCATCATCTTCCAAAAGCGGCTTGCCATTGCTGACGACTTCAGCGGCCAGTTTTTTGACCTTTGACAGGCTACGATACAGGCCACCCGAATAGGGGTTGCCGCGCTCAAATTCGAGCAGATATTTGGCGCAGGTCCAGCCTTCATTTTCCTTACCGACAAGGTTTTCTTTCGGCACTTTGACGTCTTCAAAGAACACTTGGTTGATCTCTTGCGCGCCGGCGGCCGGGCCGTCCAGCGTAACCAGCGGCGATACGGTGACGCCCGGCGTGTTCATATCAATCAGCAAGAAAGAGATGCCTTCCTGACGCTTGCCCTCATTCGAGGTGCGCACGAGACAGAAAATCATATCGGCGTGTTGCGCCATTGTGGTCCAAATCTTCGTGCCGTTGCACAGATAATGGTCGCCCTTGTCTTCAGCTTTCATTTGCAGCGAGGCAAGGTCGGAACCTGAGCCAGGCTCGGAATAGCCCTGGCACCACCAGACATTGGAGGCCAGAATATCGGGGAGATATTTCGCCTTTTGCTCTTCCGTGCCGAACTTCATAATCACCGGCGCAACCATGGTCATGCCAAAGGCAATGGTGTGTGGCGCACCGGCGGCTTCCATTTCCTGCGTAAAAATAAACTTCTGCGTCGGGGTGAAACCGGCACCGCCATGCTCGACCGGCCAATTCGGTGCAGCCCAGCCTTTTTCATAGAGACGCTTTTGCCAAGTGACATGGCTTTGCTTGGTGATGTAGCCGTTTTTCGACCGCTCGCATTCGCGTTGAATATCCGGCGTGAACGCCTCGGCGATAAAATCTTGCACTTCCTTGCGGAAGGCTTCGTCTTCTGCGCTATATGTCAAATCCATGGAACGCTCCCTTACGATACAAATTTAATCGGAACAATATCCGGTGCGGCGGCCATGACACCGCCACCCAGCGGCGCGGCGGCGGCGCCAAAAGCGGCCGATTTGCCATGCACATTGCGCGCATCGGCGTTTTCATAAACCTCAAACACGCGATAAGTGGTCGGGTCGGCTTCATCCTGCATCAGGTCATATTGCAGCGTGCCCGGCTCTTCAGCTTTCACCGCGGCCTGCATGCCGGCAAAGGCGGCCTCGAAATCGGCCTGCTTGCCGTCAACAACTTTCAAAGTTGCGATAAATCCTACTTTCATCTCACTCTCCCTGTGTTCGATTACTTATCATTATATTCTGCCGACCGCTTTTCGAGCATCGCCGACACGGCTTCATGATGGTCGTCGCTGACATGCATCAAGGCCTGCGCATTGGCTGACATTTCCATCAATGTCTCAAAACCGACATTTTGACCATGCCGCAAAAGACGTTTCGCAGCGCGCAGCGCCTCTGGGCCTTGTTGAGCAACCGCTTCAGCCATAGACTGCGCCGTTTCCATCAGCTTGTCACCCGAAACCACTTGCGACACAAGACCCCAGTCCAGCGCCTCGGCGGCTGAGATGGTTTTACCGGTAAACAACAGTTCACTGGCGCGCGCATGGCCGACCAGGCGCGGCAACAGCCACGCCCCGCCATCACCCGGTATCAGCCCGACTTTCAAAAATGTCGCGCCCATAATCGCGTCTTCGGCGGCGATACGCATATCGCATAGGCACGCCACATCATTACCCAGCCCGATGGCCGGACCGTTAATGGCGGCAATGGCCGGCACTTCCAGCCCCCACAGGCTTTTGACGATTTGATGAATGCCGCGCCGATAGCCATCAGCGACATGCGCGGCCGGGCCGGCAAACGGACCCTCGCGTTGCTGCATCGCCTTTACATTACCGCCGGCTGAAAAAGCCGAACCGGCACCGGTCACGATAACGCAGCGCACATTACGATCGGCATTAATCGCTGCAACAGCGTCAAAAAAAACCTGACCATCCCCCGGCTCTCCCAATGCGTTGCGCATTTCGGGCCGGTTGATGGTCAGGGTTACAATATGTCCCTGCTGGCTGGTCTCCAGCACGGCCATGTTTAAGCCGCAGCGAAGCGCTTCAGATGGTGGTCAACATTACCAAACTGGGTGTCGATAACCGTCAGACGCTTGAAGTAATGGCCGACATTCAGCTCTTCCGTCATGCCCATGCCACCATGCAATTGCACGGCTTGCTGGCCGACGAAACGGCCGGATTTGCCGATTTGAACCTTGGCACCGGAAGCGGCTTTTTTGCGCTCAGCTTCGCTTTCGGTCAGTTTCATATTGACCATATAAGTCATGGAAACCGATTGCTCATATTCCATGAACATATCAACCATGCGGTGCTGCAGCACTTGGAAGCTGCCGATCGGCACACCAAACTGCTTGCGGGTTTTGCAATATTCGACCGTCGCATCATTCAGCGACTTCATGTGGCCAAGCGATTCAGCGCAGACCGCGCCAATGCCGAAATCCAGAGCTTCTTCCAGCATATCGGCACCGCTATTGGCATTACCGATCATGG
>CBFHSX010000079.1:0-4292 GCA_965658615.1 Alphaproteobacteria bacterium | reverse complement strand
GTGGCTGTCGCGGTCTTGGAAGTTCAAATGGCCGGAGCAAATTTCCGGATTGATCATCAGCACGCGCTGCGCTGAGCCGGAGCGCACCATATCATAGCCGTTTTGAATGCCGAAAGTGGCTGAGGAACACGCCACATTCATATCATAGGCGTAACCGTCAATGCCGAGCAGGTCTTGAATTTCGATGGAAATGGCCGGATAGGCGCGTTGCAAATTGGCGCAAGCGACGATGACGGCGTCAATATCATTGGCTTCAAGCTGGGCGTTCTCCAGCGCTTGTTTAGCGGCTTCGACGCCAATCTCAGCCATGATAGAGGGCTCGTCATTAGGGCGCTCAGGCAGTTGCGGGGCCATAACGTCAAGGTCGAGAATGCCCGATTTATTGATGACATAGCGGTTTTGAATGCCCGAGGCTTTGACGATAAATTCGCTGCTCGAGGGGGATTTCGCTTCCATCTCACCGGCTTCAATGGCAGCGGCGTTTTCAGCGTTGAAACGCTCCGCATGCGCGTTGAAATTTGCGACCAGCTCATCATTTGAAATCGAGTCTTCCGGCGTGAAAAGACCGGTGCCCGTAACGACGACTTGTTTCATATAACCCTCCCAAACTTGCGCTAACTTACCATATTCGCGCGCTTTGACCACAGCCGGCGCGTGGTCGCGCGGTCACATTGGGTGACATTATATTACGAATCCGCGGAAAACAGCCCGCCTGTAATGCGAATGGTGGTTTTATCGGCACTCAATGCCAGCGCCAGCGCATCCTCGCGGATAAGCGCCAGCCCCCTATGGCCGGTGACAGCCACCAGCGTGCCGACAATGCGGTCATCGGCCCTAATATCAGTTTGCGGCGCCGGCGTCGGCCCGTCCAGCCCAACCGCATGCAATTTTTTGCGCAATGAGCCTTTACGATGCGTGCGCGAAGTGACCTCTTGGCCGACAAAGCAGCCTTTTTGAAAATCCACCGCCTGCATCAGCCCGAAGCCGTATTCCAGCGGAAACACGATGCCGGGCGGCATGTCTTCCGGCCCTTCGGCAATGCCGAGATGGATGCGATTGGCGTGCCATGCAGCCAGCGGTTTTTCCGGCAGGCTGGCCGTATAGCTGTCAAAAATGCCGCGCAGACCAAGCCCTTCATGGCGCGGGTCTTCAAAGAAACCGGCGGCGGGCGGGCAGGCAAAGCCGTCTTCTTGCCATAGCGCATGGATCGATAAATCGGTGTTTTCCACCTGCACATCGGCGCGCAATTTATACAGCGACAGTTTTTTCACCAGTGCTGCGGCTTGACTTGCCGCGCAGTCGATCAAAAAGCCCTGTTCTTCGCCATACAGTAAAAAATCGTGCAAAAGCTTGCCCTGCGGCGTCAAAAGCGCTGCCATCACGCAGCTATCGGGGCCGCATTTGGTGACATCCTGTGTGATGAGATTTTGCAGGAAATCAATGCGGTCTGAGCCGGTGATGCGCAGAACGGCGCGGTCGTTCAGTCTGGTGTAGAAAATGCTCATAGGTAAGATGTGCTTGGTTTGTCACTTCTTTTCAACCCTTAAGCGTGGATTTTATGCCGCATGGTCTGGCTCTGGGCGGCGCGCTTGCCTATAGTGCCGGCATGGCCGCTCACAAAAACCTCATCCTCATGCCTGTCAATCGTCTCGACGCCTTCGCTGCCACCGGCGTGCTGGCCGATATCCTGCGGGCCGAGCCATCCTTGACGAATGAGATTATCTGCCATGAGGCGATGGTGCCGTTTTACCAAGACGCGCCCGGGCTGCTGCGTTTTATCACCTATCCCGATGATTATGGCCCCGGCTTTTCTGTGATGATGCAAGCCATGGGACGACGTTGGCACCGGGTTATCAGTCTGACGCAGCAAAATCTTCCATTTCTGCTTTGGGCCAAACATCGGCATATTTTCCGCTATACGCCGGAAAGCTACGCGCTGCCGTCTTTACTGGCCCCGAATCGCGCCGCCGCACCGCATATTTGGATCCCCGACAGGCTGCATCTGGCCCTGCCGGAGACATTGTCGCCCGACACACCTTTGGTGGTATTCGCCACCGGCGAGCATGCGCGCGCCGATTGGGATTATCGCCATTATGCCGAATTGGCATGGCGTTTGTCGGAGAGCATCGCGCCTTTGGCCAAAGCGCATATTATTGTATTGGCACAGAAAAACTGCCCGCTGGCCGGCGCGCTCATGGCCAATTTGCCGGCCGGACAAATCACCCGTTTTGACGATTTGAGTTTTGCCAAACAGGCCGGGTTGATGCGCCGCGCCGTTCTGCTGGTCGGCACGGATAGGCTGGCGGTGCGCATGGCGCCCTATGCCGGCACACCGCTTGTGCTGCGCCTCGACCGTGCCGACAGTCAGATGGAAGGCCGCCCATACGGGCTGTATACCGGCCATGATGCGGCGCAAGTGGCCCAGTATATTCACAAATCACTGCTTGAACTGACCGCAAGAACGGCGACAAACAAGACCGTAACTGCTAAGACTAATCCGATATCCGCCAACGATATGCAGGCCCTTGTGGCGCAAATAGACAGGATCAACAAAGATGAGTGAGCAATTTGACCTTCTGATCACCAATGGCACGCTGGCCAGTGTGGACGGCCGTGAACAGACCAATATCGCCATTAAGGATGGCCGTTTTGTCGCGCTGGGCGTTGATGCCAATGCCGATGCGGCCGAGGTGATTGACGCGCAAGGCCTGACCGTTCTGCCCGGCGTCATTGACACGCAAGTGCATTTCCGCGAACCGGGCAATGAGCATAAAGAAGACCTGCAATCCGGCTCTCTGGCTGCGGTGATGGGCGGGGTGACGGCGGTGTTTGAAATGCCGAACACCAAGCCGCCGACCACCACGGCCGAAGCCATTGCCGATAAAGTGGCGCGCGGCCGCGACCGTATGCATTGCGATTTTGCCTTTTATGTCGGCGGCACGCATGAAAACGCGGCTCAATTGCCGGTGCTGGAACAACAAGAGGGCGTCTGCGGCGTGAAGGTTTTCATGGGCTCTTCAACCGGCAATTTGCTGGTCGCCGATGATGATGGCGTGAGCGATATTATCAAACATATTACGCGCCGTGCGGCGTTTCATTCGGAGGATGAGTTTCGTCTGCGCGAGCGTCGTCCGCTGGCCAAGACCGGCGATGTCGCAACGCATGAGGTGTGGCGCGACGCCGAAGCGGCGATTTCATCGACCCGCCGCCTTATCAAAATTGCCCGTGCGGCCAATAAAAATATCCATGTGCTGCATGTGACGACGGAAGAGGAAATGCATATCCTCGCCGCCAATCGCGATATTGTCTCGGTTGAGGTGACGCCGCAGCACTTAACCTTGGCCAGCCCCGATTGCTATGACCGGCTTGGCACTTTCGCGCAAATGAATCCGCCGATTCGGGGCACACGCCATCGCGCCGCGCTTTGGAAAGCGCTGGAGCAGGGCATTGTTGATGTTATCGGCTCCGACCACGCGCCGCATACACGCGAAGAAAAAGCGGATGCCTATCCGCATTCGCCGAGCGGCATGCCGGGTGTGCAGACGCTGCTGCCGCTGATGTTGAACCATATGGCAGATGGCAAATTATCGCTCGAGCGGGTCGTCGAACTGACCAGCCTGAATGCCAAAAAACTTTTCAAGCTGGCCGAAAAAGGCGAGGTGCTGGTCGGCAATCATGCCGATTTGACCTTTGTCGATTTGGAGCGCACAGAAACCATTGGCGAAGATTGGGTAGCTTCGCGTGTTGGCTGGTCGCCTTTTACCGATATGCAGATTAAAGGCTGGCCGGTCGGCACGATGGTGCGTGGGCAACGCGTCATGTGGGAAAATCAATTGACCACACCGGCCACCGGCCAACCGATCAAATTCGATATTTAACTTTTTTCCGGGAGAGACATATGACTGACACATTCCGCGCCCTGCGCCTCAATAAGACCGATGACGGCCAGTCACATGAAATTGTCGAGCTGACTGAAGCCGATCTGATGGAGGGCGATGTGACGGTCAATGTCTCGCATTCGACGCTGAATTATAAAGACGGTCTGGCGCTGACCGGCGCATCACCCGTCGTGCGCGTCTGGCCGATTATACCGGGGATTGATTTCGCCGGTACGGTGGAAAGCTCGAGCCATGCCGATTTCAAAGAGGGCGATAATGTCATCCTCAATGGCTGGGGCGTTGGCGAGACGCATTTTGGCGGCTATGCCGGCAAGGCCCGCGTCAAGGGCGACTGGTTGGTGAAACGCCCGGACGGTATTTCCGCCGCGCAATCCATGGCCATTGGCACAGCCG
>CBFHSX010000078.1:0-4405 GCA_965658615.1 Alphaproteobacteria bacterium | reverse complement strand
ATATTGGATTTCCGCAATGTCGAAATGGCAGAAAACAGGAGAGGCCGGGAATAAGGCTTACGGCTCAATCGGTCGCAAGCGCCAGATTGAGCCCGCTTCACCATGCTCTAGCGCGATGTAAACCATGCCCTCGGGGCCGATTGCGACGTCGCGGATTCGGCCGAAATCAGTCAATAGTTTTTCGGGCTCGATTGGCATGCCATTATTGAGGCGCACACGATACAGCGTGCCGGCCTTGAGCGAGCCGACCAAAGCGTCCCCATTCCATTCGGCAAAGGCTTTACCCTGGTAGAACGTCAGATTGGAAATGGCCGGGGCCGGGGTGAAGTCAACCACCGGTCGCACAGTGTCCTCTAAAGGGAAATCAAGCCCGAGATCGACACCGATTTGTATTTCCTCGCCATTGTAATTCAGACCATTTGTATAGAGCGGCCAGCCATAATTGCCGCCGCGCTTAATTAGATTAATCTCATCGCCGCCGCGCGGTCCCATTTCGCTATTCCAAATTGCTCCGGTCCGGCTATGCCCGGCCAGACCTTGTCCTGTTCGATGGCCAATGCTCCACACCGTGTGGCGCGTCGAGTTTTCTGCGCGTTGTCCGGCCGGTTGAAAATACGGATTGTCGCGCGGCACACTGCCGTCGTCATGCACGCGATGGATTTTTCCAAACGGCGTATCAAGCTGGTGCAGCTTGTCATAAGTGTTTTTGCCGCCAATCGAGATGTATAGATAGCCCTGTCGGTCAAAGGCCAAGCGCCCGGCCGCCACGCCATCCGGTACCGGCGTATAATGGTCGCGATGCACGGACCAGATAATCTGTTGATCCGTAAACATACCGTCCTTAATGCGGCCGCGCAGGACGCGTACCATGGTCACCGGCAAGGGCGAACCGCAATCCAGCCAGCACCGATCCGTATGCGAAACATACACCCAGCCATTATTTTCATAATCCGGGTGTAGGGCGACATCGAGCATAATGCCGAGATTGAGCCAAGCCCCCTCGACACTCAGTATCGTATCCCATACACGCGGCGTGTCGCTAATCAACGCGCTCTGGCGGCCTTGCCGATTGATAAGCGAGAGGCCGCGTGTCTTCTCGTTGACCAAAAGACGGCCATCGGGCAGGGCGGTCAGCGCATAGGGGCGGCTGGGCAGGGTGGTGACGCGCTCAACGGCAAAATCATGATGTTGCGACGTGCGGCGTAGCGACGCCTGTGGCGTCAAGTGGTAAGATGCGCCGGTTGTGGCAAACCCCTGACGCTGCTCGCTTATATAGAGCGCGATACCCTTAATCAGTTGCGGCGATAGCTGACCGCGCCAATAATGCGTGGGCTGCATATCGGCCTGGCCGCTTATCACCGCCATCAAGGCTTTGTAATCATCACCGGAAGATAAATCGCGCCCGACTAGCGATGGGGCATTTTCGCTCCCCCCCAGCGCTACACCATGGCACGAAGCACAATGGGCGCGATACGCCAACATGGACGGCTCGCGCGCCGCCCTTGTGTCGAAATACCAAGCCCCGTAAAAGCCGATAGCGATAAACAGCGCGACAAGGGATAGGACGATTTTGTGCCAAAGTTTGAGCGATGATAAAATGCTCTTAATCATCCGGCGTTCCCTTCCCTGATTATAACTTTCGCCGGCGCAAGGCGAGCCTGCTTCGAAAAAATTCTAGTGCTCGGCTTTGGCGCCTGTCTACAGACTAAATGACTGACCCGTCATCTCCTCCGACAAGGTCCAGAGCCGCGCTGCAGCTTCCAGATCACTTGTTGTTTTGGAGCGCTTGGCGTGCCCAACTTTCCCTTTGAGCTCCATAAATCCTTGGGGTCCAAAATAGTCGCCACCCTCAACTTCCTCAGATAAAGCTGCATGAAGTGAGGGCATGGCAGCCTTTGCATTGGAGTGTATAATGAAGGGCGAAAGCGTTTTGAGAAGGAGATACCTTGCCGGTGACATTTCATCAAACAGCCCTGAGTCCGATCCGCCCGGATGCGCGCATAGGGACAGCGTAGCTTTTCCGGCGGCTTGGAGACGGCGATTGAGTTCATCTGCGAACATCAGGCAGGCCAGTTTTGATTGACCGTAAGCAACCTCCACCTCATCAGTATCTTTACAGTTAATATCGTCAAATCGAATTGAAGCGGGTTTATGGGCAATACTACTGAGAGACACTATTCTGGACATGCGATTATCGGGTATCAGGTCGATCAAAAGAGATGTCAGCATAAAATGCCCCAAATGGTTGGTCGCGAAATTTAGTTCAGTGCCATCATCGTTTGTTTTTCCGGAGTAGACCAGAACGCCTGCATTATTGATTAGCACATCGAGCTGACTGTGATTTTGGCGAAAATTGTCCACGAACCCCCTTATCGAAGAGGAATCGCTGAGGTCCAGCAACATGACTTCTAAACTGGCGTCACTGACTGTCTCGGCAATCTTGTGAAGCGCTTGCTCTCCTCGCTCCTGGCTACGACAAGCCATCACCACATGAAATCCTGCTTTGGCCATCCCGACAGCAGTCTCATACCCAATCCCGCTATTTGCGCCGGTGACAATCGTAGTTTTTCTCATGTAATGCTCCTAAACCGAGTTTGTGTTCGGTTTTTTATTGACAGCTTTTAATTCGCATGTCAACAAAACATAACCCAAGTTCGGTTTATGCTCCAACAGTTTGAACCCAAGGGTTGGATACCCACCGGACCCAAGAGATGAAGTTGAAATTTACAACGCGTGCTGCGAAACTTTAAAAATATTGAGCTTCGTAGAGATGAATAGAGCTGCCTATGAACAAGCCTGATGAAAAGTGGCGCCAAAAGCTGAACTGGGTGCGGCCGAGTAAACAATCACGCAGTGAGAAAACCAAAGAGGCTCTATTGGATGCGGCCGAAAAACTATTCTTGCCTCAAAGTGCTGATGCAACCTCTGTGGCAGAAGTCGCAAAGGCTGCCGGCGTTTCTGTTGGCGCGGTCTATCATCATTTCAAGGACAAGCAATCACTGCTCATTGCCTTATTTGATCGCATGTGCGCAGTCTACGAGGCGACAACAAGAGAAGCCGTGAATCCCGACCGCTGGGAAGGAGCGGGGGTGCGAGATATCCTAAAAGGGTATCTCATTTTCTCTCTGAGATCTGAGAAAGAAAGCCCCGGTTTCAAGAGTGCGAGCCTTGAAGCAACCAAGCTTGACGCTGCGCGCATGAAAAAATTCCGCCAGCTTAATCAAGACCTCTTTGACGGACTTGCACAGCTCATTCTGGCTCGTAGAGACGAAATCGGCCACTCCGATCCGGAGCTTGCCGTGCATTTTTCGATCGAGCAAATGAAAGCGATGCTCGTTCACCGCAGAGACAAGAACGTCGCAAAGTCCCGTCTCAATCGCCTATCAGACAAAGACTTCATTGCTGAAGTGCTGGCATCATGTGAAGCTTATCTCAAACTTGGAACCAATAGAGGGAATGGGCAATGACCGCCGATACGATTTGTGTCCTGGGGGTGAGCGGCTTTGTAGGGAGCCATGTTGCCGCCGCAGCACTTGCAAGAGGCTATCATGTGAAAGGCGGTCTTCGCGCACCCGAAACCCGCGACACGGATTGGCTTGATGCCATGGCGGCGTCTGAAGCCAAAGACGGCGCGACCTTGAGCCTGCACCATTATGAAATTGGCGACACCGCCAGCACTGCCGCGCTGCTGAGCGGCACAATTGGCGTTATCTGCAGTGCAGGCACGGAAAAACAAGAGCCCGTGACCATTGAGACCATGGCGCTTATGGCCGAGAGTGTATGCGATGCTGCCATTACACGTGGCATTCCTGCCGTCTTCACCTCCTCGACCGGCTCCACCAACCCGCCCGATGGCGATCCCGTATTGAAAAACGAGATTGACCATTGGTCGGATGAGGCGGTGCAATTCGAACAGGGCAAATACGCACCGCTGGGTAAAACCCGTCTCGATAAAATCGTCCTCGCCAAAAGCGCCTCGCATGATAATTTCCGCGGCTGCACCATCAACCCGTCAATGATTTGCGGGCCATGCTGGCAGCGTGAACCGGTACGCGGCCTCAAAAGCTACGCCGCCATCGTCAAAGGCGAACGCCTGGCCGAACAAGTGCCCAATGGCTCCATGTCGATGATTGACGCACGCGACCTCGCCGCCCTGCATGTGGCGGCGTTGTTAAACCCCGAGGCCAAAGGACGCTATTTCGGTGTCAAGCAAAGCTGGCATTGGCGCGATATTTTGGCTGCTATTGAAAAGCAGGTGCCGGAATACACCATGCCGCCGATTGACCCTGACGAAGAGCCGGTGCGGCCAACGGCGTTTGACACAAGCCGCCGCGACAGCTTGGGCGTGGAAGTGCGCGGTCTGGACGATATTATCAAAGCGCAGATTGACGCTTTGCGGGCGCAC
>CBFHSX010000077.1:0-4569 GCA_965658615.1 Alphaproteobacteria bacterium | reverse complement strand
TGTGCCGCGCGCGTTGCGGCATCGGCCAGGCTGGTGGAAATGGCATAAGCCACATCACTCATCGGATTGCCGGCCGAAACGGTTTGCCAATAAAGCAGGATGACGCGGCCTTGCAGGTCGGTAAACAGCATATTATCGAGCCGCATATCGCCATGCGCCAGAACAACAGGGCCGTCATGCGGTTTATAATAAGCATCAAAGCGGGCCAGGAGTTCGGCCCCCATATCGAGAATATCGGTGCTCAAGCGGCCCTCATAACGCGCCCGCCATTCGGGGAAACTCGCTGTCACAATCTGAGAGATAATCGCGCGGCGATCTTCTTGCATGGCGTAATTCAGCCATGCCACATCGCGCAACGCCGCATCATTCCAATGACTTTTATGCAGCAGCGCGGCCTCATTAAGGATGAGCTTCACCTCATCCACCGAGCAGCCATCCATTTGTGCGATTTGCGTAGCCGGGGCCATATCCTCAAACAGTAAAATACCATCGCCGCTGGCCGGGTCATAATCGGCCAGATAAACATCCGGCACACGCGCCCCGCAAGAGCCGCCAAATCGCTCGTAAAACTGCGTTTCAACCTGGTAGAGGTTCATATTACGCGCCGTTTCGCGACTGGTGGCATCGGCTGCCGGACATTTGGCGACCAGCGATGCCGGACCGCTTCCCGCCTCAGCCCAATCTAGCGTAATGCGAAAACTATCGCCCACTTGGCCGGTGCCGACCGGTGAAAAATCAAACCCTTTAAGCGCCGCCTCGGGCCGGTTGAACAGCTCTGCCAAAAAGGCCGTGTCAAAGCCTGATGGATGGTCTCTTAACGCCATATCTTACTCCGTAATCTTGTCGAGCAGCGCTTCAAAACCGCTTGGCGCATGCGGGCCGATAAAGAATTGCTCAATGGCACCGGTGCCGTGATGGGTCCTGCCATCGGCTTCCAATGTCACCGCTGCCAGTGTCTGCACATGCAAATAATCCATTTCGCCGGCTTTGAGCGCCGCTTCTGCCGTATCCAACGCGATTGTGTCATGCGCCACACGCAATGGCCCGTGATGCATGCCGTGGCTCCATTCGGGATGGGTATAGCCAAGGCCCTGCATGTAAAACATCCGATTGAGCGGCGTAAATTCAGCTTTGACCCCATCCGCCGTCACGCGCAGCGCATTGATACGCCTTGTGCCGTCGGCATAGCCGGTTTCAATTTGCGGGCTGCCCCATTCCATTTTCCTATCCGCCGCCAAATCATGTAGCACGGCTTTGCGGTTCCAATAGGCGCCCGTCGCGTCATCATTTGTGTGACAGAAAAACACGGCCTCGTCGAAATTGACCGGCGTCCAGAGCCAGTAAAATTGCGGCATCATGCCGGTCGCCGGCGGCTGGCTTTCCGGTGCGCCGACATGACGGATCCCCCAGCTTCGATCGCGCGTACCGCGACATCCGGCGACATTATGGGTCGCGCCCGCAAGCCGGATCGTGCCCTGCCAGTCGACATTTTGCGTGGCGCGGGTCAAATCCATCATCACTCTTGTGTCCTGGCGGCGGGTAAAACGCGGCTCCTCGATCGGGAAATGCCGCCCCGTCGCGGTCAGTTCAGCGCTCAGCCCGCTCTCATTATCGGCAATGGTGATGCGGGTTTCCTGCAAGGGGCGGATAATCTCCACCTTAATCGGGCCGATGGTCAGGTCGAGGCGATCGCCACCCATTTCTTTTGAGGCGCGCAAATTGGTCTGTGTGCCACCGGTCGAGACCGAAAAGCTCGCATCCATAATATTGAGCTGCGGATAGACGCCAAGCGCCAACGCAAAAAACACCTCGCCATCGGCGCTATAGCCATTGAAGAAAAAGCGATCGTAAAAATTACGATCCGAGCCGGCATAGGCCATCGGCTCGGGTGTTTGGTGCAGCGGATAATCATCAGCAGGTGTCAGCATGGTGTGTCCTTTCCAAAACCTTACATGGCCGAAATGCCGCCATCGAGCTTCAACTCGGCGCCGGTCATAAATTTGCTTTCATCACTGGCCAGATACAGCACCGCATAGGCGACATCATCCGGGTCACCGACCTCATTGATCGGCACTTGGCGGGCCAGTTTTTCTTTCAGCTCATCGCGGCTCATCGCCCCGGCCATGCCGTCCAAAATCGGCGTGTCAATAAAGGTCGGGTGGATGGAATTGGAGCGAATTTTATAGCCGCGCTTGGCGCAATGCAGCGCCACGGATTTCGACAGCAGCCAAACCCCGGCCTTGGCCGAATTATAGGCCGCCATATTATGGCCTGCGATCAGACCGGCGATTGATGAGATATTGATGATCGAGCCCGGCGCGTGCGGCACCATGAGCGGGATGGCATATTTGCACCCCAGAAACACGCTATCCGTATCCACCGCATGCACACGCTTCCAGGTTTCGAAATCCGTATCCTCAACCGTTGTGCCGCCGCCGATACCGGCATTATTCAACAGCACATTCATTCCGCCCATATCCGCATGGGCAGCGTTCAGCGCGGCTTGCCAGTTTTCTTCATTGGTGACATCCAGGTGATAAGCAAAGCCTTGGCCGGGATGCGCTGCATTAATCTCATTGGCGACGGCTTTGGCACCGTCATCATTAATATCGCTAACCGCGACTTTCGCCCCGTGCTTGGCCAGCATCAGAGCCGAGGCGCGCCCCAGGCCCGAGGCGCCACCGGTGATGAATGCCATTTTTCCTTCTACACGCATGAAAAATCCTTTTCTTAAGTCTCGTCTTTATTCAATACGGCGCGCACCGCCGCCTTATTGTCGTCAGAGCCGGTCAGCAGCGCATATTGTTCGCGATCCATGAACGAACCCAGATGATTGAGCGCATGAGCATGCGCGTTAATGGCCTGTTTGGTCATGCGCACCGGCAAGGGTGGCAGAGCCAGCGTCTTGGCGGCCAGGGTTTCGGCCGCCGCCGCTGTACCGCCCGGTGCCGTGACCTCATCAACCAACCCCCAATCCAGCGCCGTCTCGGCCGGCACGGCCGCGCCCAATATGGTGATGGTTTTGGCCCGCGCCGGACCGACCAGCGCGGTCATGCGCGGATTGGCCTGCCAGCTCATATTAATGCCGAGCGGCACTTCCGGCAGGCGGATATCGCAATCGGATGAGGCAATGCGCCAATCGCAGCTAATCGCCAAGGCCAGCCCGCCACCAATGCAATAGCGTTCCATAGCGCAGATGGTCACTTGCTCGAGCGCCTCCCAAGCGGCGCACATATCGGGGCCGAGCAGCAGCGTTTGGCGTTGCTCGAGCGGCGATAAATGATGCGTGTGCATTTCTTTATCTTTTAAATCGGCCCCAATGGAAAAACTCGTGCGCCCGCGCAGGATAACGCAATGCGTCTCAATATCGGTTTTCAGCCAGCGCGCGACATCGCGCAAGCCGGCCATGGCCTCGGCTGAAAGCGGGTTATGGCCGCCGGCGATATGAGCGCCGCGATCCAGTGTCACCACGGCCAGCCCGTCGGCCCGCATCATCTGCACGCAATCGGGTAATACCGGCAAATCCAACTGGCTCATAATCAACTCTCCCTCAGCGCGAAGCCTAGCATGACCGGCGCAAAAGAAAAGGGCGACATAAATGCCGCCCTCCCCTCAGTGTCGATGTTGTGCCTTTGGATTGCCGTTTAGCGGCCCAGACGCCGCAGCGCAGCGACGTCAATCGGATTAAAGGCCGAGTTACCGCCCGGAATGAAAGTGGCCTCACCCCAGTTAATCACCTGGCGACCGGCGCGCAGGGTAAACGGCATATCGCCAATATCGCCATCATAAGCAACATAAGCGTCGAGAAGTTCAATGTTTTGATCGGCATTTTCTTCGCCATCATCGGTCAATTCGCCACCACGATTATAGGCGTCTTCATCACTGGCCACGACATCATGCCAGATATTAACGCGCGCAAATGCCGTCCAAGGGCCGTTAAGCGCCTCAAATTCGGGGGTGATACGCAAAAGCCCCGAAAACGGGTCACCCTTGTCGAAATTCAAACGCCCGTCATCTGTATTTATGGAGCCGTCAAAATTCGGTATGGCAACAACCTCCTGACAATAGCCCCCATAGTCTAAATCACATGCTTGTGGTCCAGTTTGCCCAATGGTTGAGTTTGGAGCATCTGCGTAGACACTGCCATCGGCCGGGCCGCCATTTGAAACCGGCAAAAACTGCTCGTTCACATCCTTTTGCAGCCAGGACATGCCGGCCGAGACCGTTATATCAATTTGCACATCCCATGTGCCCAATTGCATATTCGCCGCCTGTGCCGGCGGGGTGAAGGCGGTGGTGCTGAGGCCGAGCACCATGGCGGTGCCGATAAATAATGTGGCTTTGCGGGGATGCCCCGTCCGGCCCGATGAAAAATGCTGCAATCGCATTGCATGTCCTCCCATTGAAGGCCAGTGCGCGCCGCAAACAAATACAAAATCCTACTTCTGAACCACGCATGGCCCGAATTAGCTTCTGGCGGGGGTGTTTTCTTCTTCCTTGCCCCCATGCGCTTTATGACCTGCCTGGTTGGGCGCGGCGTCAAACGCTACGCCTATTGAGGCAAGCGCT
>CBFHSX010000076.1:0-4593 GCA_965658615.1 Alphaproteobacteria bacterium | reverse complement strand
TGACAAAAAGGACGCGGAAAATGATTAAGCCGACGCCCCTTGCTGAGGCCGAAATGCCGCTCTTGGAGCATTTGGTAGAGCTGCGCAATCGGCTGCTTTGGGCGCTCAGCTTTTTTGCCATCGCCTTTGCGGTCTGCATCACTTTTGCCGGCGATATTTTCAAATTCCTACTGCTGCCCTTCGAGCAGGCGGCCGGGCCGGCCGGTGAGTTGGAGCTGATTTACACAGCGCCGCATGAGTTCTTTTTCACACAGATTAAGCTGGCCATGTTTGCCGGTCTGTTTCTGGCCTTTCCGTTTATTGCCTTTCAGCTTTATCGTTTCGTCGCGCCGGGTCTGTACAAAAATGAGCGCGCGGCCTTTATTCCTTATCTGATTGCTTCGCCGGTCTTGTTCACCCTCGGCGCATCCTTGGTGTTTTTTTTCGTTATGCCAATGGCGTTTGAGTTTTTCCTGTCGATGCAAATTGCCGGCAATGATGACGGGGCGGGCGTGCGCATGGTTAATCGGGTCAGCGAATATCTCTCCTTTACCATGGTGTTGATGTTGGCTTTTGGCCTGTGTTTCCAATTGCCGGTCATACTGACCCTTTTGGGGCGGATTGGCGTCGTGACGGCGGCGGGCCTGCGTGCCAAACGCCGCTATGCGATTGTGATTGTCTTTGGCGTTGCTGCCGTGCTGACGCCGCCCGATCTGATCAGTCAAATCGGGCTGGGTGTGCCGACCCTGCTGCTCTATGAAATATCCATTCTTTGTGTCGCCGCCATGCAGAAAAATTCTGAAGATGGGGTGGATGAGCGCGAAGCCTAGACTGTCAATTTCCATCCTATCGCTTTATAAAACCCATACGCTTATTTGCTGAACGGAAAATCCATGCACGATATTAACGCCATCCGAAACGCCCCTGACGCTTTTGACGCGGCGCTTGCCACGCGGTCGGTTGCGCCACAAGCGGCCGCGTTGCTGGCCAAGGATGATGAACGCCGCGCCGCTATTGCCACGGCGCAGGAATTGCAAACGCGGCGCAATGAGGCGTCGAAGAAAATCGGCCAAGCCAAAGGGCAGGGCGATGAGGCCGAGGCGCAACGCCTGATGGATGAGGTGGCCGGGCTGAAGGACGCGCTGCAAAAAGCCGAAGACGCCGACCGCGCTATCCGCGCCGAATTGACCGATATGCTGGCTGCTTTGCCGAACCTGCCGCTCGACGGTGTGCCGGTCGGCGAGGATGAAGACGGCAATGTCGAAATCCGTCGGCATGGTGAAACCAAAGCCGGAAATCTTGAGCATTTTGAGATTGGCGAGAAGCTCGGCATGGATTTTGAAGTGGCGACGAAATTATCTGGCGCGCGCTTTGTTGTGCTACGCAACCAAATGGCCCGCCTTGAACGCGCCTTGGCCAATTTCATGCTCGACCTGCAAACCGGCCAAGGCGGTTATAGCGAGGTTAATGTGCCGGTATTGGTGCGCGATGATGCGGTTTACGGCACCGGGCAATTGCCGAAATTTACCGAAGATTTATTCCGCACGGAAAACGGTTATTGGCTGACGCCGACCGCTGAGGTGACACTGACCAATCTGGTGCGCGATGCCATCACCGATGCGGCGGCCTTGCCGCTGCGCTTTGCGGCCCTGACACAATGCTTTCGGTCCGAGGCCGGTTCGGCCGGGCGCGATACGCGCGGCATGATCCGTCAGCACCAATTCGCCAAGGTCGAGCTGGTGTCGATTGTCGATGCGGAAAGCGGACCGGAAGAGTTGGAGCGCAAAACCCAATGCGCCGAAGAAGTGCTGCAAAAGCTCGGCCTGCCTTATCGCGTCATGCAGCTTTGCACCGGCGATATGGGGTTTGGCGCGCGCAAAACCTATGACTTGGAAGTCTGGTTGCCCGGGCAAAACGCTTATCGCGAGATTTCCAGCGTGTCCTATTGCGGTGATTTTCAGGGTCGCCGCATGAATGCGCGTTATCGCGCAGAGGGCGAAAAAGCCACGCAATATGTGCACACGCTTAACGGCTCCGGCCTCGCGGTCGGTCGCACATTGGTGGCGGTGCTGGAAAATTATGTCAATGAAGATGGCTCGGTTACTGTGCCGGATGTGCTTGTGCCCTATATGGGTGGTATCAGCAAGATTGAGGTCGCGTAATGTCGAAACCGGTAAACCGTATTTTGGTCAGCAATGACGACGGCATTGACGCGCCGGGCCTGCAAACCACGATTAGGATCGCCGAGCAATTGGCCGATGAGGTGTGGGTGATTGCGCCGATGGAAGAACATAGCGGCGCCAGTCACAGTCTCAGCCTGTCGAAACCCTTGCGCTTGGAAGAACGGGGCCCGCGCAATTTTGCCATTGGCGGCACGCCGACCGATTGCGTGATGATTGCGACGCGCTATCTGATGAAGGATTATCTGCCCGATCTTATTTTGTCCGGCGTTAATTGGGGGCAAAATATCGCCGAGGATATCAGCTATTCGGGCACAGTGGCGGTGGCCAAAGAGGGGACGATTTCAGGTATTCGCTCGATCGCCATGAGTCAGACAGTGTTTTTTGGCGACCCAACCGGTTTTCCTGACCCGCGTTTTGAAGTGGCCGAGAAATACGCGCCGGATATTATCCGCAAGCTGCTGAGCACGGAATGGAAACCGGGCACTTTGGTAAATATCAACTTCCCGCATATTGAGCCGCATGATGAGCCGAATATACGCATCACGGCGCAAGGCAAGCGCGATCGCTCGATTTTGGGCATTGATGCGCGCATGGACCCGCGTGGCCGGACATATTTTTGGTATGATTTTGAACGCATCATCTCCAATCCGGCCAATGGCTCGGATATTGAGGCGATTATGCAGGGCGACATTTCCATCACGCCGCTGCATATGGACCATACAAGCGAGTCCCTGACGGAGAATCTGTTAAAAATATTCGGATGACATTGCGATACGGCAATCGACCGATACCCTCTCTTTGCCTCGCCTTGCTGCTCAGCTTGGCGCTGCTTGGCTGCGGCCAAGTCGCCTCCGGCAAATGGTATGATAGCGATAAGGCCAAACGCACAAAGCCGCCCATTACAAAGCCGCAAGCCGCTCAATCGAAAGCCGGCGGCACCTCAAGGCTGAGCAATATTTGGGATCGCGTCACCACGGCGATTGACCGTCGGCCCGAAGCGCAGCGTGCACGCGCCGCCAAAACCGCTAAATCCGGGCAGGGTGGCATGATTAATGTGCGCAAGGGCGATACATATTATGCGCTGTCGCAACGCCATAAAGTGCCGCTCAACGCCTTATTGCGAGCCAATAAGGCGCGGCCGCCTTACGCGTTGGCAGCCGGCGATCGACTGGTGCTGCCGCAACAGCAGTTTTATAAGGTGAAGCCGAAGGACACGCTCTATTCCATTTCGCGCCAACACAAAATCGATGCCGCCAGTCTTGCCAAGCTGAACGGCATTGCCCGGCCTTTCACCATAAGCGTCGGGCAAATGCTGCAAATTCCGGGCCATGCCGGCCAAGCCGTGACGCCGGTCATTGCCCCCAACAAGACGCAGCGCAGCAAAGCAGCAAAGGCCAAAAAGCCGAAGCGCTTGGCCGCCGCGCCGCGCCGTGTCGGGCGTTTTCGCGTACCGGTCACCGGGCCGGTGATTTCCAATTACGGCCCGAAAGAGGGCGGGCTTCATAATGATGGCATAAATATCGCGGCGCGCATCGGTACGCCGATTGTGGCGGCTGAAAACGGCGTGGTGGTCTATGCCGGAAACGAATTGCGCGGCTATGGCAATTTGCTGCTCATCCGCCATAGCGATGGCTGGGTGACGGCATATGCGCATGCCTCAAAGTTTACCGTTAAGCCGGGTGACCGCGTAAGACAGGGCGATAAGGTGGCGGAGGTCGGCCAAACCGGCAATGTTGACCGCCCGCAATTGCATTTTGAATTGCGTAAGGGTACGCGCGCCGTCAATCCAAAGTCATTGATATAAAAAAACCGCATTATGGCTTTGAAAATACGCGGAAATGCTTGGATGTGCGCGGGGTTTTGCGTATAGTCGCCAGCAATAAACGAGGGGGAGATTCTCATGTTGATTTCACCGGCTTATGCCCAGTCCGCGTCAGGTGGTGGCGCATTGTTTGAAATGCTGTTTCCGCTGATTATGGTTTTTGCCATTATCTATTTCATGATCCTGCGCCCGCAATCGCGCCGCCAAAAAGAGCACGCCGCGATGATTGAAGCCATTCGGCGTGGTGACACCATCATCACGCAAGGCGGTCTGGTCGGTAAGGTTGCGAAGGTCGGCGAGGAAGAGCTCGACGTCGATTTCGCCGATAATGCGCGTATCTCTGTCGTTAAAACCATGGTTATTTCGGTTCGCGGCAAGGGCGAACCGGCCAAACAGGACTAAGCTAATATGCTGCATTTTTCCCGCACAAAAATCGCCGGTATCGCGCTGCTGCTATGCCTCGGCGTTTTGTTCTCGCTGCCCAATTTCATGAGCGAAAAGACGCGTCTGTCACTGCCTGACATTATGCCAAGCAGCACGCTCAATCTGGGGCTCGACTTGCTAGGCGGCTCGCATTTGCAGCTTTCGGTCGATACCGGCACGGTGCAA
>CBFHSX010000075.1:0-5244 GCA_965658615.1 Alphaproteobacteria bacterium | reverse complement strand
GTAAAAGCCGCGAAACGTCCATGATGAATAAAGCATCCACCAGCCCGAGGATATGTCAGCCGAAAAGCTACCGGTTGATGTATTATCCCGAATGGCAACAAAATCAACGCCATTGAAAGTGACGCGGTCACCGAGACTATAGGATGTTGACGCACCCCAATTCCCCTTGCCGGTAAGGCTGGGGTTTGATCCCAAAGCGGCCGATGGGTTGAAGTCTATCGATTGTGCCGCATTGATCAGGGCCGGGTTGGGCATCGTTCCCGTCCCAAGGCTGAAAACTTCCTGCGCATGAGCAAGTGTCAAGGATGACAGCAAAAACGCGATTGATACCGGCACTCTCATTAGCAAACCTTGCCATCCGGTGGTGTGGTGCACAGATTATCGCCCGTGCCGACCACAGAAGCACATTCTTCCTGCTTGCGACACACGCACGCCTTCAGCTTAAAACCGGATTGATTGATCGGCGCACATTCATCAGCGCAATAAATCATAAACTGCCCGCGGCTCCATGTTTTCGTATTATTGGCGCCGCATTTGCTCTGATTGGCTGCCGTGCCGCAATTATTGCCGTCGACCGCGAGCGTGCCGCCGAAACTGTTTTCTTTCTCGGCATTCAGCTTCGAGATGACCATGTCGCGCCAATCCTCGCATAGCGAATTTTTGCCAATGCCGTTTGACTTGGAGGATGCCGCGCCCATCGCGTGGTCAATGCTCATTTTATCAATGTCGAGAATGTCTTCCAGCGCGTAAAAATCAGACAGGGTCACCTCATCGCGGGTCGTGTCAACATAGGAGACATAGCCGACCATGCCGACACTCGCCAGCACGCTCATAATCGCCACAACGACCAATAATTCGATTAAAGAAAATCCACGCATCACTAAAAAAACGAACAGGCCCTAACTAATGGATAGTATATAACTATTATGCTGCGGCAGCACTGACAAGGCCAATAAATGCCAATTTTGAGCGATATTCTTGCCGCGGCTGCCATATGGCCAGGTCATGGTGCGCGGATTTTCTACGGCGTTGCGCTGACGAATCTGTGCAACGATTTGGTGGATATGGATTTATGCGCGACTATGAAATTGCACGAACACAAAGAATTTATGGTGGAACAAACGAAATTATGAAGGATATGATTACCCATTCTGCTTTTGGAGGTCGACCCTGGAATGTCTGAGCAAGCCAAGACAATCACCGAAGATGACGGCATGGTTCATGCCATTTCAGTTCTGCAAAACTGTGCCCAAGATTATGCTGATGCTCTTTCCGAGAAAATATCGGATGCACCGGGGCAAACGGCCGATGATTTTCAAAACGCCAGCTATGAGTTGGCATTTGTCGCGGCCGAGATTGCGGCGGCGCAAGCGCTTTATGAAGAAGCCGAGGCGTCTAACGACCCGCTGTGTCATGATTTGGCGCAGGTTTTTTCTGCCTCTGTCATGCCCGAGACGATTTTGCGTTTGCGCGCCATTGCTGTTGATGCCGATTGCGGCGCGGAGGGGCTTGACGGTCTCACAAATATTTTTATCCGGGCCGGCAGCGCTGCAGACATGGACAGAATCGGCGCTGCGATAGCCGATAACGGCAACAGCTATCGCAATATTGAGACCAATGTTGAAGTCGATATGGCACGCGATATGTTCTGGCGACTGGGTCAGGAAGTGGTCGCCCCGATCGCCGAAAAAATTCATCGTGAAGACCTGATTGTGCCTGAGGAAATTTTGGCACCTTTGCGGGACATGGGGACATTCGGTCTTTCCATCCCCGAAAGCTATGGCGGTCACGCGACGGATGACGGCGACAACACCGTTGGCATGATAGCCATTACCGAAGCCCTTTCAGCCGCTTCACTTGGCGCTGCGGGCAGTTTGATCACGCGCCCTGAGATTGTCTCGCGCGCCTTGATGGAGGGTGGTACAAAAGAGCAAAAGCAGCACTGGTTGCCGCAACTCGCATCCGGAGAGCTGCTATGCGCCGTATCCATTACCGAACCCGATTATGGCTCAGATGCGGCCAGTGTGAGCCTCCGCGCCACCAAGACCGAAGGGGGCTGGCTTTTGAACGGTGCCAAAACCTGGTGCACATTTGCCGGTAAAGCCGGTGTTATTATGGTCGTTGCGCGCACGCGAAGCGATCCCGGCTATAAGGGGTTGAGTATTTTTCTTGTCGAAAAGCCCTCAATGGACGGTCATGAATTTGAGGTCGTGCAAGACCATGGTGGCCGCATGACCGGCAAGGCGATTGCGACCATCGGCTATCGCGGTATGCATAGTTTTGATATGGCCTATGAAAACTTTTTTGTCCCTGAAGATAATCTCATCGGCGGCAAAGAAGGTGAGGGTCGCGGCTTTTATATGACGATGGCAGGCATGACCGGCGGACGCATTCAAACCGCTGCGCGGGCTTGCGGTGTTATGGCTGCCTCAATTGACGAGGCCATCGCTTATGCCGGCAACAGAAAAGTTTTTGGTCATGCCCTGGGGGCGTATCAGCTCACGCGCACACGCATTGCCGTCATGGCTGCCCGTTACCGCGCTTGCCGTGCTTTGGCCTATAAGGTCGCCGAAATGATCGATGCCGGTGCAGGGCGTATGCAGGCCAGTCTGGTAAAGCTGATTGCCTGTCGCTCTGCTGAAACCGTCACCCGTGATGCTTTGCAGATTTTTGGTGGCATGGGCTATGCTGAAGAAACCCCGATTTCGCGTTATTTCGTTGATGCGCGCGTTTTGTCGATTTTCGAGGGCGCGGAAGAGACACTTGCCATGAAAGTTGTCGCCCGCGACCTGTTGAAGCGATGAACGGCGCGGCAAGTCATATCCAAACCGGATTTAGCCCAGAGAGGAGAGGCGCATGCGCGAAGAGACGATAAATTTAAACCGTCGCATTCAGGGCAATCTTGTGCATGGTCGCTATCTTCCGATGAAGAATTGTTGAATGAGAAATTGAGACCTATCTGTTTTTATGGATAAGCGACACCCTAACTTTGCAGACCTTTCCTAATTACCGGAGAACATCATGTATGGGCTTTTGAACGATATGACCATTGTTGAAGGTGCCTCTTTTGTGGCCGCGCCCAGTGCCGGATTGTATCTTTCCCAAATGGGGGCGGAAGTTATTCGCTTCGACAATATCGGCGGCGGACCCGACTTTGGACGTTGGCCGGTGGCGGATAATGGCTCAAGCCTATATTGGGAAGGCTTGAACAAGGGCAAAAAATCTGTGGCCATTAATTTGAGCACGCCGGAAGGGCGTGATTTGGCGACGCAATTAATCACTGCGGATGGCGAGAATCGAGGTTTGTTTTTGACCAATTACCCGGCCACGGGGTTTTTGTCGCATCAACGCCTTAAGGAGCTTCGCGACGACCTTGTAACGGTAAGGGTGATGGGGCACAGGGATGCCCGACCGGCTTTGGATTATACGGTTAATTGTGCCGTCGGCTATCCTTACATGACCGGCCCCACTGATAGCCCGGAGCCGGTTAATCACGTCTTGCCGGCATGGGACCTTATATGCGGAACATATGCGGCTTTTTCTATGGTTTCAGCGGAAAGAAACAGACAGCGTTCGGGGCTTGGCTGCGAAATCAAAGTGCCGCTTAGCGATATGGCGGCCGCCACATTGTCAAATCTTGGGCAGATCGCTGAAGTCATGACAATGGGGCAGGACCGGGAGAGAGTCGGCAATGCCATTTACGGGATGTTTGGCCGTGATTTTGAGACCCGCGACGCCAAGCGGTTGATGATTACGGTTGTGACCGGCCGTCACTGGAAAAAACTGACAGCGATATTGGGTATTGGTGACGCTGCCGAGGCATTGGAGAAATCCCTTAAGGTTGATTTTGCAGCTGATGAGGGCGCACGTTTCAGCCATAGAGAGAAATTATTCCCCCTATTGGAACACAGCATATCCAAGCTCGCCTATGCGGAGATTACCGAAAAACTAGAAGCCGAAGGCGTGGTCTGGGGGCCTTATCAAACCGTCAAAGAAGCAGTCGAAGACCCGTTCTTAGTTTCGCAAAATCCACTTTTTTCTGAAATTGTTCAGCCCAGCGGTCATAAATACCCGGCCGCCGGCGCTCCCGGGACAGTCTCAGAAGTTGAGAGGGGGCCGGTGCGGCCGGCGTCCAAGCTTGGGGCGCATACAGAGGAGGTTTTTCTTGATTATGTCGGGATGAGCCCGAAACAATTTAATAGCATGATTGACCGCAATATTTTGTCTGTTGCCCGTTAGGGGGTTTGAATGGAAGCCGATTACAAAAACTGGATAGGGCGCAGCCAAACGCAAACCGATACTGTGTCGCGTTCATCGCTTGAAAGATACAAGGCGACATTGAACTATGAAGTGCCGCATGGCGTGGTGCCGGACGGGTATCACTGGGGCATGTGTTTGCCTGATACATGGACGCAGGAATTGGGTGCAGACGGGCACCCCCCGCTTGGCGGGTTCATGCCGTCATTGCCTTATCCCAGACGCATGTGGGCGTCTTCAGAAGTTGAATTCCTAAACCCTCTTGAGCCCGCCATGCGTGTCGAGAGGCAGTCCACCATTGTCAGTATTGAGCCGAAAAAAGGACAATCCGGCGAGCTTGTTTTCGTCGGGGTCGAGCATATGAGCGTGTCGGAGGGGGTCGATCTGGTCAGGGAGCTGCAAACCATTGTCTATAGAGACGCCCCCGCTGAAGCGTCACCCTTGCCTGCAATAGACGATGATTTGGATATTGGCGCATGGGATTGGACCGCACACATCACCCCTGAGGCGACACTGCTATTTCGTTTTTCAGCCATCACCTTTAACACTCACCGCATTCATTACGACCAAACATATGCGCAAAAAGTTGAGCTTTATCCCGATTTGGTGGTTCACGGTCCGCTCACCGCAACATTACTCTTAAAATTATGTGCCGACAATTTGGGTCATAACCAAGTTTCGCATTTTAAATTTACCGCCAAGTCGCCTCTCTATCGGGGTCAGCCATTGCATTTGGCAGGTCGGGAAACCGACCAACAGATCGACCTCTTTGCATTCGGGGCTGATGGCAGGGTCGCGATGCAGGCAGTCGCGAAAAGAAAAAACAAGTAAGGCGGTTTGAGGTCAGTTTTAGAAACTGCATTACAGCAGGCTCCATAAAAACGCGATGAAACGCAAACCTCGCTTGGTAGACCTTGACAAAGAGGAAACAGCAACCCAGGATACCCCGTATGGGTATACGAATTCTATTTCTATTTCTTTTGGTGT
>CBFHSX010000074.1:0-5323 GCA_965658615.1 Alphaproteobacteria bacterium | reverse complement strand
TGCGCGTCACATCAAAGTCAAACGGGTTGGCATAAATATCCTCATCGCGGCAAGCACTGGCGAAATTGACCATCATCCAGTCATCTTTGGCGATTTTGACGCCGCCGATTTCCGTATCGCGCGTCGCACTGCGCATGAAATGCTTCACCGGACTTTCCCAGCGAATGCTTTCCTCGACAAAGGCCGGAATGAGAGACGGGTCAGCTTGCAGTTTTTGCAACAAGCCGTCTTGTGTACACAGCGCCCACATGCCGGCCGTGGCCGAGTTTGACGTCGTGTCATGGCCGGCCGTGGCGGTGATGACGTAATAGCCGAAGGTTTCATTATCGCCCAAAGGTTCGCCGTCGATCGTGCCGTTTGACAACAGGCTGGCGAGATCGTCTTTCGGGTCTTGGCGGCGCGCTTCGGTCAATGCCGCAAAATACGCATAAGCCTCCATCATCACTTCCGACAGCGCCTGTTGCTGTTCTTCCGGCGTTGCATAGCTCCGGCCCGTCGCATTGGCTTCCGGGTCACCCGAGCCGAATGTCTCTTGCGTTAAGCGCAGCATTAACGCCTCGGCATCATCGCCGACGCCCAGCACATCCATAATCACATGCAGCGGATAAAGCAGCGCGATATCCTTGGCAAAATCGCATGCACCCCCCGTCGCTTCAATGCGCGCCATGGTTTGCTGCATGCGGCGGCGGATGCGCGGCTCGAGATTGCGCAGCGAACGCGGGCCGAACCAAGAAGCCGTCAGGTCACGATAGGCTTTGTGTTTTTCACCATCCATTTGCACCAGGGTCAAAAAGCGATGCGGCGAGCCGAATTCTTCCATGGTTAGACGATTGGTCTCGGCATCCAGCAGCACCGTCGTTTGGTCACCGGCGTGAAACAAATCATTATCCGCCTCGACTGCTTGCACATGCTCAAATTTCGAGATGAACCAAAACGGGTCATGGCCGTCCACCTCGACACGCGCAACCGGTGTGGTGGCGCGTATTTCGGCAAAGATCTCGTGCAAGCGATCGAAATCTTTATAGCTCTTCGGATTAACCAGCGCCTCGGCCAGCTCTTGTTTCATCTGCATAATGTCCTCCCCTGTTCGTCAAATCTTACGCATAAAAACCCGGCGATATCAATTGACAGTTTGCCGGTAAGCACCGCAAACTCCTTTTATGTTAAAAAACCAAAAGCCGTTCGATGCCGCGGCGCACCCGATGGATGATTTTCCGGTGCGGCCCTTGGATTTTGAGACACCAAAGCTCGACGTCGATAATGTCGTCTGGAGCCAAAGCGCGCCTGAGTTTTCGGTCTTCATCAATGCGCTGGGTCTGCACGTGCCGTATTTTGAGCGCTACCTCATCCACACCATGAATAGTGTGAAGCACGATGTCAGCGATAAAAAGCTGCGCCGGGATATGGCCGCCTTGGTCGGCCAAGAGGGCCATCACGCCAAGAATTTTATCGAATTCAACGCCGTTATGGCCAAGCGTTATCCGAAAGTGGCCAAGCTCGATGCAACCGCCAAAGCGCATTTTCGCCATGCCGCCAAGACCGATAGCCATAAGCGTCTGGTCGGCTTCACAGCCGGCTACGAGACTTTCACCTTTTTGGCCGGGCTGATTATCTTACGTAATTACGATAAATGGATGGCCGAGTCGCATCCGGTGATGAAAGCGCTTTGGGTCTGGCATCAAGTCGAGGAAGTCGAGCACGGCGCGGTGGCGCATGATGTCTATCGCCATCTTTACGGTAAACATGAATGGTATCGAAAATATATGGTGCTGGCCGCCGGTTGGCATATCGCCTGGGAGACCATCAAAGCCTATACGCATATGGCGCGGCATGAGGGTTGGCTCAAAAACCCGCTCAAGGCGATTAAATCAATGGGCTTTTTGGCCACCACTTTGGGCGAAATGGCGTGGCAGACCCTGCCCGTCTTCCGCAAGGACTATAATCCGCGCCACCACC
The DNA here is from genome assembly GCA_965658615.1 of Alphaproteobacteria bacterium. Lineage (GTDB taxonomy): Bacteria > Pseudomonadota > Alphaproteobacteria > RS24 > RS24 > UBA8337. The sequence continues at coordinate 3,367 of CBFHSX010000074.1, read as the reverse complement.
CGCTGGCGACCAGTAAGCAGGATCCGGTGGCGATTGCATGGCGTCGGCATGAAAGCAAAGGCGGCAATGTGCTTGATATTGACCGCGAGGCGATGCGGGAGATCCTGCAACTCTAAATTTCATTCATCGGGAGGAGATAATGGAAGCTTACCAAAAACAACTAACGGGCCATGCGCTCATCCTGCTGATTATCGGCCTGCTGGCCGGTTTCATGTTGGCTTTCAGCCTAATCGGTGGGCTCGAATTGCTGCCCAGCGTGTTTATCGGCATACCGGTCTTCGGCACGACAGAAGGCTGGGTGCGGGCCCATTCGGGCGGCATAATGAACGGGCTAATGCTCATTGCTTTTGCCTTCATCCTACCGCATTGCGGACTGGCCGGTGAGCGCATCCGGCTTTATGCCAAGGGTATTATTTTCGCCGGTTGGGCCAATACGGTGTTTTATTGGACCGGTAATGCCTCAGGCAGCCGGTCGCTGTCTTTCGGTGATAATGTGCTGGGCACATCGAATATTTTCGGCGTCATCGGCTATACGCTGGCCGTCATCGCCGCGCTGCTGACGATTTACATTGCGGCGCAAATGGCGCGTGGCTTTCTGGCGAAAGACTGAACCTTAATCGGCCGAGCGATCGCCATGCAGATAATCGATAATCTGCATGGGCAGGTTCATGCGTGCAATAATCCGTCTGGCAGCTTCCCCAACCCGTGCCGGGGCGACGCTATCGGTCTCAAACACATCGGCCAAACCCTCAACGACCAAGACAAAATTGGCGTTTTGAAACAGCCCCGAAATCGGCCGCTTGCTGCCAAACAAGGCGCGCGGCAGGAGCGTATCGAGGGCCAGCAAATTATCGCAAAAAGCCGGTGAGATAAGCCGATAGGCCAGCTCGGCATCCTCCGCATAGACCTCGAATTTCTTTTCAAAATCAGCATGGTCAAACGGCACTTGCTTGCCCTTCACCATAAGGCTGCGCGCCTTATTCAGCACGGCACCATAATCGCGGCGGATTTGTACTTCCCCCTCAAAGGCCATCGGTACGCCGACTTCCATAATCCAGTAATTTTTAGACGAAGTGCTGCGGTTTGACCCGCTGCCGGATGAGCTTGTCACTTCGAGATTGAAAATATTCAGCGCGCAATCACGATAAGTGCCGATATGGTGATTGGTGTAATCGGGGGTCCCGTGTTTCTCGATCATCCCCATTTTCGACAGAACATGCTCCACGGCACGGGCTTTCTCATCCGTCTCCGGCTTGATCAGCAAATCGCCCATATGGTCGGCGACGGTTTCCTGCAAAAACACATTATAGGCTTTTTCAAGTTTGGTATGCGGATAGGCCAGGCCGATGGCCAAAAGCACGCCGCCAATCAACAATGTGGCCAGCAAGATGACTTGCGCGTCTTCATGTGTCCATGGCGCGATAAAGGTGAAATATACATAGATCAGCACCACCGAAACGCCGGTGCCGATGGCGCCCCAAACGGCCAGTTTTTTCTTGCGTGCATATTCTGACGCATAGGCTGACAGCCCCGGCTCAATTCTCTCGGCCCAGACCTTGCCAAAGCCCTTTTCGGCCTCTGTATATTCTTCAAACATGCTCATCCCCAACACCGCAACAGTTGTAACATAATCAAGTTTCAACTGGTTTAATATTTGAAACGACCCATATCATAAAGTGAAATTAATGCGTCGGGAGGCTTTGGCGTGTCACAGAACATCATTGTGTGGTTTCGTCAGGACTTGAGGCTGGATGACAATCCGGCGCTGGAAGCGGCTATTGCCGCCAAACACCCCATTATCCCGCTTTTTATCGATGACCAAAATGGCCAGCGCCCGCCCGGCACAATGGCACGCTGGTGGCGCGACCAATCTTTGGCGCGGCTTGATGCCGATTTGCAAGCCCGTGGCAGTCGTCTGATTTATCGCACCGGCGACAGTAAATCCGTGCTCGACGCTCTGATTGCCGAGACCGGCGCTGACAGTGTCTATTGGAACCGACAATATGAGGCGGCCAGTGTCGCGCGCGACACATCCATTAAGCAGGATTTAAAAGCCCGCGGCCTGACGGTTGAGAGCTTTAACAGTCATATGCTGTTTGAACCTTGGGAGATCACCTCAAAATCGACCGGCGGGCCGTTTAAGGTGTTTACGCCGTTTTGGCGCGCTTGCCGCGCTGCCGGCCTAAATACGCGGGTTTGGGATGCGCCGCGCAGTCTTCCGGCCCCGGCCATTTTGCCCGAAAGCACACCCCTGCCCGCCCATCAGCCTCACGCCATGGCCGACCGCTTGACGGCGTGGCAGCCGGGTGAAGCCGGCGCGCGCGATGCCTTAACGCTTTTCCTCAATCAGAATTGTCGCGGCTATGCCGAGCGGCGCAATCTGCCGGCTGAACCCGCCACATCACGCCTCAGCCCGCATTTGCGCTGGGGCGAGATTTCGCCCATTCGCATCGCCGCCGAAACCCTTGCGGCAGAACTTGCGCACGATGACGCGGACAAATTTCTGGCCGAGATCGGCTGGCGCGAATTTGCCTATCAACTGATGTTTCACAATCCGCATATTGGCGACACATGCTTGGCCGAGAAATTTGAAGCCTTTCCCTGGCGCGATGCGCCGGATGATCTGGACGCTTGGAAGCGCGGCGAGACCGGTTACCCGATTGTCGATGCCGGAATGCGCGAGTTGAACCGCACCGGCTATATGCATAATCGCGTGCGGATGATTGCCGCCAGTTTCCTCATCAAACACCTACTCATCGATTGGCGCGAAGGCGAGGCGTATTTTTGGGATAGGTTGCTCGATGCCGACCCGGCCAATAATACGGCGAGTTGGCAATGGGTGGCCGGCTGCGGTGCCGATGCCGCGCCCTATTTCCGTATCTTCAACCCGATCCTGCAAGGGCCGAAATTCGATGCCGCTGGCGCCTATACCAAAACCTATTGCCCGGAGCTGGCGCCGCTATCCGGCAAGACGCTGTTTTCACCCTGGACAGCCAAAGGCGATATGCTGGACGCCAATCAAATTCGCCTCGGCGAAACCTATCCAAACCCGATCGTCAATCATGAGGCAGCGCGTGAACGCGCGCTGAGTAGTTTTAAAGCGCTGTGAGGCGTGAAGTGGAGTTGAGTAAATGAAAATCGCCATTGTCGGTTCCGGCATATCAGGAAACATGGCCGCCTATCTTTTGTCGCGCAGTCACGATATCACCTTATTTGAAAAGCGCGATCGCGCCGGTGGACACGCAGCGACCAAAGACATTGATTATACGGGCAATGGGGATTGGATGAGCGTCGATACCGGTTTCATCGTTTATAACGACCTCAATTATCCGGGCCTCATTGATCTTTTTGACGAGCTGAAAATAAA
>CBFHSX010000073.1:0-5348 GCA_965658615.1 Alphaproteobacteria bacterium | reverse complement strand
TCAGCCGCCAGCTTATTGAGCCGCGGCACGGTCTCATATTCATCCAAATCGAGCTTATGCATGTCGCGTAAATATTGCTGCGGCGGGTGGCTGTAGAGATTGGGGAGCCCTGAGGCATCAATATACCAGCTATCGCAACCGCCGGTGACCCATACGGTTTTCTCTGCCGCCTCAGCCAAGCTGTCATTATAGGCTTGATATACTTCTTGCTTCGGCGCAATGGCCTGCAAATTATTGCGGCGCATATTATCCAGCATGGAAATCATATAATCGATTTGGTGCTCTGTAATCATGATTAAGGAAACATTACCGATTGGGCTGGTCGGGCCTTCAACCATCCAAAAATTAGGGAAGCCCGGCAGCGTGATGCCCCGATGGGCCCGCGGTGCACGGTTCCAAAATTCGCCAAGGTCTTTGCCGCCCTCGCCGGTAACTGTTGTCGGCAAAATAAACGATGAACTGTCGAAACCGGTGGCCAAAATCAGCACATCCAATTCGTGCCGCGCACCATCTGCCGTCACAACCGCCCCGCCATCAATCCGCTCAATGCCGGCGGTAATGAGGTGGCAATTATCTTTTGCCAGCGCCGGATAATAATCCGATGCGAAAATCAACCGCTTACACATGGGGGTGAAATCAGGTGTCAGCTTTTCCCGCAATTCAGGGTCGGCAATCGCCTTTTGAAGATGATTGCGACACAAATTGCCTATTGTTTTTTGCCAAAAAGGGCTGGCTCCTGTTGTGGCCGGTGCGAAGGTTGCCCGAAAGGTAAAATAATTCATCCAATAGACGAATTTCGGCATAAACGGCAAAGCGCGCATAAAAAACCGCTGTAAGCGCGAATATTTCTTCTGAAACAGCGGCGCGACCCAATGCGGGGTACGCTGGAAGACATGCATGGTGCTGACTTTATCGGTTATTTCACCGACAATTTGGCATGAGGTCGAACCGGTGCCGATAATACCGACGCGCTTGCCTTCAAGCTGCAAATCATCAGGCCATTCGGCTGAATGAAAACTCTGACCGGTAAAGCTATCAAGCCCTTCAATCTCCGGCCGCTGCGGCAAACGCAAAATACCGGTTGCAGAAATAACAATATCGAAAATTTCTTCATCGCCTTGGTCGGTGGTCAAATGCCAAACCGGACCGGTTTCGCCGGCTTCATTATATGACAATCCGGACACGCCGGTGTTAAACCGCACCAAGGGGGTGACGCCGAACTTATCGGCCGTTTGCTGCATATAGGCCTGAATTTCCGGCCCATAGCTATAACGATGCGTCCAATCGGGGTTCGGATTGAACGTAAAACTATACCAATGGGAAGGCACATCGCAGCTAAGCCCGGGATAACGATTGGCGCGCCACGTGCCGCCGACCTGCTCCGCCTTTTCGAAAACCGTCAGATCCGAGTAACCGGCTTTTTTCAACTTGGCGACAGCGGCAATGCCTGACATGCCTGCGCCGATAATCGCGATACGCGGTTGCCCGCCTTGCGTTTGCGTCCAATTCATCATTCCTACCTCCCCAATTGGTTAATGGTAAGCAAATATAATCGCCTATTCAATGATGCGCTGAATTAAACGGCGAAATGCCCGGCAACATGATTTTGCGCGTCAGCCGTTAAAGCGGGACGCTTGGCAGGTGGCAAACGGCCTTAGGCGACTTTAATCATCACTTTGATAACCCCGTCTTCGCGCGCTTCGAATAAGCGATAGGCCTCTGCCCCCTCTGACAAATCAAACGCGTGGGTATAAATGCCCTCGCCTTTAATACGCCCGGAGGTAACAAGCGGCACAAGCGCCGGCCACATCTGGCTTACCGGACAAACGCCGGCGCGCACAGTCGCGTTTAAATTTATCATTTTGAACAAGGACACGCTGGCTTCTTCTCGCGGTAAGCCAATGCAAGAGACTGTGCCGCCATAGCTGATAATCGACAGGATGGAGGCGACGGCTTGTGGCGCGCCGGAGGCTTCCAATATCGACTCGACCATTGCGCCATTTGTTAACTCGCGCACTTGCTCCCGCAGATCGTCGCCCGGCGCGACTGCGGTGGCGCCAAGATTAACAGCCAATTGGCGCCGCTCTGCGACAGGATCAATAGCAATGACCTGCGCCGCCCCCAGAGCCAAAGCCAGCTCAGTGGCCAGCAAACCGATCGGCCCCAAGCCGATTACAGCTACGGTGCCGCCAGGCTTCGGGTCAGAACGCGTTAACCCGAAATAGGCTGTCGCCCATGCGTCGGTCAGTAGGATAGCGTGTTCGTCTGATACCGCGCCTTCCGTCTTCAGCAAGGTGAAATCGGCATTGGGGACAAAGGCATATTCCGCCTGCCCGCCTTCGAGTGCGGGACTAATGCCGAAGGCCGTTGCTTTTCGGCATTTGGATGGGTTATGGCTCAAACAGGCCGAGCAAGAGCCACAGCCCGTGCCGCCTTGGGCCAGCACCTTATCACCCGGTTTCAGTGTATGGACGTCAGGTCCGGCCTCGACCACTTCGCCGATAAATTCATGTCCGGTGCAAAATCGATGTCCGTCGGCGCTGTAATCCATCTTGCCGATTTTATCGCCGTGATACATATGCAAATCGGAACCGCAAATGCTGCATTTGGTAACTTTTACAATCACGCCATTGGGCGTTTTCAGCTCAGGATCCTTATATGTTTCATACTGAATATTCTTGGGGCCGTTAAATACCAGAGCTTTCATTGCAAATTTCCTTTTCCCGGCTTTTATTCTGAAGCTTCGGGCTTACCGCCGCCGAACCACATGCGGCGCAGCACACCGTCTTTGAGGATAAACTGATGGTGAAAAGCTGCTGCGACATGCAGGGCGAGGAAGCCGATCAGCCCCCACGTGCCAATCTCATGCAGGAACCTGCGACCCTCAAAATCGCTATCGCCCAGAAAGCTCAATGCCGCATTCAGATCGAACGTCCCATATGGCATGGCGACGGTTTCATGCGCGGCAACCGTGTAGAGGCCCATGAGCGGTACATAGACCATCAGAGCATATAACATCAGATGAGAAAGTTTTGCCGCTGTCTTATGCGCCGCTTTCATCCCGGCCGGCAGGGCCGGGGGCGGATGTCCAAGGCGCCACAAAATGCGCAAGACAATCAGGCCGATCACAGTCAGCCCAAGCGTGCTGTGCCCGGCCAGAAAGAAAGCCATTTCCTCTTCCGTTTTCAGCCCATCAAAACCCTGACCGAAAACCAGCATCATGATAATCAAAACAGCAATCGCCCAATGTAGAGCCTTGGCGACCTTTGTGTAATGTGTGTTGCCAGACTTTTGCATTGTCTTGGCGTCCCCTCATATCGTCAAAAAATCCTAGATTAACGGTACGCATAATAACCGGCCCGGGCTATCAGTTACCTCAGAGAAACGGGGCAATAGGTGTCTTGACCCAACCATCCTCAAAAGGCGTCATGAAATTATACTTAAAGTGAAGGTGGCTGATGAACCATTTGCCGTCAACACGCCGATAAGCATTTTTATATGTGCCCTGCACCCAATTAGCGACTTCCTTGCCGTCAACGCTGGAGGTAACCATGCCAAACAAATACCACATGCCTGTTGCTTCATCGCCGTCGACCTCAATACACGGGGTGACAGGCAAATGGCGCATCATAACGGCTGCGCCATTGAACTTTTTCAGAAAAGCCGACAATTTGGGTTTAGACGTGAAGCTCGTCATCTGGTCAAAGCCGACTTCCCATGTAAAATCTTCTGCAAACAAATCGATTAAATCATCAATTTGCGCTTCATCTACGAAAAAAGAATATCGCGCTTGAATATTGGCAATCTCTTGGTAATCCTCAACCTTGCGAATGCGTGCTTCCAGTGTCGCCGACATATTTGCCCCCTCATATTTAACTGCAATGTCGGTTACAAATTATGGTGCATTGCCGGTCAAAACAACCCACCTTCAGTATTATTGCCGTATTCTGTACCCGGTCGGAATTTTGAGTGCGCGTGCATGCGCATTTTCGAAATGCCCGTCAATTGGCACGCCAATAGTATAGGCCAATTGAATCGAGGGCCGAGAAGCGCTATGATTTCGGGGCATTAGCAGCGGCCCATCCTGGCCCGGCCTGCCCCCCAGGCGTCGCGGTATTGGCGAGACTGTCGCGCGCTAAAGCGAGATTAAATATCAAAGGGCCAGCCTCCTCATGTCGATTATCAAACAGATCAAAGTCATAACCAGCTGCCCGGGGCGCAATTTCGTCACCGTCAAAATCGAAACCGAAAACGGTATTTATGGTATTGGCGACGCCACACTAAACGGCCGCGAAATGGCGGTGGCGGCCTATCTGGAAGAACATGTAGCACCCTGCCTTATCGGCCGTGATGCGCATCAAATCGAGGATATTTGGCAGTATCTTTATAAGGGTGCCTATTGGCGGCGCGGACCGATTACTATGGCGGCGATTGCCGGTATTGATATGTCACTTTGAGACATTAAGGGCAAGCTGGCCGGCCTGCCGGTCTATCAATTGCTGGGCGGCAAAAGCCGCAAAGGCGTCAGCCTTTACGCCCATGCCAATGGCGAGAAGATTGACGACACATTGGCCAAGGCCGAGGGGTTGATGCAGCAGGGTTTTAGCGCCATTCGCCTGCAATCGGCCATCCCCGATTTGCCCGTTACCTATGGCGTGCTGGGCGATAAAAAAGATTATTACGATTTGCAAGGCAATCGCCCGCTGCCGCCCGAGGAAGCCTGGTCGACGAAGAAATATTTCAAGCTCATCGGCACGCTGTTTGAACAAGCCCGCACGACATTGGGCGATGAGGTTCATCTGCTGCATGATGTGCATAATCGCCTGACCCCGATCGAAGCGGCGCGCCTCGGCAAGCTGCTGGAGCCGTTTGATCTGATGTTTCTCGAGGATGCCTGTTTGGCCGAGAACCAGCAGCATTTTGAGCTTATCCGTCAGCACACCACCACCCCGCTGGCGGTTGGCGAGACGTTTAACAGCATTTGGGATTGCAAACAGCTGATTGAGAACCAATGGATTGATTATATCCGCGCAGCGGCCACCCATGCCGGCGGCATTACTCCAATGCGTCGTATTGCCGATTTTGCAGCGCTGTCGGATATCAAAACCGCCCCGCATGGCGCGCCGGACCTATCGCCGATTTGCTTTGCCGCGCATGTGCATTTGAATATTGCCGCGCCGAATTTCGGTATTCAAGAATATGTCGGCCTCGGCAATGCGGATATGCAATCGGTCTTTAAATCGACTGTTAGCATGGCCGATGGCATGGCGCTGCCGAGCGAGGCCCCCGGCCTTGGTGTCGAGTTTGACGAGGCCGCCGCCGCCGCCTTCCCCTATAAACGCTCCTAT
>CBFHSX010000072.1:0-5369 GCA_965658615.1 Alphaproteobacteria bacterium | reverse complement strand
CATGGCCAAAGCAGCGGCTGAGGCGCGCGCCTATCCGCTTTTAAAAATAAAACTCGGCGGCGCGCAGGGCGTGATGGCCGACATAACCCGCCTCGCCGCCGTGGCCGAGGCGCGGCCCGATGCGCAGCTTATTGTCGACGCCAATGAGGGCTGGCAGGCCGAAGACCTGGCGCGCTATGCCGAAGCGTTGGGCCGTTATGGGGTGGTGTTTTTCGAGCAACCCGTGCCGCAAGCGCAAGAAGCGGCGCTGGCGCAGATTAATCTGCCGTTTTGCGCCGATGAAAGCGTGCATGACCGCGCCGATATTGCCGCCCTGCCCGCCGCTTATGGCTGGGTCAATTTGAAGCTCGACAAGACCGGCGGGCTGAGCGAGGCGCTGGCTTGTGTTGACGTGGCGCGCGAGAGCGGCCGCAAAATAATGGTCGGCTGCATGGTCGCCAGTTCGCTGTCCATGGCACCGGCTTATGTGCTGGCGCAGCACGCCGATATGGTTGATCTCGACGGCCCGCTTTGGCTGGCCGAGGATTGTCCGCATGGCCTGATATTTGACGGCGCGACCATCTCGCCGCCAAGTGCGGCTTTATGGGGTGCATAACTTACCGAGCTTGCTTGACAGGTCTCGCTCTAGTTGATAATGATTATCAATATCAATAACGGAAAGAACCGACAAGGAACGACCATGCACAGACGCCTTGGCCCCGCCAATTCAACGCTTGAATTAATGCGTATCGCGCAACGCTATGATAAGGTTGTGCTGCTTCCCAAACGGCCGCGCAGCCCTGCGCCGCAACGCCGCGAAGCAGATATTTTAATCTTTACCGGCTTCCGGTCTCGCTAAGAGCCCACGCCCGTAAAGCGATTGAAGCGGAGCGTGAAAATGAAAAAAGCCCTTATGATTGCCGCCCTTTTGGGGCTGCCCCAAGCCGCCATGGCGAGCCAATGCCCTGTCCCCTATTCGGAGTTCGAAGCCAATATCCCGCATATTGATATGGCCGAATGCCCCGATAATCAGCCAAATGAAGATGCCGGTTTTTGCCGCCTCGTCATGGATGGCAAGCGCGCCTATGTTTATGCCTTTCTGTATACGGATGAAGAGTCGTGCCTGTCGGCGATTTCAAAAGCCGATAAAAAAGACTATTTTTTCCGTCCGTAATAGCTGACCCGAAAGCCGAGAGCACGCCCATGATTGATTGGCACAAACCGAATTATATCGACCTGCCCGATTTGCGCATGGCGGTGTTTGAGGCGGGCGACAAACGCAGCGACCGCCCCTCTGTGGTCTTGTGCCATGGCTGGCCCGAATTGGCCTATAGCTGGCGCAAAGTGGTGCCGCTGCTGGTGGCGCAGGGCTGGCACGTTATTGTGCCCGAGCAGCGCGGCTTCGGCCTGACCGGCAAAGCAACAAATGATGCCGGCGATGCAAGCGGTGTGCCGCTTTACGATATGGCGCATCTGACCGGCGACATGGCGCATTTGCTGGACGCTTACGGCCTCGATAAGGCGGTTTTTGCCGGTCATGATTGGGGCGGCATTATGATGTGGCAATTGCCGTTTCATCATCCGGACCGCATTGCCGGTCTTATCGGCGTCAACACGCCTTTCATCCCGCGCCTTTCCGATGACCCGATCAAGCTGATGCGCGGTGCCATGGGTGATGATTTTTATATCGCCATGTTTCAAGATTATGGCCGCGCCGAGGCGGTGTTCGATGCCGATCCGGCCAAGCTGCTGCGCATGATGTATCGCCAAAGCCATGCCGAAGCACCAAGCGAGCCGCCCAGCGACGCGTGGATGCGTATTGAATTGCTTAACATGCTTGAAGACGACGAAACGCTATGGCCCGGCGCGCCGCTCTTGAATGAGGAAGATTTTGACTATTATGTCGATGGCTTTAAGCGCGCCGGCTTTCGCGGTGGCATAAATTGGTATCGCAATTTCACCCGCAATTGGGAGATGTCGGCCGCGCAGGTGCAGCATGTGCCGCATCCCGGTCTGATGATTTGCGCCGCCGATGACCGCGTGCTGCCGCCCTCCATGGCCGATGGCATGGATAAATATGTCCCCGACTTGGAAACCCATATTATCGACAATTGCGGCCACTGGACGCAAAACGAACAACCAGAAGAATTGGCCCGCCTGATGAGCGATTGGCTGGCGCGGCGATTTGCCTAGATATATTGGCCCTCGGCTCTTGAGGCGCGCCGCCACGCACCCTATAGTCTCGGCCAAATGACGGGGATGTTATGAATAAACCTGAGACCAGTATCGGCAATTTGCCGGCGGCGCGCATCGAAGCCATTAAGGGCGACGCGCCTTTGCGCATCCTGTTACCGAGTTATCGCTCCGACCCGCATACGGGCGGCCAGGGCATTTACATGCGCCTTATCTCGAAGGCCTTGGTCGATCTGGGGCATCATGTCGATGTGATTTCCGGCCCGCCCTATCCCGAGCTTGACCCGCGCATCGGTCTCATCAAATTGCAATCGCTCGACATGTATGCGCGCGCCAATCCGATCAGCTGCCTCGACCGCGAAATCCTGTCCAACAAGACCGATTTATTCGAATGGTGGAGCCATAATTGGGGCGGCTTTCCCGAGCCTTATACATTTGGCGTTCGCATGGCCGACTATATGTGCGACAAGATTAATGATTACGACATAATGCACGACAATCAGACGCTGTGTTACGGCATGCTGGATGTGCGCGATATGGGCCTGCCGGTTGTCGGCACCATCCACCATCCGATTACCATGGATAAGCGCATCGATATTGCCCACGCCAAATGGCCGCATATAAAATTCCTCAAATGGCGTTGGTATTCGTTCTTGAATATGCAAATCAAAGTGGCGCGCCAGCTCGACCCGTTGATTGTGGTCTCGGACAGCACCAAACGCGACGTCGAGAAAGACTTTGGCGTTGATCCCGCAAAAATGGTGCGTATCCATCACGGCATTGACCATGAGCTGTTTCAGCCGCAGCCGCATATCACGCGCAAGACCAATCGCCTGATGGTGACAGCCAGCGCCGATGTACCGCTCAAAGGGCTGATTTATCTCATCGAGGCCTATGCGTCGCTGCTCGACGCGCATCCTAACCTTGAATTGCTGGTGGTAGGCCGGCTGCGCGAAGGCCAAACGATGGATCTGTTGAACAAGCTCGGCATTCGCGACCGCGTCAAATTTGTCTCCGGCCTGACCGGCGAGGAAATACGCGACCTTTATGCCGAAGCGACCATTGCCGTGTCGCCCTCGGTCTATGAGGGCTTTGGCTTCCCGGCCGGCGAGGCGCTGTCTTGCGGCGTGCCGACCATTGCCACGACCGGTGGCTCGCTACCCGAAGTGGTCGGCGATGCCGGCCTTGTTGTACCGCATTCCAACCCGCCGGCTTTGGCCGAAGCGATCGACGCCCTGCTGAAAGACCCGACGCGGCGCACGGCCATGTCGGTGAAAGCACGGCAGCATATTCTGGACAATTTCAAATGGGAGCGTTGCGCTCGCGACGTCGTCGCCCTGTATCGCCAAACGCTGGCCAAGCACCACAGTATCGCGCTTTAATACCCTCCATGCAGACCATTAATCTCGATTATTTGCAGCTCAAAGATGGCCATAGCCTGCTCGATTTGGGCTGCGGCCATGGCCGCCACACACATGCCGCCTATTTTCACAAACGCTGCCGCGCCGTCGGCTTGGATCTGGGGTTCGACGATGTCGTCATCACCCGCAACGGCTTTCAGGCGCATCCTGATTTATCGCCGCAGACCGGTGCGCCGCGACGCTATGATTTGAGCGTCGGCGATGCGCTGGCCCTGCCCTTTGCCGATAATAGTTTCGACCGCTTGATTTGCTCGGAAGTGCTGGAGCATATCCCCGATTATCAGGGCGCGCTGACCGAGATTTGGCGCATCACCAAGCCGGGCGGGCGTATCGGTATTTCCGTACCGCATCGCTGGCCGGAGCAAATTTGCTGGCTATTCTCCGAGGCATATCACAACACGCCGGGGGGCCATGTGCGGATTTTCCGCAAAGGCGATTTGCGCGCCGATTTCGAGGCGCTCGGCTTTACTTTTGTACGCACGCATTTAAAGCACGGTCTGCACAGCCCTTATTGGTGGCTGCGCTGCGCCATTGGCGTCAATAATGACCGCAATCTTTTGGTCCGCGCCTATAAAAAACTGCTGGAGATCGAGATCCTGAAAAACCCGCTGCCCCTGCGCGCCCTGTCGGCGCTGGCGGACCCGCTTATGGGCAAAAGCGTGGTGCTGTATTTCGACAAGCCGGAAGACAGCGCATGAGTGCGGCGACGCCCAGCCCGTTTGGTGATTATTTTAACGGTGCGCGCGACACGATTTTGGGTCTGCAAAACCCGGATGGCTCTATCCCGTGGTTCAAAAACGGCGTTATCGACCCGTGGAACCATCTCGAAGCTGCCATGGGGCTGAACCTGATCGGTGAACGCAAGGCCGCCGAACACGCCATTGCTTATTTGCGCAACACGCAAGCCGTCGACGGCTCGTGGTGGGGGCAATTGGGCAGCGCCGTGCCAATCGATGAAGAGCTGCACCAATTCACCATGCAGGGCGTCGAGGATGGCCATAAAATCCGCGACACGAATTTCATCGCCTATATCGCCACTGCGATTTGGCACCATTATTGCCTGCATGGCGACACGGATTATACCGCCGCGCAATGGCCGATGGTGAAGGCCGCGATAGATTTCGTCATCGCCCTGCAAGCGCCGGAAGGCGATATTCGCTGGGCCGCGCCGGATCCGCAAACGCCGGAAGATGACGCGCTGGTGACCGGCAATAGCTCGGTGCATAAGAGCCTCATCTGCGCCGAAAAGCTGGCCCATGCGCTGGGCCATAATGCGGCAGCGTGGACACAGGCGCGCGAAAATTTGGCCGACGCATTGGCCCATAAACCTGCGCGCTATGACCGCACATGGGAACCGAAAACGCGCTATTCCATGGATTGGTATTATCCGGTGCTCTCAGGCGCGCTATCGCCCGCACAGGAGACAGACCGCCTCGCCGCACGCTGGGATGATTTCGTAATTGACGGCTTTGGCTGTCGCTGCGTCGAAGACGAGCCTTGGGTAACGGTGGCGGAAAGTGCCGAACTGATTATGGCACTTCTGGCGCATGGCGACCGCCCCCGCGCCGAAGAGCATCTAAGGTGGTTGGAAAAATTCCGCGACGCAAACGGCGCTTATTGGATGGGCATGCAGACCGAACAAGCCGCCTTCTGGCCGGTCGAACGCCCGGCCTGGACCGCCGGTGCCGTCATTTTGGCAACCGATGCCGTGCACCAAGCAACACCGGCCTGCGACGTGCTTGTTGGGCGGGGCTAAAGCCGCCGCAATAGGCGGAG
>CBFHSX010000071.1:0-5521 GCA_965658615.1 Alphaproteobacteria bacterium | reverse complement strand
ATGAAAACCCGCTCGGCGTTACCGGCGCGCGCATTAAAAACACCAAGACCGGCGACACGCATGAGATCGAGGCTGACGGCGTCTTCATCGCCATTGGCCACGCCCCGTCAACCGAGCTGTTCACCGGCCAGCTGGAAACCAAACAAGGCGGCTATTTGGTAACCGCCGATAACTCAACCGCCACCTCCATCCCCGGCGTCTATGCGGCCGGCGACGTAACCGACGATATTTACCGCCAAGCCGTCACCGCCGCCGGCATGGGCTGCATGGCCGCACTGGAAGCGGAAAAATATCTGGCGGAAATAGAAGCGGAACGCGAAGCGGCGGAGTAGGCAATTATCGCGCAAAGGCAAGATTCGGAGCGCCCTGCGCCCTGAATGAGAAAATCGGCTCTAGCCCCGCACGCGCGTCAAAACCATATCCCAGCGGTCTTGACCCCAAAAGCTCTCGCTCCCGTTTTCATCTTCGACGATGAAAAACGGCACACCGAAAACCTTATGGGTTTTACATAGGGCCTTATCCGCAGCGATGTCCGTTTCAAAATTTTGTGTCATTGCGGCGCGCGCGGCATCACCGTCCCAGCCGGCGCGGGTTGCGGCTTCAGCCAGCACATCCGGCACGGTGAGGTTTTGGCCTTCGCCCCAGCGCAGCAATGAGGCTTCACGGATAAAGGCCAGACCGTGACCGGCGGCGATGGCGGCTTGTGTGGCCCGGGTCGGCGCGGTGAAATCAATATCAAACGGGTCCGGGATGGCGATGCGCAAGCCCCGCTCGGCATAGAGCCGAATGACATCCTGCACAATATAAGCAACCTTATCGGGATTGGCAGTCGGGTCGGCGAAGCCTTCATCAATGGTGAAATTGACCGGTGTCACCTCGACATTTTCAAAAGCGTCGGTTTTCGATGCCTGATAAACAATATCAGCCGCCAGCGCGCTATAGGGACTGCGATAGGCATAAAAGAATTTAAGCTGTTTCATAATCTACTCACCTCTAAACGCCATTTCGCGCGGCGTTCTACGACCTGTCTGTTTGGCTGTCTGCTTTTTCGGCCGCAAGGGCTTGGGCAAATCGGCCGTACTATCCATACCGTGTCGGCCCATTAACTGCAATAAATCGGCCGACATATCGTGCATCCGCTCGGCCACCACATGCACCACAATACCGCTTCTTTGCACGCGCCCCTCAATGCGTATCAGTCGCGCGCCAATGGTGACGCGGCGATAACGTTCAAAGCGGTCGGGCCAGACGACAATATTGCCATTGCCGGTCTCATCCTCCAGCGTCAGAAACACAACCCCCTTGGCACTGCCCGGGCGCTGGCGACAAATCACCAGACCGGCGACGCTGATGCGCTTGCCATTCGGCGCGTGTTGCAAGGCCGCGAGCGGCTGCACATGCGCCTTGTGCAAGCCGTCGCGCAAAAACGCCATGGGATGGTTTTTCAACGATAATCTGAGGCTGGCATAATCCTCCAGCACCTCCATGCCGGACGGCAGAGCGGGCAATGCGGCGGCGCGTTCATCCTCCGGCGCGGCGATAGCCACGCCCTGCCCGTCAAATAAAGGCAGGGCCGCGGCTTTGCTTTCAGGCGCCAAGGCGCGCACCGCCCATAGCGCTTGACGGCGTGACAGGCCCAGCCCGGCAAAGGCATCGGCGCGGGCCAGCCGCTCCAGCGTCGCCACACCAACGCCACTGCGCGCCGCGCAATCGGCAACACTGTCAAACGGGCCATTAACCCGCCGCGCTTCCACCAGCGCATCGGCATCAGCCCGCAACAGCCCGCCTATTTGATTAAAGCCAAGGCGCAGGGCGATGCGTTCCCCCATATCCTCAAGGTCGGCTTCAGCATCGGAGGCGTTAATGCATACGGGCAGCACGTGCACACCTTGGCGCTTGGCCTCGGCAACAAGCTGCGCCGGTGCATAAAACCCCATGGGCTGGCTGTTGATCAGCGCGGCGCAAAACGCATCCGGATAATGATGCTTCAGCCAAGCCGAAACATAGACCAGCAGCGCGAAGCTGGCGGCATGGCTTTCGGGGAAACCATATTCGCCAAAGCCCTCAATTTGCTTAAAGCAGCGCTCGGCAAAATCGCGTTCATAGCCGCGCGCCACCATGCCATCAACCAGCCGCAGACCGAACTCATGAATAATGCCGGTTTTTCTGAAGGTCGCCATGGCGCGGCGCAAGCGGTCAGCCTCGGCCGGGGTAAAGCCCGCCGCGACAATGGCAATACGCATGGCTTGCTCTTGAAACAGCGGCACGCCCAGCGTTTTTCCCAGCACCTCTTGTAGCTCCTCAGACGGAAACTCGACCGGCTCCTCGCCATTGCGGCGGCGCAAATAGGGATGCACCATATCGCCCTGAATCGGGCCGGGGCGTACAATCGCCACCTCGACCACAAGATCGTAAAAATCGCGCGGCTTCAAGCGCGGCAGCATATTCATCTGGGCGCGGCTTTCGACCTGAAACACGCCGATGGATTCGGCGCGGCACAGCATGTCATAGACCGTGCTGTCCTCGGCCGGCACATCGGCCAGCTCATAGACCTTGCCATGATGCGCGGCGATGAGGTCAAAGCTGCGGCGAATGGCCGACAACATGCCAAGCGCCAGCACATCGATTTTCAACATGCCCAGCGCGTCGAGATCATCCTTATCCCACTCGATAAAAGTACGGTCGGCCATGGCGGCATTGCCGATCGGCACCAAACAATCAAGCCGGTCATTGGTAATCACAAAGCCGCCAACATGTTGCGACAAATGCCGCGGAAAGCCGATAAGCTGTCCGGCCAAATGCAATGTCGCGGCAATGCCCGGCACATCCGGGTCAAGCCCGACCTCGATAATATGTGCACGCGGCGGCGGCGCACTGCCCCCACCCCAATTCAAAGCCAGCAGCGCCGAGGCCACATCGCCCGACAGCCCCATCACTTTCGCCACTTCGCGCACCGCCGAACGCGCCCGATAGGTAACCACTGTAGCGGCGATACCGGCGCGCGCGCGGCCATATTTTTGGTAAATATATTGGATGACCTCTTCGCGGCGCTCGTGTTCGAAATCAATATCAATATCGGGTGGCTCATTACGTTCGGCCGAAATAAAACGCTCGAAAAGCAGGTCGAGCCGGCTCGGGTCAACCGCCGTGATGCCAATGCAATAGCAGACAGCCGAGTTGGCTGCGCTACCGCGCCCCTGACACAGGATGCGTTTTGAGCGCGCAAACCGTACCAGATCGTGCACGGTCAAAAAATAAGGCGCATAATTCAGCTCGGCAATCAGGCCCAATTCATGGCGGATCAGCTTGTCGAGTTTTTCCGGTACGCCCTCGGGAAAGCGCGCATGCGCGCCCGCCCATGTCAGTTTTTCCAACAGGGCTTGCGGGCTTAAATCAGCGTCAAACGCATCCTCGGGATATTGATAGGCCAGCTCGTCGAGCGAGAAATCACACGCCGCCAGCACAACCTCTATATTGGCCAGCGCTTGCGGATAATCGGCAAACAGACGCGCCGCCTCAGCCACCGGCTTTAAGTGCCGCTCGGCATTGGCGGCAAGGCGATAACCGGCCTCGGCCAACGTCACATGCTGGCGGATGCACGACACCACATCATGCACCGGACGCCGCGCGGGCAGGTGATAAAGCGGATCAAAACTGGCCAGCAATCCGGCTCCGGCCCAATCAGCCTGCGCGGCAATGGCAGCGAAGCGCGCTTTATCATCCGCCCCGTAAAGCGGTACCAGCAAGGCATAAACATGGCTGCTGGCCGACGCCAATGCTGTCAATCGGGTGGCGAAGGCGTCATGTTTTTGACCCGGCGGCACGGCCAACCAGCACAGGGCCGCGTGCCGCGCCAGCCCCAATACATCGTCAAATGTCAGCAGACATGCCCCCTTGGCGCCGCGCCGATTAGCCTGCGTCAAGCATTGCGATAGCGCGGCATAAGCAGCGCGACTGCGCGGATAGGCGATCACCTCAAAGCCGCATTGCGTGACCAGCCTTGCACCCGGCAAATAGCGCAGCCCCGCCTCACGCGCCGCCATATGGCCGCGCACCACCCCGGCCAGCGTATTGCGGTCTGCCAAGCCGATGGCGCGATAACCCAAAGCAGCGGCAGTCTCGACCATTTCTTGCGGATGCGCTGCACCGTGCAGAAAGCTGAAATTCGATATCGCTGCCAGCTCGGCAAAAGCCGCCTGCCCGCTCATGACCCCGACCTCATGACCCCGACCTCATGGCCTCGACCTCATGGCCCGGCTTCATGGGAAAACCCCATGCATGAACCAGCGCGGGTCATTGGTCTCGCGGTCATACAGCCCGTCGCGATAGAGCCAGAAGCGATGGCCCTGCCGGTCTTCGACGCGATAATAATCGCGCGTGTGGCGATTATTGAGACATGTGTGAGGCGTTGCGTTTTGTGTGTCACCCATAAACCCGGCCCACCATTCGGGGCTGATGCGCTCCGGCCCATGCGCCGCGGTCACCTCGTGCAGCACACGCCGCCAGCGAAAGCGATAGGGCGCGCCTTCGGGAATTTCGGCAATCACCTCGATCGGCTCGGGCGCGCACAGCATGAAAAGCGGTCGCGTTTTCGGGTCAGGCACGGCTTCCAAAAGCGGTGGCGGAACAGCCGTGTCGAGTACCGAGACCAGCTTCACGGCGCGCTCCGGTATATGCGAGGCTTGCGGCAGAGGTCGCAATACGGCTTGCGGCCCGAGGCGGCTGATCAGGCGGTCGTAAAAATGCCCCAGCGCCGCCACCGGCGCGGTTTTACGCAAGCGTCCCGACAGATTAATGGCCTCTTGCGGCGTCTGCACAGGCGCGGCGCGACTGGCCAATAATGTGATTTGCTCAATGCCGTAACCGGCATCAATACCGCGCGTCAACCGCCCCAGCCTTTCATCAAACAGGCGCGCCATATGTGTGGCATCGGCCGATGGATGTGCCAGCGTCAGCGATAGCGCCATGACCGCATTATCTGAGCGCGTCAGCACCAAGTCGAGGCGTTGCGCGCCTTGGCCCTCACCTTGCAATTGCGCCGCCAGTCTTTCGCATAGACCGCCCAGCACGTCGGCCAACGCCTCGATTTGCGTCAGCCCGTGCGGCAGGTTTTTCTGCACCCGAAATTGCGGCGGCGGCAGGCACGGATTAAGGCTCTCCCCCGCCTGCCCCAAAGCCTGCTCCAGCCGCATGACCGGCAGCGGGCCGAAACGCCGCGTCAAATCACGGCGCGGAAAACGCGCCAATTGCTCGACCGTCTCCAGCCCCAGCCTTTGGCACAGCTCACTATGCGCACGGGTCAGGCGCAGCGCCGCCGGTGGCAAACGCAGCACGGCTTCGGCTTCTTGTCCTTCGGGCAAGACGCTCAACCGCGTCGGCGAAAAGCGCGCCAACCCCCACGCCGCGCCAATCGTGCCGGCCATGGCAGCACGCATTGTGATGGCGCGGCCCTTGCGATAGGCGTCAAACCGCGCCGCCATATCCTCAAGCAGCGCCCTCTCCCCGCCAAATAAATGCGCGC
>CBFHSX010000070.1:0-5676 GCA_965658615.1 Alphaproteobacteria bacterium | reverse complement strand
GCGTTTGAATGGTCAGGGCAATCTGCCCGCGCCGTGTTTGCGCAAAAGCGCAATTGGTTCAATCCGGTGTTCTGGTCGATGATCCGCGATATTTTCAAATTTAACAAATTGGCAGCACGCGACCATGAGCTGGGTCGTCTCGGCGATGAAAGTCTCGGCGCATGGCTGAAACGCAATCGCCTCGGCAAGACGTTTACCCGCCGCTATTTGCTGCCTATGGGAGCCGCTATTTGGTCAACCCCGGCCGATGAGATTATGAATTTCCCGGCCGCCAGCTTTTTACAATTCTTCTATAATCACCGACTGATCAATCGCGACCGCCCTATATGGCGCACAGTCAGCGGGGGCAGCCGCGAATATGTCAAAAAAATCACCGCCAGCTTCGCCAGCTCGCTGCGCCTTGATGCCGAGGTGACGAAAGTCACACGGAGCATGGGCGGCGTCGAGGTGACGGCGAATGGCGAGACGCATATGTTTGATGAGGTGGTGTTTGCTTGCCATACCGACCAGACCATGCGGATTTTAGCCGATGCGGATGAGGCCGAAAAAGACATTATCGGGGCCATTCGCTATCTGCCCAATCAGGTCTATTTGCACCGCGATGAAAAGCTGATGCCGAAACGCAAAATAACCTGGTCGGCGTGGAATTACATGTTTGACAGCAAAGGCCCGGCCGATGTGATGACGGTGAGCTATTGGATGAACCGCTTGCAGAACCTTGACCTGAGCAAGCCGCTTTTTGTGACGCTGAACCCGATCATCCCGCCGGCGCCGGATAAAACCTTCGGCCATTATGAATATGACCACCCGCAATTTGACGGCCCGGCACTACAAGCGCAAAAGAGACTGCCGCAAATTCAGGGTAAAAACCGCGCTTGGTTTTGCGGGGCCTGGGCCGGTTACGGCTTCCACGAAGACGGGCTGCAATCGGCCTTGCGCGTGGTGCGTGCTATTCAAGCGCGTGAAGCGGACGCCGCCAACACCCTGCAAGCCACGCCGAAAGCCGCGGAATAATGGCCGCGCGCGGTGATCATGCGCTATATATGGGCGAAGTGCGCCATGCGCGCTACCGGCCCAAGCGGCACCGCTTTAGCTATCGCGTCTTCTCGGCGCTGCTCGATGTCGACGCGATTGATCGTGGCTCGCTGGGGCTGAAATTATTCTCAATCAATCGCTTTAATTTGTTTTCCCTGCGTCACCGCGATCACGGCCCCAAGGATGGCAGCAAGCTTCGCCCGTTTATCGAGCGGCTGTTGGAGGAGGCCGGCATCGCCGCGCCGGATGAGATTTTAATCCTGTGCTATCCGCGCATGTTCGGTTTCGCCTTCAACCCGCTAACGGTTTATTATTGCCTGAGCGGCGACACTGTCAGTGCCATGGTTTACGAAGTACGCAACACATTTGGCGACGACCATATTTATGTCGTGCCGCTGGCCGGACAATCCGAGGCGAGCATGGTGCTGCACGAGCGCGACAAGCAAATGCATGTCTCGCCTTTTATCGGCATGCAAGCGCGCTATCATTTCTCGACCGCGCGGCCCGATGAGACGTTGCGTCTGGTCATTCGCGAAACACAAGATGATGCGCCGCTGCTGATCGCCAGCTTTGTCGGCCGCCGCGTCGCGCTCAATGACGCGCAGCTGCTGCGCGCCTTTATCACCCACCCGCTGATGACAGTGAAGGTTTTGGTTGCAATCCATTATGAAGCTGCCAAACTGTTTATGAAGGGTGTGCCATTTATACGCCGCCCCGAACCGCCTCAGCGCCGGCATAGCATATAGTGGCAGGAGGATGACCATGACTGAGACTAAATCCGCACAGCGGATGGCAAAAGGCCAAAACGATTTTACCGGCCTGCCGGCGTCAGTACGTTTCGTGTTTTTATTGTTGAACGGCCTATCGCAAGGGCATTTGCAAGTCGCCCTGGCTGATGGCCGCGTGTTTGAATTCGGCACCCCTGTGCCCGAGGGGGCGGCCGTCATTCGCATTGAGGATATGCGCTTTTTCAAGCGCGTGCTGCGGCACGGCTCAATGGGCTTTGCCGAGGCCTATATGGAGGGCGACTGGACGACGCCTGACCTGGCCAAATTGCTGACCATGCTAAACCGCAATATGACAGATATTGCCGAGGCCATTGACCGCAATCGCTTCACCAATCTCATCAACCGGCTGATCCATGTGCTGCGCCCCAATACGCGGGCCGGTTCGAAGCGCAATATTCACGCGCATTACGATCTCGGCAATGAGTTTTACAGCCTCTGGCTCGACAATACGATGACTTATAGCTCGGCCCTGTTCCGCGATAGCCAGCAAAGTCTGCGCGAGGCGCAAAACGCCAAATATCGCGCCCTGGCCGAAAGCGCCGATATCGGGCCGGACGATCATGTGCTGGAAATCGGCTGCGGTTGGGGCGGCTTTGCCGAATATGCGGCGCGCGAGATTGGGTGCAAGGTTACCGGCATCACCATTTCCAATGAGCAATTGGCCTATGCGCGCAACCGCATCGCCATGGCCGGGCTCAATGACAAGGTGGAATTCCAATTCCGCGATTACCGCGACGTCACCGAGACCTATGACAAAATCGTCTCCATTGAAATGTTTGAGGCCGTCGGCGAAAGCTATTGGCCGACTTATTTCGCGCAAGTAAAGCAGCTGCTGAAGCCGAAGGGGCGCGCCGGTTTGCAAATCATCACCATCGCCAATGAACGCTTTGCCGCCTATCGTAAAAAAGCCGATTTCATCCAGCGTTATATCTTCCCCGGCGGCATGCTGCCCTCACCGCAGCGGCTCGATGTCGAGTTTGACAAAGCCGGGCTGAAGCTCGCGCATCGCGAGGATTTCGCGCTTGATTATGCGCGCACATTGGCCGAGTGGCACGATAAATTTTTAAAGGTTTGGCCGGAGGTCGAAGCCCTTGGTTTCGACCAACGATTCAAGCAAATGTGGCGCTATTACCTTGCCTATTGCGAGGCCGGGTTTCGCACAAATTCTATCGATGTGTCGCATTTCACCCTGCAACATGCGTGATTTAGCGATTAGGTGAGGTAACCTTACCGACCAGTTTCACATAGACGCTGCGCGGCAGCAGATTGATCAGCCGCAACAGCCACGTAAAGCGCTTGGGAAAGGCGATATGCGTTTTATGCCGTGCTAACCCGTCCGCAATGCGTTTGGCGGCCTCTTCTGCCTCAATGATGAACGGCATGGGAAATTCATTTGTGTCGGTCGCCGGTGTGCGCACAAAGCCCGGCGCAATGCTGGAGACATGCACGCCATTGGCCCGCACATCCATGGCCAAAGACTCGGCCATATTCAAAAGCGCTGCTTTTGAGGCGCCGTAAGCAGCCGAAGTGCCAAGCCCGCCATAGCCGGTAACCGAAGATACAAAGGAAATATGTCCGACCCCGCGCGCCAGCATAGCGGGCAACACGGCGTCCAGCCCATTGACCACGCCGCCGAGATTGACGGCGAATGTGCGGTCAAACAGCGCCGCCTCAAAACGCGGCAAATCGGTCGGCAGATAAATACCGGCATTAAACACCGCCAAGGCGATCGGCCCATGCGCGGCCTCAATATCCGCAGCGCATTGGGACATGGCGGCGCGGTCGGTGACATCGCAAACAAACGGGTAAATGGCCGCATGGCCCGCGGCAATCGCCGCCAATTCGCTTTCACGGCGCGCCGAAATTGCCACTGTCCACCCGCGCTTGGCCAGCTCATGCGCCAAAGCCGCGCCAATGCCCGAAGAGGCACCGGTAATCCATGCACAGCCATGCTGCGGTGTAATAATTTGCATCATTTCCTCGTCATGCCGCTTAGCGGTAATTGGGCTCGATTAGGGTTGTCGCCACTTATTACGCGCCGGAAGGCTGGCCGGATTAACTTCTTCGATGACCAGCGTATTGCCGCCACGCGAGAAGGTGGTTTTTACCCAACGGCCATCATCCGTGTACCAAATATCGATACGCAGCTTGCCGGTCAGACGAAAACGCGTCGCCTCGACCGTACCGACCTCCAGCACCAAGGTCTCGCGGCCGACCTCCTCGACCCCAATCTCTAAACGCCGCCCGTCTTGCGAGCTGATCACGGCCTGCTGGCGGATAAAATTCGGGTTGAAATAGCTGGTCGTGAGCATGTCGGCACTGAGATTATCGGCAAAGTCTGTGCCCGCCCCGGTCATGCGGTCGCCCTCGACCCGCAGATCAACAAACTCATCCTTGCCATTATTATCGGTCTTGGATTGCAGCGACAACAGCTTCCCGTCACGCCAAATCTCGCGATTGTCATGCGTATAGCGAAACAGCGGGATGATGATGGCGAAATCGATTTCAATATGCACATCAACCTGCAAATCGCCGTTATCCAGTTCAGTGAATTGCAGGGTTTGAAAGCCGAGACGCTTGCCCTTGCGGCTGATCTCATAGGCCAGAATATTATTGTCGGGGACACCGCTCAGCCAATCGGTCGATATGACGGATGCGGCATAAGACGGCGCCGAAGCCCCGACTGACAAAAACAAAAATGCGAAGAAAAGCCTAGCGGCCGAGCAGGTCGCGCGCCAAGCGTCCAAGGCTGTCTGTAAAACGAAGTGCACCATCAGTAACTGCAAGGCAAATACAATCCTCATCCCCCTCAGCACGCGGGCGGTGCTGTATATGTTGGTCGGCCAGCGCCAGCTCACCGCGTTCATATAACCGATTACCATCACGGAACGCGCCGCGCAATACGAGGGTTGCTTCAATACCGCTATGCGTGTGGCGCGGCGAGGCTTTGCCGGGCTTGATGCGGAGTAATTTGACGCTTTCGCCGGTATCACCAATGGGCAATTTGACCTGCCGCACGCCCGGATAGGCGAAACGCCATTTCTCATCTTCGATCGGCTTATCAAGGATTGCACGCAGCGGGGCCGGCAAATCAGTGTTCAGCGTCGCGGCACAAAAGGGTGCCTCTTCTTCGGTTGCATCTTCGGGCGCGTCCAATTTGTCCAGCAGCGCGTCCAGCGCGTCGTCGCTCATACGAGCTTGTTCGGCTTCGTCGAGCAACAGGCCGTTTAACTGTTCTAGAGTATCGAGTTGTTGACGGGCGGCGAGCGACAGTGTGATGAAGCTGGCCATCAGGACAGACATGCCGTGCCCCAAATCGCCGGAGGCATATTGTGCCACAAGAGATTCCAAACTCGGGCTAAGCGGTATGTGAGCGTTCAACTTTCGACCTCTTAAACTTGGTTCGCCTTTGATATTCGCCATATCTACGATATAAAACGTTTTTTGGATTAGACCAATTTAATTTTGGTTATTTTGCAGGAGATTTTCTGGATGCAGTATCACGCCGGTATGATTGAAGCGATTGGCAACACACCGCTTATCAAGCTGAAGAAGGCCTCCGAAGAAAGCGGTTGCACCATTTTGGGCAAGGCTGAGTTCATGAATCCCGGCCAATCGGTGAAAGACCGCGCAGCGCTGTATATCATCCAAGATGCTGTCACAAAGGGCCTACTAAAGCCGGGCGGCACAATTGTTGAGGGCACAGCAGGCAATACCGGTATCGGCATCGCGCTGGTCGCCAATGCGCTGGGCTATAAATCGGTGATTGTTATTCCCGAAACCCAAAGCCAAGAGAAAAAAGACATGCTGCGTCTGGCCGGGGCCGAGCTTATCGAGGTTCCCGCCGTGCCTT
>CBFHSX010000069.1:0-5736 GCA_965658615.1 Alphaproteobacteria bacterium | reverse complement strand
CGTGCAGATCCATAATCGCCAGAATGATGCGGCTGCCGATAAAAAAGGCTCCGACAATACCGACCATGCCCATCAGCCCGCTGCCCGCGCCGATAAGGCCAAGCGGGGCGGAGACGCGGTCTTTCAACATGCCGGCGATTTGATTGCCAAGGGCGGCAATGTCAGAGCCGAAATAGGCAAGGGCGATGCTGGGGGCCGCAATAAAGCCGAGCTTCACGGCTGTTTTAAAACCGCCATTGCTATAGCCCCATATCAGCGCGGCGATAAGCAGAACCACAAAACCCGTGTCGAAAAAATTCATCTGTTAGGCTCTAAAAAGGCTGCGGGGAAAATACCAAATAGGTGCGCCAGACTAATATGTCAGTGATCAAAAAGAAAGTGATGATACGGCATATCGGCGCCGGCTCTGATGCCGTCATATGGGCGATTTTTATCGTCGCGAAAGGCTTGTTTTTTACGCCGAAGACTGCTTTTTTGTCGCTCTGTTTGGGAGATTTATCATGCGTTTTGTTTTGGTTGCGATGGCCGTTTTAGTTTTGGGTACCCAGTCTGCGGAGGCGCGGACATCTGGGGACATCATCAATACTTTTAACCAAAATCCTGCTGCGATGCTGATCGACGGCAAGCCGGTTATGCGGGCCGAGCGCGGTCCGTTCGGCTCGATTTGCGGTTATGATGCGCAAGAACAGCTGATTAGCTGTCGTAATAAGAAAGAAATGAACAAGCTTATCGACGCGTGGGTTAAAGGCGGCAGTAAAAAGCCGGTCTTGGCAAACGACGAAAAATCACAAAACAAGACCAAAGCCGCCGTAAAGGCGAAACCGAAGCGCGCGCGGAAGGCTGAGATGGGTAAAGCGCCGACCAAGGTCAATGCGCTGGCGGCCATGAAAAAGATAAAGTCTTTTAAACCGTCGTATCTCGCCGCTTATACAAACGCTGCCAATGGTCAGCCCGAACTTTGGATAACGCATCGCGATTTGTCAGCTTTCCCGAGTTTTGAAACCAAGGCCAAGTTCACCCTGTCATGCAAGGATGATTGGGATGATGACATGTTCGCGCCCATGACCTTGAAAGGGCAGGTCATTAATGGGGCGATTTTCGTCACCGACAATCAGACAGGCAATGGACCGGCTTTGGAAAAAATTGGTCGCGGCGTCTATGAGAGCTGCATGGTCAGTAATGCCAAGTGGAAAATCAGCTGGGTTGAATAAGCACCGAGGCTTGTTGCGCCGCGCTCCTTGTGCTCACAATGAGGTATGAAACATGCCGTCGCCACACTCGCTATCCTATGCGGTCTTGCATCCCCGACCATGGCACAGAGTGTCATGGGGGCTGTCGACCTGACCGGTACGGGCGACGTCAATATTGATCGCTTCGGCAAGCCGGTCTTCGGTCTGAGGGCGGCGCGCGAGCCGGAATTGCGGCGCTTGCGCGCGCAGGCCGGGCGTCCGGTGCTGAACGGTCGCGTCGAGGTGTTTGACGTGACCACGCAAGAAATTGAAGACGCGCTGAATAGCGGGGCGCTATCGCGCAAAATGCCGAAAATCGCCTGCGACGAAATTGACGGCAAAATTGTGTGCGCGGCGCGCTAATCGCTGCGGCAAATATTCCCCTATCAATTAAAAATTTGCCTGTTGCAGCTTAAGCCGATAGATATCCGACATGATGAATTTTCGCGCTATCCCGGTTTGTTTTGCTGTGCTCTTCGCCGCAGGTTTCGTCACACCCGCTGCCGCAAAAGCCGATGACCCGAATTGGCGTCCAAATAAGGTGATGTATTGCTCGGATGGCGAGTTTGATTGGGATAGCGGGCAGTCGCTGTATGATTTTGTTATCCTGACACGCGGCCCCGGCGATTTTATTGTCAGCTATTTGGGCATCCCGCATCCGAGTTTTGAAAAGCGCGAATTTCAGCATCTTTGGCTGAAAATGGTCGGCAAATTCTCCTCATCTTTTGCGAAAGACGATAGCAGCCGCACTTATACGCTGCTTCTGGAATTGGAAAATGAACCGGCGCGAAAGGCCAAATTGGTTATCGGCGCTGATGATTATTACAAATTCACTATGGATCCGCCTCTGTCGCGGCCGATTACGCAAGCCGGTCTGTGCTGGGATTCACTGCGCCCCGAGCCGCGCGAATTACGCAATAAACGCCGCTAACCGGCGAAACAGCCCTTGCCGCGCGCGCGCAAAGCACTTAGGCATGGGATATGGCAAAAAAGACCCGCGTAAAGTTTATTTCGAAAAACACCGTTCGCGCGTTCCAGCTATTGGACCTGCCACAATTTCATGCCGATAAAATCGAGTGGGTGCTCGACGCCGATGCACGCGATTATGATTGGTTTGTGGTTTATGACGACCTGCCGCCAATGGGCGCGGAGCGCCTGACGCTGGGAGTTGAAGAACTGGCTTGCCCGCAGGAAAACACCATATTGCTGACCTATGAGCCGTCCAGCGTAAAGTTTTATGGGCAGGATTATGCCGACCAATATGGCATGGTGTTGACCAGCCATGAGCCGGAGACGCTGGCGCATCGCAATCGCCGTAATATGCCGCCGGTCGGTTTTTGGTTTTATGGCGCGCTGGCCGAAATGCAAGCGCACCCAAACCCGCCCGAAAAAGCCGGTGAGATTTCGGTTTTCGGTTCCCCGAAAGCGCAAAAGCACACGCTGCATCACCGTCGCGCCAAATTTCTGACCGCCATGGCCGAGGGGCTGGGCGATAAGATTGATGTGTTTGGTAAGGGCTATAAATTTGTCGAGCACAAAGCCGAGGGTATTGATAATTACCGCTATCACATCGCGGTTGAGAACCATATCGGCCCACATCACTGGACTGAGAAACTGTCGGATAGCTATCTCGGCTATGCGCTGCCGCTTTACGTCGGCTGCGCCAATATTGAAGATTATTTCCCCGAGGACAGTTTTATCCGCCTCGATATTGCTGATATTGGCGGGGCTATCGAGCGCATCGAAAAAGCCGTCGCCGATAAGGAATATGAAAAAAGCCTGCCGGCGATTATTGAGGCACGCCGTCGGGTTATCGAGGATTACAATCTCGGCAATATTGTAGCCCAGCATATTCTGGCCGGCGACACGGTTCCGGTGCCAAATGCGGCGGGTAAAATCCTCAGTCGCCACGCCATGCAGCGGCGCGACCTGATGACGTTCTTGCGTTACGCCAGCGGCAAAACCCGGGCGCGGCGGCGTGGACGCAAGCATTATGCGGATTATCTGGCCGGTAAAATCGGCTGATTATTTTTTCCACCGATCATGCTGCCAGAACCATTCTTCCGGCCGCGCGGCAATCCAATCCTCCAAATGATCATAGACCTTCCGCATGGCGGCATCGACATCGGCTTTCATATCATCGGTTTTGGCGACATGGATGGCGGGGAAAAAATGCTGCTCAAAATGGATATTATCCGGCCCGTCATGACGGCGCCGAATAACCGTCGGGATGACCGGAATATCAAAACGCCGGGCCAACTTGATAGAGGCAGACGGCGCTTTGGTGGCGCGACCGAAGAAATCGATTGGGTCGCCCGTGCCGAGCTTTTGGTCGACCAATACGCCCAAAGATGTGCCGCTTTTCAAAAGATCGATCATCACCCGCGCGCCATCTGAGCCTTTCGGGATTTGCACCGGCATGAAGGCGCTGCGCTGGTTGATAATCCATTTTTCCATATAAGGATTATTGGCGCGGCGATAGAGCGAGCCGGTTTTGCCGACCAGACGCTGAATGCCCAGCATCATCAGCTCCCAATTGGCAAAATGACCGGAGACAAACATCGCCGGCCCGCCATGTGGTAGGGCGGCTTCAACATGTTCGGCACCGATAATGGTAACGCGGGTCTCGGCCTCACGGGCGATTTTGGACATATGCGGAAACTCACCCACAATGCGGCCCAATTGCGCCCAGCAGGTTTTCAATATGGCCTGCTGCTCGCTATCCGATAAATGTGGCAGGGCTCGGCGCAAATTATCCGCCGCGATATGGCGCTCGCGGCTGATGCGCCCCAAAAAACGGCCCAACAGGCTGCCCAGCCAAGAGCCAATACGCAAGCCCGCAAGGCGATAAATGCTCAGCAAAAAAATGGCGATTTGGGCCTGAAGAAAATATACGGGCTGCATGAATTTCAGTGCCTGATTGCTTGTCCGAATGAGGAATTTTGTGTCTAATCAATAAACCGATTAAGGGAGGGTGTAAATGAAACAGTCCATTTTGAAAACAACCGCCATGGCCGCTTCGCTCGGTCTCATGCTTGCAAGCGCCGCCTCGGCCGATGATTGGTTTGTCTCAAAATTCGGCAAGGATGATACCCTCGGCCACGCCAATTATCTGACGGCCGACAAAGCCCGCGAGGCTGCAAAACTGGTCACCAAAGGCAAGGTCTATCAGCTCGGCATGGTGAC
The DNA here is from genome assembly GCA_965658615.1 of Alphaproteobacteria bacterium. GTDB lineage: Bacteria > Pseudomonadota > Alphaproteobacteria > RS24 > RS24 > UBA8337. The sequence continues at coordinate 1,321 of CBFHSX010000069.1, read as the reverse complement.
CGGCCCCGATACGCCGGCTTATGGCCCGCGCAAATTTCAAATGATTGTGCATCAGCTGGGCGACGGCACGGGCACAACGCTGGGACCGGATAATTTCGTTTCCAATGATGACACGGTCCTGACGGCCGTCGGCATTGGCTCTCAGATTGACGGTTTCGGCCATTTCGGCAAAGACCATAAGTACTATAACAACACACCTGCCGCCAAAGTGGTGGCGCCGGACGGCTTGTTGAAGTTCGGCACGGATGAATTGCCGGGCTTTGTCACGCGCGGCGTCTTACTGGATATGACCAAGCAATTCGGCAAGGACCCGGTGCCCGCCGGCACGCCCTATACGGAAGCCGACATTAAACAGGCCGCCAAGCGCCAAGGCGTGGAAATCACCAAAGGCGATGTGGTGCTTTTTCACTCCGGCTATTTAAAAGCCAATGAGGACAAAACCACATTGTCGCCGGCCGAGCCGGGCATCGGCGTTAGCGGGGCGCATTATCTGGCCAAAAAAGGCGTCGTCGCGGTTGGCGGCGATGCCTGGGCACTGGAAGTGTTGCCCAGCGAAGACCCGAAGGATGTGTTTCCCGTGCATGGGCTGTTTTTGGTCAAATACGGTATTTATATTCTCGAAAATATGGTGACGCATGAACTGGCTGCAGACGGTGTTTCTGAGTTCATGTTCTCGCTCGGCGTGCCGAAGCTCAAGGGCGCTGTGCAAGCCATCATCAATCCATTGGCCATTCGCTAATCACCGCTTGAAAAGGGCGGCGAATTTGGATTAAACAGAAGCCGTAATTGCTTTCAGGAGGCTATGCATGAGCGCGCGCATTTACCAACCGGCAAAAACCGCAATGTCATCGGGCATGGCCAATACCCGCCAATGGGTGCTGGAATTTGCCGCTGCGGGCGCGCGCGGTAAGGATGCGTTTACAGGCTGGAACTCGATCGAAGGCACGGCCAATCAGGTAAAGTTGAAATTCGACACGCTGGAAGAGGCGCAAAGTTATGCCGCCGCCAAGGGTATTGCTGCACGCGTAGACATGCCGCATAAGCGCAAGCCCCGTATCAAAGCCTATTCGGATAATTTCAAACACGACCGCGTTGAGAAAATCTGAGCTTAATAGCCGTAGCTGCCGCCGCCACCGCCATATAAACCGTCATCATCGCCGCTGGCCGCGCCAATAAGTAAGGCCGTGGCGGCAATCATCAGATAGGTCGAGACATAACCATATTCTCCGTGTGTCTCGTCGCCTTTGCTGTAAATGCCGTAATTGGTCGAGCATGCCGACAACATCAAAGCCGCCGCGAGGGAAATGGTTTTACGCATTAC
>CBFHSX010000068.1:0-6104 GCA_965658615.1 Alphaproteobacteria bacterium | reverse complement strand
GCCTAGGCGATTTGCCGCTTAAAAAACCCGGCCATATCGCGCAAAGCGGCTTTAGATTCGGGCACAAAGGCATGCGCGATCTGATGCACATGCGGCATATCGGGCCAAATTTGCAACTCCACCTCGACCTTATCGCGCTTGGCATTATCAACCAGCCTGGTGCTGTCATCGAGCAGCACTTCCTCCGAGCCGACTTGCACAAGCATGGGCGGGAAGCCGGTCAAATCGGCGAAAAGCGGCGAGATAAGCGGGTTTTTCTTGTCCTGATTGGGGCCGTACCAATCGATTGCAATATGCATGGTTTTCGCATCGATCATCGGGTCGCGCTCATAATGGGTTTCGATGGAGTTGCCCGACATGGTGTGGTCGGTCCAAGGCGACATCAGCGCCACGGCTTTTGGCTGGGCTTTGTCGTGGTCGCGCAATTTCTGCATCAAAGCAAGGCTCAGCCCGCCGCCGGCGCTATCGCCTGCCAGCAACATATGCTGCGGCGCAACGCCCTGCGCAACCAGATAATCATACGCCGCTTCGGCGTCTTCAATGGCGGCCGGGAAAGGGTCTTCGGGGGCCAGACGGTAATCGATAATCAGCGCCCGAAACCCGGCAAATTCGCAAAGGCGCTTCACCATAGACCGGTGCGTATCAATGCTGCCCAGAATGTACCCGCCGCCGTGCAAATAAAGCAGGGTCGTATCGGCGCCACGATGGCCGACCCATTCGGCATCCATCGCACCGATTTTGACACGTGCGCCGGCATCGGCTTTGCCCATAATGGCGTTTAACATGCTGCCGCGTGCCGCACCGCTGCGGGCCATTTCCAACCCTTTTTCATCAAGCGGCAACAAGCCGCTGCGCATGGCGCGGCGCAGTAAATGTTTATAAATTGATGAACGTAGGCTGGCCAAATTATCTCTCCCCAAGTGGCAATGAGTTTAGGCTCCGGGTCGGCAAAGGCAAATAAATAAAAAGAGACGCCCGGCCGGATGAGGGGGGAGGAGCAAACCTCATCACGCAGGCCGGGCGTCAGACGATGTAAGCTGCGGGGGTTAAGCAGCCTTCAGCGTCTTGGCAATACCGATTTTACGCGGCTTTTCTGCCTCGGGGATTTCGCGCTCCAAAGCAATATGCAACAAGCCTTTATCCAAAGCTGCACCGGTTACTTTTACATTATCGGCGAGCTGGAAGCGGCGTTCGAAATTGCGCGCCGCAATGCCGCGATACAAATATTGCCGCTCGGCGCTCCCGTCTTCCGCAACGGTGACACCGCGCACGGTCAGATTTGTGCCGACCTGCTCGACGTCCAATTCGTCTTCGGCAAAGCCGGCAACGGCCATGGAAATCTGATACTGCGTCTCATCCAATCGCTCGACATTATAGGGCGGGTAGGATGACGCCTTGCCGGCATTTTCCGGCGCGTTCATGGCGTCAAAGATAGTCGCCAAACGGTCAAAGCCGATGGTCGAGCGATAGAGCGGGGTCATGTCAAAATTGGTCATTTTCATCTCCTTCATAGCAAAGCAAGAAACCGTCAAACCGCCCATCAGGCACGGTTTTCAGGGGTTGGTGAGCAGCCCTAGTGCTGCCCTCACAACCGAGATGGGAAAAACCGATTGCGTTTCAAAGTCTTGAAAGCGAGAAAGTTTTTCTTAAGTAAAAAGTACCTATGGCGTTTTGCAATCCGTCGATTTACAGGCCGTTCACAAACATCCACAAGACACCGACCGGGGCGACCACACGGGCCGACCATAGCCAGGCCTGAAATAAGAGGCTCTCGCCGCCAAAGGCCTGTTTCAGCGTCGCCACCGGCACCAACCAACCGGCAAAGCCGATTATGCCGAGACCGGCCAGCGGCATCAGATAAGCGGTGACGAAATAGTCTTTCGTATCAAACAGGCTGCGGCCGGAAATTGTCACATCCTGCCAAATATTGAAGGAGAAGACGGTTGCCAGGCCGACCAGAAAAGTGACGCCCAGCACAATGCCCATGGCGCGTTGGCGGGCCCAGCCAAAGCGGTTCTCGGCCCAGCGGATAACCACCTCGCCCAAAGACAGGCCCGAGGTCAGCGCCGCCACATAGACCAGAATGAAAAAGATAAAGGCCCAGATAGAGCCGCCCGTAAGCTGTCCGAAAGCCAAAGGCAATGTGGTGAAAATCAGCCCCGGACCGGCTGCCGGATCGAGCGATTGGCCGAACACAATGGCAAAAACGCCAATCCCGGCCAGCAACGCAATGGCCGTGTCGGCCAGACCGATAATAATCGCCGCCTTGCCGAGATTGATCGATTTATCGAGATAAGCGCCATAAGTGATGAGCATGGCCGCACCGACGCCGACCGAGAAAAAGCCCTGCCCGACCGCCGATTGCACCACTTCAGGGGTAATCTTTGAAAAATCAGGTGTAAACAAATAGGCCAGAGCGGCGCCCATATCGCCGGCAATGGCGCCGTAGATCGCGATCAGCAAAAGCATCACGACCAGAGACGGCATGAGGATGAGATTGGCGCGCTCCAGCCCGTCGGATAATTTGCGCACCAAAATGAGAGCGATGAGCGCCAAAAACAGGATTTGGTGGAAAATCATCTCGCCCGGCGCTGCCAGCAAATCAGTAAACATGGCCCCGGCGTCATCAGCGCTGAGGCCGCTTATTTGGCCCGACAGGGCGCGCCAGACATAGGCGCTGACCCAGCCGGCAATGACCGCGTAAAAAGTCAGCAGGATGAAAGAAGCAAGAACACCCATGCCGCCGATCGCGCCCCAATTGGCTGATTTGTCGTTTTCTTTGGCGACATTGGCGACGCTGGTGCTGGCGTCCGACTGGCCTTTGCGCCCGATCAGCAATTCGGCTGCCGCCACCGGAATGGCGATGGCGAAAATGGTGATGAGATAGATAAACACAAAGGCCCCGCCGCCTTGCGTGCCTGTCATATAGGGGAATTTCCAAATATTGCCGAGGCCGACCGCCGCGCCGATACACGCCAGCATAAAGCCCCAATTGGACGACCAACTGCTTGTGTTTTGCGTGTTCATCACGACCTCCCCAAAGTCTTTGCGCGCGGCAATAATTGCTAAATCAGTCTGTCAGATTCAGCCCTGCTTGCAAAGTGCGCGCGGCTTGTTAAGGATAGGGCAGGGAGATTGATATGGCCGAGATGATGAATTGGGATGCGCCCTCGCGCTTTGTTGAATTGGATATGAACCCGACGCCGCAAGCGGCGCAGATCAGTGTCGGCATGTTGAAAGCCCGCGATGGGGTCATGCTGCGCAATGCGGTTTTTCTGCCTGAGATCAAGGATGGTGAAACGCTGCGCGGGACGATTATCCTGATGACCGGCTATTCGGAATTTATCGAAAAATATTTTGAGACCGTCAGCGATCTTTTGGCGCTGGGCTATGCGGTGGTGATGCCGGAATGGCGCGCCCATGGCCTGTCAGAGGGGCGCGGTAGCGATACATCGCGCCTGCATCTGCAAGATTTTGATGTAAATCTGCGCGACCTTGAAGACCGTTGGGAGAAGCTGGTCGCGCGCCTACCCAAGCCGCATCTCGGCCTGGCGCATTCTATGGGCGGGCAGATTTCTTTGCGCGCGGCGCAAGCCCACCCGAACTGGTTTGACGCGCTGGCCCAATGCGCGCCCATGTTGGGTGTCGCCGTGCCCTGGCATATGCGCCAAATCGTGAAAGTAACGGCATTGATTTACCGCCTGCGCGGGCAATTGGATAGCTGGATGCCGGGGCAGCCTGTGGCGGTGCGCCCGGCGCCGCTCGAAGAAAACCGCATCACCCATGACGCGGCGCGCTTCGAACGTGGGGAGGCGCTTTATGCCAGCGAGCCGATGCTGCAAGTCAATGGCCGCAGTGTCGGTTGGGTGGCCACGGTTTTTGATATTATGCCCAAGACGCTGCGTCCGGCGTTTTTGCGCAGCATTAAAACACCGCTCTTTATCGCTTCGGCAGAAGATGAAATGCTGGTCGATAACTGCGCCCATGAAACGGCGCTCAAATATTTGCCGCATGGGCAGGGTAAATTTTACCCCAAGGCGCGGCACGAATTATTGATGGAAAAGGATGCGACGCGGCAAGCTTTTCTGGCCGATGTCGAGGCGTTTTATAAAGCCGTGCTTTAGCCGTTCAGCTTATCGAGCAGCGCTGCGTGCAATTGCGCATCGCCGCACGCCACCGCCGTGCCGCCCTGATGCGCCGGCCCGCCCTGCCAATCCGTGACAATGCCGCCGGCTTCCTCAATCAGCGTGATGAGCGGTTGGATGTCGACATTTTTAAGGCCTTGCTCGACCACCGCATCGATTTGGCCCAGCGCCAGCAGCGCATAATTATAGCAATCGCCACCATAGCGCGTCAGCTTGGCTGTCGTCGCAAGGGCGTGCCATTTGGCCTCGGCCGGTGTGTCGGCAAACATCTCCGGCGTGGTGGTGGCTAAGACGGCGTCTTCAAGACTGTCGCAATCGCGCGCTTTGATGGTTTTGGTTTGCCCGCCATGCGTCAAAAAACTGCCGCCGCCTTGCACCGCATGATAGCGCTCGCCGGTAAACGGTTGTTCCATAATGCTGAGCACCGGCGTGTCCTTATGGTTGAGGCCGATCAGCGTGCCCCATGTCGGTATGCCCGACATGAAAGCGCGTGTGCCGTCAATCGGGTCGAGCACCCATTCAAGCGCCCCGCCGGCCTTATCGTCAAACTCCTCGCCGCTAATGGCGTGGTCGGGATAATGCGCCTCAATGAGTTTGCGCATGGCGGCTTCGGCGGCGCGGTCGGCTTCGGTGACCGGGTCAAAGCCGTCGGTCAGCTTATTGTCGACCGCCGCCAGATTGCGAAACAGCGGAAGGGTCTCGCGCGAGGCGGCATCGGCCAATTGCGCGGCGAAGTTTGAAAGTTCTTCGAGGTTCACAGCGTCCGTCATGCGCTCTATTCAGCGGCCGACCGGCTGGGCGGGTCGACAATCAGATTATCGGCCATATCGGGCAGTATAGCGGCTAAATGCTGCACCAGATCGCGCATATCGGCGCGCAGGCGTTCAAACCCGTCATGCTTTTCATGGCTGGTCTCATGCATGTAAATGCCGCGATTAATCTCGATTTGCAGCGCATGGGCGCCACGCGCCGGGACGCCATATTGCTCGGTAATATAGCCGCCGGCATAAGGCTTGTTTAGCCCGACGCGCCAGCTGCGACTGGTCAAAAAAGCCTCGACCGCTTGCGTCACATCGCTGTGACAGGCGCGGCCATGGCGATTGCCGAGGATGAAATCAACATGTGCCTCACCCGATAGTTTCGTCGCTTGCGACGGCATGGAATGCGCGTCGAGCAGCAGCGAATAGCCATGCCGGGCGCGCATATCGGCAAGCTGCGCGTTCAGCGTGTCGTGAAACGGCCGATAGATTTTGTCGATGCGCGCCTCGGCTTCGGCAAAGGATAATTTGGCTTTATAGATCGGCGTGTTTTCGGCCACCACACGCGGCACTGTGCCAAGCCCGGCGGCGGCGCGCAAAGAACGCGTGTCAATATGGTCGGGCAGCTTATCGGTAAACAGCGCCTGTTCCAATTCATAAGGGGCGCGGTTCAAATCAATATAGGCACGCGGATAACGGGCTGACAAAAGCGGCACACCGATGCGCGGCGCATCGGCAAAAAGCGCATCGACATACATATCCTCGGATTGGCGAATCTCATGTGCGTCGAGCAAAGAGGCGGCGAGAAAATCATCCGGATAGTCGGCGCCACTATGCGGCGAGGTAACAAAAAGCGGCACCCCGGCTGCCGTTTCCGGCAGGGTCAACGCAAACGGTTGGTGAACGCCCTCAATCATGGCGCTAGCTTAACACACAGAGGGTTTAAAATATATGACAATCGCCGTGCAAAGCGCCGCAGGCAGACAGCGTAGCCCGTGGGTTTTTGATTAGGGCTTGCTTTTGGCAGATCTTATTGTAAATAAACACCACGCATTGCGTGGCACGGGCGATTAGCTCAGCGGGAGAGCACTACCTTGACATGGTAGGGGTCACTGGTTCAATCCCAGTATCGCCCACCACCGAGCCGCAAGAAAAACAACGATAAGCCATTGTATTCATGTTGTAAGATGAAGTTATCGCG
>CBFHSX010000067.1:0-6464 GCA_965658615.1 Alphaproteobacteria bacterium | reverse complement strand
GCGCGTTCAGCAGCATAACGCCGTCAAAGCTTTTGCCCGTATCCGTGTCCATATAAGCTTTCATGGCTTTGACCACCTGCCCGGCTTTCGCCGGATCGACTTTCATTTGATAGTCAACCCATACCGCGCCGGCGCTTGCTGTACCGGCAAAGCCTAAAGACAGGACAGCGATAAGCGCGGTTTTTCTCAAAAAGGTAAATAACATAGACCCTCTCCTTACTTTTTAATGCCTTACTGCATCAAAAACCTTGCGGATTAGGGAGTGCATAAAATTTGGTAACAAAAAGATGACGCCTTTGCGACGACATGACGCCAGAGCCTATAACGCGCGGGCAGCCTTATCGGCGGCAAAAGGCGCGGCCTCAATCTCCGGTCTGCGGCCTTGATACATATCAACCAGCACACGCGCCGAGCCGACCGCCATGGTCCAGCCAAGATGGCCATGCCCGCAATTGAGCCACAGACCGTCACACGAGGCAGCACCGATATAGGGGCGCCCGTCAGCCGGCATTGGCCGCAAGCCGGCCCAGCCCTGCCCGGCCTGCCAATCAAGCTGCGCCGCCATATCGGGCAGGAGCTGTTCAAAAAACCGTTGCAGCATGACCAGACGCTGCGGCGCGACTTTGGTATCGAAACCGGCAAATTCAGCCATGCCGAGAATACGAATTTTGTCGCCAAGCGGCGTCACGGCAATGTGCAATTGCGGGTCGACCAGCGGGTGCGTCAGGCGCGCCGCGAGCCGGCCGGCATCCACTGTCAGCGAATAGCCCTTGGCCGGTCTGATGGCCAGCGACGCACCGGCTTGGCGCGCCAGCCCGGCCGCTTGCGCGCCGGCGCACAATACGACGTCGCCGTTCAGCCTCTCGCCTGTGCTCAGCGTGACGCCGGTGACGCGGGATTGTTCGCGGGTCAGCTTGGCGACTTTTGTGTCGAACCTTGCCGTGCCGCCCGATGTGACGGCCGCCTGCAAGAGGGCTTCGCAAAACTGCCGCGCATTGCCGACGCGGTCATCGGGAAAATACAGCGCCCCGACCGGCGGCTGCGCGGCGGCGGCCAACATGGGCTCGCGGGCCAGCAAGGCCGCCTCATCGAGCAATTCGTAACGCAGGCCCTGCCCTGCCAGCATCTCCGCCATGGCTAAGGCCTCAGCCTTTTCCGCTTCGCTGCGCAGTAGTTTCAGCGTGCCGGGTTCAGCCTGCTCAAATTGCAAATTCAACAGCTGGCGCAGCGCATCGGTCTGGCGGGTTGAATAATGCGCCAAATCGAAATTGGCGCGGGTAATGGCCTTGTGTCGCGCCGGAGCGGAATTGCGCAAAAAAGCCAGCCCCCACCCCAACAGATTGGGCACTTGCCAAGCATGTAAGCGCATCGGCGCCATCCGATCAAACAGCGATGCCGCCAGCGTGCGGCCAATGCCCGGATTATTCCAAGGGTCGGGCAAGCTCGGATGCAGCACACCGCCATTGGCAAAGCTCGCACCCTGCGCCGGCGCGACCCCGGCATCAAGTAGGGTCGCGGCAATACCGCGCGCGCTTAACTCATACAGGGTTGTCACCCCGGCCAGCCCGCCACCAATAATAATCACCGGATTATCGCTCATCTGCTCCACGCTTTCCTGAGCGGAAGATAACCATTATTCAGGCAATTTCCAGCACGGCTTACCAGCGATTTTGATAAAAATCCTGCAACAGATAAAATGCCGCCTTGCGCTTGCCCTTTTCATCAACCAGCCCTTTGCGGTTGTAATAATCCTGCACACCGGCCAGCGGCCGCAGCATGGCGCGGAAATCCTTCAAGATCCAAGGGCTGATGCCCTGCACTTGCGGGCTCTTGGTCAGCATATCCAGCTGCGCCTGATAGACGGCGAGCTGATAATCCTCAGACCAAATGTGCTTGTCTGCGCTGCGATTGCCATATTTGGCTCCGGCACCGAATTCGGAAATGTGCAACGGCTTGTCATAGACCGATTGAAGACGCAAATCGGCCATGAAATCGAGCATAAGTGGGCGAATGACCGCCTCATCAATGCCCAATTGGCGGGCGAAAAAGGTCGAATAATACCAGCCGAAATACTGATTATAAGCGATCAAATCCGTGAACTCGCCAAGCGGGTCATCAATATTCAACGTATAGCCATCGCTTGCGCTTGGGGCGAAATAGCCGGCTTGATCGAGCACCGATTGGAAAATCCTCTTGGCGTCCTCAGGCACATCCGGCGACGCCACGGCGCGCGCTGCCAGCCTTGCTGCAATGAGAGCGAAATCGGGACGCGAGCCGCCAAGCAGTGCCGCACTGACCAGACGCGTATCATCCATGGCCCGCGTATCATCGATTAAGCGACGCAGAAACTTCAGACGCGGCTTGCTGTTCGGCGTTTCATTGGCCACCGACCAGATAATGACCGAGGCGCGGTTCCAATCGCGTTGCACCAGCCGCGCCATTTGATCGCGCGCGATCGCCAATGTCTCCGGATTTTCCCAATCGATTTGCCAATAGACCGGGATTTCCTCCCACAGCAAAAGGCCCATTTCATCGGCCATGCGTGCCATATGGCGGCTATAGGGATAATGCGCGGCGCGGACAAAATTCACCCCCAGCGCCTGCGCCTCCTGCAAGACGCGGCGCATATGCGCGGCGCTATAAGCAACCCCCTGCTGGCCGAACGGCTCCTCATGGGTCGAGATGCCGCGCAGCCGGATTTCTTCGCCGTTCAGGTAAATCTTATGGCCGCGCGTCTCGATATGGCGAAAGCCGATACGGTCACGAATGATGCTATCGCCGGCCTCGATCACCACATCATAAAGCTTCGGCGTCTGCGGCGACCACAAAGCGGGCCGCACGCGCACTTGCTTGTCAGCCATGCCGTCGCTGCCCAGAACCATTGTTTCTGCAACCCCCAGCTCCGCTATCTTCAGCGTCACTTGCGTGCCCTTTTCCATGCCCGTCGTTGTCACAGCAACATCGATCAGATCATTGGCTCCCTTGGTCAGCGCCAGCTTGGCATTGACGATATGCCCGGCCGGCACATCAACCAGATGAACGTCGCGGGTCAGCCCGCCATAGGGCCACCAATCGGTTCGGCCGGTCGGTATGCTCTGATCGTCAAGCCGATTATCGACCCAAACCATCAGCTCGTTGTCGCCATCGCGGAGCTGCTCGGTAATGTCGAAATGGAACGGCACATAGCCGCCTTTATGACGGCCGATGGCCTCACCATTGAGAAAAATAGTGCCGGTGAAATTTATCGCCCCGAAATGCAGCAGCGTGCGGCGCCCGTCGGTTTTCTGTGCCTCAAATGTCCGATACATCCAAAACTTGTCACGATAGAAAAACAGCCGCTTGTCTTGTGTGTTCACATCGCCCGGTACGGCGATTTTTTGCGCCGTGTCGAAATCATATTCAACCAGGCTCATACCCGAAGTGTTTTTACGATTGAGCGGATAACCGCCAAAAACAGAGCCGGGCGTGCCGACCCCCATCGGGTCGACAATGATCGACCATTGGCCGTTCAGCGATCGGGTTTGGCGACCATCGAGCCAACCGAGCACGGGTGGCGGGGCCGGATAGTCGATCTCATCGGCCTCGAACAGCGCCTCGCCTTGCTCCATTGTCAGCGACAAAAGCAGGCGCGCCTGCTGGGTTTTATCGAGACCCGAAACATATATCGCCGCGCCGCCGACAGCCAGCAACAGGCCCGCAAAAACGAGAGCAATCAGTCTTTTCAGCATTTTATTCCCCCAAGCAGCACTCAGCCGCCATCGCATTTATGGACACCGCCGGTGACAAAGCTCGAGGCCGGGCTGGCCAGATAAAGCGCCGTGGTGATGATTTCTTCAGGGCGACCGGGGCGACCCATCGCATTGGCGGCACGCGCGCGCATGTCTTCCGGCCAAGCTTTTGAAATGTCCGTCAGGAACGGCCCGGCTTGAATGGCATTGACGCGGACTTTAGGACCATATTCAGCCGCCAGCGAGACAGTCATGGCATTCAGTGCGGCTTTCGCCCCCGAATACGGCACCACGCCCGGCACGGCGGCCACGGCGGCAACCGATGAGGTGTTGAGGATGACCCCGCCCGCGCCATCATACATGCGCTTGCCAATATTGGCGGCAAGACGAAACGGGCCTTTAAAGTTCAAATCGACGACGCCGTCAAACTGCCGCTCGGTAATCTCATGGCTCGCAATCGCAGGCGATTTGCCGGCATTATTGACCAGAATATCAATCTGCCCGAACGCTGCATAGGCTTCCTCAGCCAGGCGATCCATCTCGTCCCAACTTTGCGCGTCGACCGCAATAGCCACGCCCTTGCGCCCCAACGCCTCGATCTCGGCGACCACTTCTTGGCATTTCTCCAGCTTACGGCTGGCAATAATCACATCGGCACCGCGTTCGGCAAAAGCCAGCGCCATTTGGCGCCCAAGCCCTCGCGAGCCGCCGGTAATCAGCGCTTTTTGACCGCTGAAATCAAACATATTATCCATGATATCCCCTCTATTGCGGCCATTATGGCGCAAATTGGGGCGGCGTCAAAGGGCGAAAAGCCTAGTCAACAAAGGCGCGCTCAATGACGAAATCGGCCGGGTCGGAATTGGCGCCCTCGCGCAGCCCGTGCTCTTCCATCAAATCCTTCAGCTCTTTGGTCATATCAATGGAGCCGCAAATCATCGCGCGATCGGTCTCGGCATTGAGGCGCGGTACGCCCAGATCGTCAAACAGCTTGCCCGAGCGGATAAGATCCGTGATGCGGCCCATATTATCATGCTCTTCGCGTGTGCAGGTTTGATAGACGCGCAACTTGCCGGCGGCAATCTCGCCAATATCGGGATCGTTCAAAAACGCACCCGCCGTATCGCGGCTATATTGCAGCTCGGCCGTCTCGCGGCATGTGTGGGTGACAATCACCTCGTCAAATTTTTCATAGGTCTCGGGATCACGAATAAGGCTGGCGAAAGGCGCAAAGCCCGTTCCGGTCGAAAACATATAAAGCCGCTTGGCCGGCAGCAGCGCGTCGAGCACCAGCGTGCCGACCGGCTTTCTGCCGAGCAATACTTTATCGCCCTCTTGAATTTTTTGCAGGCGCGAAGTCAGCGGGCCGTCAGGCACTTTGATGGAGTAAAATTCCAGCGTGTCATCCCAATTCGGGCTGGCGACCGAATAGGCTCGCAGCAGCGGTTTGCCGTCTTCTTTCGGCAGGCCGATCATGATGAATTCGCCGGAGCGGAACCGAAAACTTTGCGGCCGCGTGAGGCGAAATTTGAACAAACGATCCGTATAATGCTCAACACTTAATACGGTTTCTTCGGTCGGCGCGTTGGGATTGGCACTCATTTATTCACTCCGTCGGGTCGCCCCGCTTTAAATTCGTCGCCCTCTTTTATGAGCGGTCACAAAAAAGGTCAAGCCTACTGCCCTTGCATAAGGTTTCATTCGTTTTAGTTTATTGGCCAATCGGGAGGGTTTTATGCGCGTTATTGTCAAACGGGTTTTCATTTTCATCGTCGCCACAGTGCCGCTTTTGGCCATGCTGAATATTCTGCTGCATGCCGCCCGCCAGTCGAATTGGGACAGCGACGCCGCGAAAGCGACGGCGCAGGATTACGCGGTCGAGATCATCCGCGACGCTTATGGCGTGCCGCATATTTACGGGGCCCGCGATGCCGATGTCGCTTTCGGTCTGGCCTATGCCCATGCTGAGGATGATTTCGAGACCATGCAATCGCTGATCCCGTTTTATCGCGGCGAACTGGCCCGCCATATCGGCTTTGACGGTCTGCCTATCGATTTTCTGGTGCACTGGCTCGGCGTGCGCGCGCATGTGGCGGCGCATTATGAGACCGCGCTATCGCCCGAGATCCGCGCACATTTGCAGGGCTATGCGGACGGGCTGAACTATTACGCTGCCACCCACCCGTTTGAGGCCGATAGCCGCTTGTTTCCCATGACGCCGCAAGATTTGGTGGTCGGCTTTTCGTTGCAGCATCTTCTTTTCTACGGCTTTGAGGCGCATCTTGGCGAGTTGTTTGCCGATAGCCCGCAGCGCGAATTGGCCAGCGCGCCCGACACAAATATCTCAATTCATATTGGCGCGGCCGGCCTGCCGGTCGGCTCCAACGCCTTTGCCATTAACCCGAATAAATCAGCCGATGGCGCGACGCGCATCATGATCAATTCGCACCAGCCCTTAAACGGGCCGGTCGCGTGGTATGAAGCGCATGTCAAAAGCGATGAGGGTTGGGACATGCATGGCGGCGTCTTCCCCGGCATGCCGTTTATCGCCAAGGGGTTTAATCCCGATATTGGCTGGGGCGTCACCGTCAACAAGCCGGATCTCGTCGATATTTATAGGCTGAACGAAAAAGACGGCGGCTATGTGCTGGATGGCGCGCGGCGTGATTTCGACAAGCGCCGCATCTGGCTGAAGCTGAAACTTATCGGTAATTTCTATCTGCCGATCCCACGCAC
>CBFHSX010000066.1:0-6868 GCA_965658615.1 Alphaproteobacteria bacterium | reverse complement strand
GGCGCAACGCGCATAAGCTGCCAATAGTGTGCCATCGCGCGGGCAGGCATCGCCCAAAACCGCGCCCAGCACATTAAACGGCACTTCAGGTTCCGGTTCCGCCTCCGGCATGGGTGGTGGCGCAACCGGCAATGGTGCTGATATCGGCACGGCCACAGGCTTTGCCGGCGCTTTTTCTTTGTCAAAATAGCCACACGCCGCCAGCCCCAAGCAGAGCAAGGCGACCAGTGCCATACGCATATAATTAACCCGCAACATGCCCCGACTATGCGATTTGGCAGGCGATTCAGCAAGAGGCAGAAAAAACACGGGCACCGACCGCAATTCCGCTTGAAAAGCATGACGCCCTTCGCTATCAACGGCGGTGGAGAGGTGGCCGAGTGGTCGAAGGCGCTCCCCTGCTAAGGGAGTATACGGTAATCCCGTATCGAGGGTTCGAATCCCTTCCTCTCCGCCATTTTCCTATTTTTGCGCAGCCGATCGGGCCGATGCCGAATCGGCCGGGGGATTACCGTTTTTAGTGACTGTGCTCGGCTTGCAGCAATTTCGTTTTATAGATGGCGAGGCGCGCATTTGCGTTCATGTCGACCAGAAGAATAATCGCCATCATGGCGATAATGCACATCATGCTGGCTTGCCAAAGCGGCGATTTCACGACCAAAAGAGGGCCGGCGCAAACGATAATGATAATCGGGATAAACTTGAACAAGGCGTTATTATACCCCTCAATGGTCCTCTCGACGCGGGCGATTTCCGCCGCCAGAAAGGCTTTGGCATCTGCATTATAAGCCTCCGGAAAGCTGGAAATCTGCATCAGGTTTGAAATCATCAGACCGACCCCCAAAATGACCAGCAGCCCGCCGACAACCAAAAGCGGGATCACAAAGGCCTTGGCCGCATCGGTTTTTCCCACTTGCCAAAAACCATAACTGGCAATCAGAAAGGCAATGCCGAAAGCGGCAAAAAACGCCGACGAAAACATCTCCGCCTTTGCCCAGTCGAGAGCCGTTTCGAGTATATCGAGGGGCGCAGGGGTCATGGTTACTTCCTATCAGCACGCGCGTGAAGGCGATTTACCGCATCTTAAATTTAATGGGCAGCGACTTAACGCCTGTGACGAAAGCAGCCCGCAAGAATTCCGGCTCACCGTTCAGCTCAATTTCGTCAATCCGTGGCAGCAACTGCCCCATAAAGCTGGCAATTTCCAACCGGGCGAGATGCAGCCCCAAGCAAAGATGCGGGCCCGTACCGAAAGCCAGATGCGGGTTGGGTTTGCGCTCAATATTAAACACATGCGGGTCTTCGAAAACCGCTTCATCGCGGCACGCAGAGGCAAACAGCACAGCGACGCTTTCGCCCTTGCGCACCATTTTACCGCCCACTTCCACATCCTCGGTCGCCGTGCGGAAGAAATGCTTCACCGGCGCGACCCAGCGGAAGAACTCCTCAACCGCATTGGGGATCAGTTCAGGATTATCCTTCAGCTTTTGCATTTGGTCAGGATGCCTGATGAGCTCCAGCAAGCCGCCTGCCGTTGAGGCGCTTGTCGTGTCATGCCCTGCTGTCGCAACAATCAGGAAATAACCCATAATCTCTTCATCCGGCAGCATTTGGCCGTCAATTTTGGCATTGGCCAAAGCAGTGGCCAGATCATCGCGCGGGTTTTTCCGGCGGTCTTCAATAATCGGTGCGAAAAGGGCCGCAAATTCCATCATCACGGCTGCCATGCGCGCCATTTGCTCTTCTTCCGTATTGCCGACATCATCATCTGTTGCGCCGAAATTTTGTTGTGTCAGGCGCAAAATCGTATCATCGAGTTCCTCCGGCAGACCGGTCATCGCATTGATGACGCGCAGCGGATATAAAAAGGCCACATCCTTGGCGAAATCGCATTCGGGCTGCAGCGTAGCCATACGGTCAATATAGGATTTGCCGATATGGTCGATTTGATCTCTGAAAGCCAGCATGTTTTTGGTCTGGAACCATTGCTGGGTAATCAGACGGCGCGAGCGGTGCTGATCGCCATCCATATTGACCAGCGTATCCATCGGGCCGGTAATGCTGCCGAATAATTCCAGATTTTTTTGCTCTTGTTCAATCGTCATCAGCGCCGGGCGCGGGCGGGTGATGAATTTGTCCGGATTGGTTTCGACAAACCGAATATCCTCGGCCCGCGATACCAACCAAATCGGGCGAACGCCATCCGGCTCAACCCAGATCACAGGCTCCTCTTTGCGGACCTGATCCATAATCTCGATAACTTCTTGCGGGTGGACATAGGTTTCCGGTTGCAAAAGCTGGGCAGCACGCTGGGCAATATTCATCTTGTGGCCTCCAATAAGCACATCACGTTAGACACATTTTACAAAATGTGTATCATACCTCAAGATGTTTACAAGCACCAAGCTGCAAGCCGCTTCCATAGCCGGTTTGCGAGGCTTCTAAAGCAGTTTTTCCTGAGAGGGATGGCGCAATGCAAAGCGAAGAATTATCACCCGGACCTTGGGAACATATTCATAATGAGCTGGGTGTCAAAATGCCGGCGCCTGATGAACGGCCGCTAAGCGCCTATGTCGCGCATTATGCCGAAACAATTCCCGACACGATCGCTCTCTCCTATTATGACCGCACGATCACCTATGGTGAGCTTGACCGGCTCGCCAATCAACTGGCCAATGCGCTTGAGGGGCTTGGCGTACGCCAGGGTGATGTAATCGGTCTGCATTTGCCGAATATTCCGCAATATGTCATTGCCATGCTGGCAGCGTCGAAAATCGGCGCGGCGATTTCGGGTGTCTCAGCCGCGCTTGCCGCGGTGGAAATCGCGCAGCAAATTGAGGATGCCGGCATCAAAGTGCTTATTTCTCTCGATGCTTTGGCCAACACCCTCTTGCCGACAATCGAGACCTTACCCAATTGTTTGACCTCGGTCATTGTCGCGGGCGCCGAGGATTTCCTACAAGCCAAGGCATTGAAACTACCTGATTTGGTCGGGGTTTCGTGCCATGCCTATATCGATCTGACCGCTTCGGCAGAGACCGCTTTTCAGCAGGCCGATGTGCCGGCTGACTATATCGCTTTTATACAATTTACCGGCGGCACCACCGGGCCGGCCAAAGGTGCGCAATTAATGATGCGTCGCACCATGCGCAATGCGGCCGTCAGTCAGGTCTATTGCCCCTGGGAAATCGGCAAAGAGACCGCCGCCAGCGCCCTGCCGCTCTTCCATATTGCCGGGACGATTTTTCTGCTCATCTCGCTGAGCCATGCCGCCCGCTTTCTGCTTATTCCCAATCCGCAGGATACGGAATATTTTTGCCGGCAAATGATTGCCCATCCGCCGACCCGTATCGGCGCTGTCCCGACACTGTATCAGCAGATTGCAGACCACCCTTTAAGTGCGGAAATTGATTTCTCAAGGCTGGTTTTTGCTATGACCGGCTCAGCGCCGATAACCGGCAATGACCGCGCGCGTACGGAGCGCATGCTGAACGGTGTTGTTTTGTCGGACTCTTATGGGATGACCGAAACCGGCCCGGCCATTGTCGCCAATCCGCCGGCGCGGTGCAAACCGGAAGCGGTCGGTATCCCATTACCGGGCATTGATGTGCGGATTGTCGATGTGGAAACCGGCACGGAAGAAATGCCCTATGGTGAGCCCGGCGAGGTGATTGTCGCGACGCCGTGTCTGATGCAAGGCTATTTGAACCGTCCCGAGGAGACGGCCCATGCAGTGCGCGAATGGCGCGGCAAAACGTGGATGCATACGGGCGATGTCGGCGTCATGGATGAAGACGGCTATGTTTATCTGCGCGACCGCACCAAGGATATGATTATCGTCAGCGGCTTTAAAGTGTTTTCAAACGAGGTGGAGAACACCCTATCGGCGCTCGATTGCATCGCCATTTCAGCGCTGATCGGCACGCCTGACGCGGCGCGGCCCGGCAGTGAAATCGTCAATCTTTATGTCGAACTTTCGGCTGACGCCAAGCAAAGGGATGCGGGGGATGTGCGCACAGAAATTCTCGAATTTTGCGAGGCCAATCTGGCGCGCTATAAAAAGCCCAAAGCCGTACATTTTCTCGATGCCATACCGCTGACGCGGGTCGGCAAGGTCGACAAAAAAGCATTGCGCGCCAGGGCGCAAACAATCGCGTAAGGGTCGGGCCTACGCGTTGGCGGGCCGCAAAGCGGGCAGCAGGAATTCAGTCAAGAATTGGCGCCGGTCCGTATCGGTATAATCATCACGCATCAGCAGCAGCACATGCATGCTGATCAGCAATTCCAAAACGCGCTCATCGGAGAGGTCTTCGCGCACCTGCCGGTTTTCGCGCCCCAGCGCAATCACGCCTGACCAAATTTCGGCAATATCTTGGCGAACCTCATCGCGCGGGCCCAATAGAAACATTTCGACCCGGTGATTTGTGTCCCGCGTCAGAATATCATTGAACAGCGTATCCCCTTTACTGACATTCACCGAATAGAGCGAACCTTCGACAATGGCCTCTTCATAATCAGTATAATGGGCCAGCTTTTCGCTCACCTTATCGGCCATAATATACATGCGCTGCAGCAGGATATATTCAATCAGAGAAGCGCGATCGTCGAAGATGCGATACAGCGTCTTGCGCGAAATGCCGGATTCCTCAGCAATATCGGCCATAGAGGTCCGCTGCGGGCCATATTGTTCAAAACATCTTATGGCTGCGTCACAGATTTTTTGTTTGGCATCTTTTCTATCGCTGGTCGAAACAGCTACAATTTTCGCTTCTCGCCGCATGAATTTTCACTTTCGTAAAGGTTTTTTATTATCCCATACACATATCAAGGTCTCAAGACCTGTCTAATCTAAAATTTGGGCGGCCATCGCAGCTATGTTTCCGCCTATGCGCGAGCCCCCTATCGACATAATCATATGTTTGGATTTACAGTCCCGAAAAATGTAGATAAACTAATGAAATCAATTCTTTATCGGTAAACATCATGATCTCTGACAGCCCCACGACAACCCTGCCCCTCGACAAGCTTGAGGATTATCTTCGTTCACAATTCGGGACTTCTGTCGACGCGTTATCGGCAGCGGAGTTTTCCGGCGGTGCGTCGAACCCGACCTATTTATTGAGCTCCAATCAGGGCAAATATGTTTTGCGCAGCAAACCGGTCGGTAAGCTGGTTTCCAATGCCCATGCGATTGACCGCGAGTATCGCGTTATGACGGCGCTTGGTAAAACCGATTTCCCGGTGCCGAAAACCGCTTTTTACTGCGACGATACTGAGATTATCGGCGCTGAATTTTACCTCATGCAATATATTGAAGGGCAGGTTTTTGAAGATTTCACCCTGCCCGGGGTCAGCCCGGCGCAGCGCGCGGCGATTTACGATTCGATGAATGAGACATTCGCCCTGCTGCACAGCCTCGACCCGGACGCCATCGGCCTGTCGGATTACGGCAAAGCGGGCAATTATTTCGAGCGCCAAATCAATCTCTGGATGCGTCAATATCAGCATCACGACCAATCGATCGAGCGGTTTGAGGGGCTGGCCAAATGGCTGAGCGATAATATCATCCATGATGAGCAGCGCACCATTGTGCATGGCGATTATCGCCTCGCCAATATCATCATTGCCCCCGACGCCCCGCGGGTTGCGGCCGTATTGGATTGGGAGCTGTCAACGCTCGGCCATCCGCTGGCCGATTTCACCTATAATCTGTCGCAATGGTATTTGCCCAATTTCAACAAAGAATTTGGCAAGATAAGCCTGATCGATGCCGATCTCGACGCATTGGGTATTCCGCAAATGGAGGCCTATGCCGAAACCTATTCTGAGCGGCGCGGCATCGACATGACGCCCAAGCAGCTCTATTACGGCATCGCCTTTAATCTGTATCGTCTGGCCGGGATTATAATCGGCGTCATTGGCCGCACCAAATCAGGCACTGCCAAAAACGACTTTGCGCGCTCGACCGCGCATAATTTGGAGCCGACAATCGAGCTGGCCTGGCACTATTCCGATAAGGCCGATGCCTGTTAGCCCTGCCCAAATATTTTGAAAGACCGCATGATGGAAAAGCCTAAAAATATAGCGATAATCGGTAATCTCAGCGCCGCCGATGACTTTGTTCACGAGACGCAAGCGGCGGAGAATTTCACCGAAAGCAATCTGTTCTATTATGCCGGCAAGACCGCCTCCGGACGCATTGCCGGCGGTATTATTCGGGTGGCCAACCGCCCCAATCAGGGCAATGCCGACGCGACCATGCTTTATTTTCCGGGCGACGGGTCGGCCCTGTTTAATTTTGAGCGCCCCGACATGACCGACAGCACAGGCTGGCGGGTATCGGGATGGGCGCTGGATGTGATTACACCCGGCGGCATTGAATTCAGATCGGCCTATGACGGTCAGGCTTTTCATTTTAAAGACCCGCATCTTCTGGCCGACCCGAAGCGTGCTTTTCAAGAGCCAAAGCTCGATTTGGCGCTCGATCTAACCCATTTCGGCAAGTCACCCATGACCGAGTTCGCCTATAAAAGTGATAAAATGGACGCCTCCATGCAGGATATCTCCGACACAAGAGGCCTGCACCAGCTGACCGCCTTTAGCGGTTCTGTCGCCATTGGCGGGGCCGCAGCAGAGACCATTCAGGGCTATGGCTGGCGCGACCATAATTGGGGGCCGCGCAATTGGCAGGCTTTTCCGAAACACGCTTTTTATACCGGTAATTTCGGCGATGAGCGCGGCTTTGTGCTTTTCAAAACCGATGGCGGCATGGGCTATTTTATGCATGAAGGGCCCGACCGCCTGCATCAGGTAACCGACTTGGATATGGTGACCGAGTATATGGATGATGCGCGCGAGCCCACCTCCA
>CBFHSX010000065.1:0-6896 GCA_965658615.1 Alphaproteobacteria bacterium | reverse complement strand
AAATAAATCCGGTGTGCCAACATCTTCGGTGAATTTATGGTCGGCCAGTCGGGTCAGTTTTTGCAATTCTTTGCGCGCATCCAACTCATCGGAAATATCGGTCATTTGGGCGCGAAACTGCGCCGCCATATCGCGCATCTGACCGACATATTGCCCGAGCGTACGCAGCAGCCCGGGCAATTCGCGCGGCCCCACAACCAGCAGGGTCAAAATGCCGAGAACCAGCATTTCCGTCCAGCCAATGTCAAACATGGATGTTCACCATGACGGGTTACTTCTTGTCGGACGTGCTGTCGACCGTTTCACCTTCAATGGTGGTGCTTGTTTCCTCGCTTGCCGGTGCCTCGGCACCCTCTTTCAAGCCCTGACGGAAACTGGTAATCCCGCGCGCCACATCGCCCATCAGCGATGAGATACGCCCGCGCCCGAACAGCAGAATAAGCAGGACGGCGACAACCAGAATTTGTACCCAGCTAATGCCCATGTGAAACCTCTTTCTCTATACTGTCTTGAATAGCATGAGGCGGGCGCGTGGCACAAAGATTTTGTGCGGCCCAAGCGCAGGCTGCGCCTCGACCGGCGTCAGCGCATGCCATGTCTCACCGCTTTGCAAGGTCACATCGACCAGCGCATCCGGCCCGACGGTTCGGATATGCGTCACCTCGCCGACCAATTCTTCATCAGCGCCGCTCGGCTGAAAGGCAATGTCACGCGGCCGCACAGCCTGCCCACCCGCTCCCGGCAGCATATTGACCGGCCCGAACATAAGCGCCACCTCGAGACAATTGGGCTGTTGGTAAATAGACGCCGGGCTATCCATTTGCAGTATGCGGCCTTTATTTTGCACGGCGATACGATCGGCCATACGCAGCGCATCGGCGGCGTCATGCGTGACAATCAGACCGGCGGCCTTGTTTTCTTTCAACAAACGCAATGTCAGGTCGCGCATTTGGTCGCGCAATTGCGGGTCGAGATTGGAAAACGGCTCATCCATCAAAACAAGCCGCGGACGCGGCGCCATGGCGCGCGCCAAAGCGGCGCGTTGCTGCTCGCCACCCGATAAAGTGCTCGGATAATGATTGGCAAAACCGGACAGGCCTACCGCTTTCAAAAGTTCAAGCGCGCGGGCTTTTTGCTCTTGCGGCGTCAAATCGCGCAGGCCGAAAGTCACATTGTCGAGTACGGAGAGATGCGGGAAAAGCGCGAAATCTTGAAAGAGAAAGCCAATGCCACGCGTCTCCGGCGGCGCTACGAAAGACGCGGAGGAGACACGTTCATCGGCCAGAAAAATCTCGCCCGCGCTTGGGCTTTCCATGCCGGCGGCGAGGCGCAGACTGGTGGTTTTACCACAGCCGCTGGGCCCCAGCAGGCAGACAATTTCGCCCTCGGCAATGTCAAAGCTGACACCATCGACAACCGTCTGGCCGTCAAATTGACAGCTCACATTGCGAAAACTTAACGCGGCGCTCATGCCGGTGCGCCATCCTCAATGCTTGTATCGCCCTGCGCCTCATGCGCTTCCTCGGGCAGATCCATTTCCAGTGGCGCCAGTTCTTCGTCCGACCCGTCATCGCCATCGGCCAGCGGGTCTTCATCGGGGTCACTATCGGCGCTCGGGCTCGGCACGGCAAAGCCCGGCGGCAGGCGGTCATCCAACAGACCGGCGGCCTTCAACTCGTCCAGCCCCGGCAGGTCGCGCAAATGCTCCAGCCCGAAATGCAGCAAAAACTGATCGGTCGTGCCGTAAGTGACCGGACGGCCCGGCACACGGCGACGGCCACGAATTTTTACCCAATCGCTTTCCAGCAGCACATCCAACGTGCCTTTCGAAACCGAAACGCCGCGAATATCCTCAATCTCGGCGCGCGTCACCGGCTGGTGATAAGCAACAATGGCCAACGTCTCGAGCGCAGCGCGCGACAGGCGGCGTTGCTGCACCACGTGCTTTTGCAGCGCATGCGCCAAATCGGGGGCGGTTTTCAGCGTCCATTTTTTGCCGACTTTTTGCAGGGTGAAACCGGCCGCAGCATATTTTTCGTCAATCAACGCCAAAACAGCCTCGACATCAGCCCCCTCGGGCAGCTTGTCCTTAATATTCGGCACATCGAGCGGCTCCTCGGCGGCAAATAAAACCGCCTCGACAATGCGAATATGCTCCGGCTCGACCGGCAGCAATTTCACCTCTTCAACCGCTTCTTCTTGTTCGGCCACATGTTCTTGGTTTTCGTCACCCATTATTGACTTCCTTTATCATTGGCATCCGCACCGGCAATCGGCGCCGCTTTCGGGCGCGCGCGGCGGATCAAAAGCTGCTCGAAATTTTTGCCCTGCTGCAGCTCAACGCGACCATCGCGGGCATATTCCAGCATGGCGCTGAACGAGCTGGCAATGGTGGTGCGGCGGCGTTGCGGGTCACGGATATCCGCCGCGACCAGCGCATCCATGGCTGCCCAATCATCCAACTTGCCAAGCAATCGTTCGAGGCGCATACGCGCACGCTCAATCGACAACACATCCATTTTCGGCGGCGTCCAGCTTTCGTAATAATTGCGGAGGCGTTGCGTCGAATAAGCGCCCAACACTTCATATAGGCTGGCGTCATATTTGCTCTCGCGTTTGATGCGAATGCCTTCCGGCTGGCCATGTAAAAACGTGTCGCGGCCCAATAGGTCGCGCGCCATAAGTTGCGCCGCCGCGTCGCGCATGGCTTCCAGACATTGCAAGCGAAACACCAAATGCGCCGCCATTTCTTCCGAGTTCATCTCGTCATCATCATGCGGCGGCGGCAGCAGCAAGCGCGATTTCAAATAGGCCAGCCATGACGCCATCACCAGATAGTCAGCCGCCAATTCAATCCGCAATTCCTGCGCCTCGCTGATGAAATCGAGATAATGCTCGGCCAGTGCCAGAATGGAGATTTGCTTGAGATCGACCTTTTGCGTCCGCGCCATTGAGAGCAGCACATGCAGCGGGCCTTCATATCCCTCAACATTAACATCAAGCGCATCACCGGCGGCGGGCGCCTGATAGGCAATGCCCTCCTGAAACTCGGTTTGCGGGGCGGCAGAATCAGTTTGCTTGTCTTCCATACGCGATTATAGCCCGTTCAAGGCTTGCGGGAAAACATCGCCGACCAGTTCTCCCCAGACTTTGCGCGCGCCGGCGGGCACATCGCAAGAGAGCGTGCGTAATGCATCATCCACCGCCGCCATGCGCGCTTGAGCAGCCGCGTCCGGATGTTCGGGCAAAGCCGCTTGAATGGCCTCCATCTCCGCCCTCTCCGCATTGCAATGCAGAATAACATCGCAACCTGCCGCCAGAGATTTTGTGACCCTGGTGCCCATGTCGCCGCTCAGCGCCTGCATGGAGATATCATCGCTCATCAGTAACCCGTCAAAGCCGATATAATCGCGGATAACCCCTTCAATAACCGGTTTTGAGAAAGTGCTGGTCTCACTCGCATCTATCGAGGTGAAACGCAAATGGCCGGTCATCGCCATAAGCGGGTCGTTTAACTGCCGGAAAATCTCGAAATCATTTTGCTTCAGCGTCGGCACATCATCTTCGATCACCGGCAGGTCGAAATGGCTATCGACCAAGGCGCGTCCATGGCCCGGAATATGCTTTATGACCGGCAGCACGCCCCCCATATCCAACCCGTCCAGCACGGCTTGGCCGATGGCGACCACGGTTTCAACATTGCCGCCTAACCCACGATCGCCGATCACGTCGCTCATGCCCGGCAGCCGCAAATCGAGGCATGGCGCGCAGGTGATGTTAATACCCAATTCGTATAAATCTTGCGCCAGCAGAGCCGCGCCCAGCCGCGCTGCCTCAAGGGCGCGGGCTTTGTCGGTTTGATAAATCTCGCCATATAGCCCCATTGGCGGATAGGCCGGTGCCAAAGGCGGCTTGATGCGCGCCACACGCCCGCCCTCTTGGTCGATAAAAATCGGCAAATGCGGATTGCCCGACATGTCGCGCAGGCTATCCGTGAGGCCGCGCAATTGCGCGCGGCTTTCAATATTGCGGGCAAACAGGATAACGCCCCAAGGCCGCGCCTGATGGAAAAACATGCTATCTTCTTCGGTGAATGTCAGGCCTTGCAGCCCGTAAATGACCGGGTTCATGCTAGTTCTGCTGCCGTACCAGACAGTCTTGTCCGCGCTTTTTCAGATTGGCGCAAAACGCCGCTGCCGCCGTGCGATTGGCAAAGCCCGGCACATTGACGCGATAGAATATCCCCTTATCGCCAAGGTCAACGCGCAGAATGAGCGGGTCGCGCCGCCCCAGCAGGTCGTTATAATTTTTTTGCAAATTGCTATAGACGCCCCGCGCCAACGCGCGCGAACGCGATGCGGCGAGCTGCACCATATAATCCTGCCGTCCGGCAGAACGGGCCACCGGCTTCGGCGCGGCGACCGGTTTTGGTTCGGCAACCGGCTTCGGTTGAGCGACTGGTGCTGCTTTGGGCATTGCGCGCGGCGCGCGGTTCAATTCGGGGCGCGGCGGGTCAACCTTCACATCGTCACGGTCGCGCAGCACGGTGATCGAATTGCCGGGCGGCAGTTCGTTTTCGACTTCCGCAGCGGGCTCCAAGGCTTCGGCAAACGGGTCATCGGTTTGCGCAATCAGGCTTTCAATCGTGCCCGGTGCATTATCTGCCGGTAAGACGAATTCGGGTGTGGCCGACGCGGGATTATCTGCGCCGTGCATAACGCCGTAAATATTCAAATCCTGCGGTTTTTCCGCCACCCCGCCCGGCACGTTTTCGGGCGCCACTTTAATCGGCGTGTTTTCGGCCAACACAACGGGCGGCAGGCTGCGTTGACCTTCCGCCAGCCCCTGCTGATAAGCATAATAATAAGTCCCGCCCAAGGCGCCAAAGGCAACCACCAGCGCGGCTGCAATCAGGCGGCTCGATGGCAGGGCAAACGATGATGAGCGCGAATAAATCTCGGCACCGGGCGATGGATGCGCGATTTGCAAATCGACATCGCTGCTGAGAAAATCGCGGTCAAACCCGCCCGGATCGTTTTGAGACATATCGGCTCCACTTTGCGTTTAGATTAACGCATTTCCGCTTCCGGTGTCACGCCGATAACATCAAGCCCGGAGGCAATGACCATGGCAGTGGCGCGAATGAGCGCCAGACGCGCCAAACTGCCGGCGCGGTCATCTTCCTGAATAAAGCGCAAATCAAGGCGTTCCTTGCCCAAATTCCACAAAGCGTGGAACTCAGCCGCCAAATCCATCAGATAAAACGCCACGCGATGCGGCTCGCGCGCCTGCGCCGCCGCGGCTAACATACGCGGATAAGCCGACAGGCTGCGAATCAGACCGAGCTCGGCCTGGTCTTTCAGGCTTGATAAATCGACACCGGCCAGCGCCGCATCGCTCAAAGCGTCCGCCTCGAAACCGGCTTGCGCGGCATTGCGCAACACCGAACAAATGCGGGCATGGGCGTATTGCACATAAAACACCGGATTATCGCGGCTTTTATCCTTTACCAGGTCGAAATCGAAATCCAACGGCGCATCGTTTTTGCGCGTTAGCATCATGAAACGCACCGCGTCTTTGCCGACCTCATCGACCACTTCGCGCAGAGTGATGAAGCTACCGGCGCGCTTCGACATTTTCACCGGCTCGCCGCCGCGCATCAGCTTCACCAAATTGCAAACTTTGACCTCCAGCGCACCCGCGCCTTCAGTAATGGCCGTAACAGCCGATTGCATGCGTTTAATATAGCCAATATGGTCGGCACCCCACACATCGATCATGGCCGCATAACCGCGCTGCACCTTGTCGTAATGATAGGCAATATCGGGCGCAAAATACGTCCAACTGCCGTCGGATTTCATCAAAGCGCGGTCGCTATCATCGCCAAAGCCGGATGATTTAAACAGGGTTTGCGGCTGCGGCTCCCAATCCGGCGGCGGGGTCTTGCCCTTTGGTGGCTCAAGAACGCCCTGATAAATCAAACCTTTAGTATTCAAAACATCAAGCGCTTTATCGACTGCGCCATTATCGTGCAAGCTCTGCTCGGAACAGAAATAAGCATGTGTCACGCCAAGCGCCGCCAAATCTGCGCGGATCATATCCATCATCATTGGCAAAGCCACGGATTTGGCAATGGCAAGTTGTTCAGCCTCCGATTTATTGGCCAAATCGGCGTACGCCGCGGCCAGCTTTTCGCCGACCGGCACCAGATAATCGCCCGGATACAGGCCTTCCGGAATATCGCCAATCGCCTCGCCCTGCGCCTCGCGCATACGCAGCAGCGCCGAGCGCGCCAACACATCGACCTGCGACCCGGCATCATTGATATAATATTCGCGCAGCACATCATGGCCGGTTTTTTCCAATAACCGCGCCAGCGCATCGCCGAACACGGCCCCGCGGGCATGGCCGACATGCATCGGCCCGGTCGGATTGGCCGAGACATATTCAATATTCAGCTTACCGCCGCCCTCACCGTCACCATAAGCAATGCCTTGGCTCAGAATATGCGGCACCAAATCGAGCCAAACATTATTGGCGAGGCGCAAATTGACAAAGCCCGGCCCGGCAATCTCCGCCGCGTCGATGCGCGGAGACTTGATCAATTGAGCGACCAGTAGCTCGGCCAGCGCGCGCGGGTTCATCCCGGTCGGCTTCGCCAACACCATCGCCGCATTGGTCGCCATATCGCCATGGCTTGCATCACGCGGCGGCTCGACCGCAATGCGGGCCATATCCAGCCCCTCGGGCAACACGGCTTGGCCCTGCAGAGCCGCCAAGGCGTCGCGCAATTCGGTTTCGATTTCGGCAAATAAATTCATCGCACTCACTCAGATGGGCATTTGGCCCAATCGGCCTGTCTTTTAAAACACTCGCCTTTTAGGACATTGTATAGG
>CBFHSX010000064.1:0-6899 GCA_965658615.1 Alphaproteobacteria bacterium | reverse complement strand
ATTTTTTAATTTTCGGGTGGGGGGCGACCGCCATCGGCCGGATTGGGGAAGACGTCATGAATGGCCAGCAAGCCGCCTTGCATGACGCGTGTGCCCCAATTGCGATAATCAGCCAGCGCGGCAGACATGGCATGGCCGCCATCGATAAACACAAGGGCCGGAGCCGCCATCGGTAAGCGGGCGACGATTTGTGACGGACTGAGCGCGGGGATAACCGTATCCTCCAAACCGGCCCGGCGGATATTGGCGCGAAATTGCAAAAGCGAGGACATACCGCCCTCGCCATCATCGAGATCAGGGTCAAAATACGCCTCGCCCGGCTGGTTTTCTTCCGAGCCGCGATGATGGTCTATGGCCAATAAAACACCCCCTGCCTTTTGACACGCCGTGCCGAGAATAACTGTGGATTTTCCGCAATAAGAGCCGATTTCAACACACAGCCCTTGCGGTGCCATTTCCTCGGCTGCCGCATAAAGCGCCGCGCCCTCAAGCGGGTCAAGAAAGCCCTTAACGCTATCAATATCGATGGGAAGCTGCATAAAACCTACTCTAACGGCCTATTTTGCGACGTAGCGCGGAGGGCCTGAAGTCACCCTCTTTGAGTTTCGAGAAATCGAGGTCAGCCGGGCCGTTCTCGAGTTTGATATGATCGACATTGGCCGCCGTGATTGTGTATCGCGGCCTGTCATCAGCAAACGGGTCAATATGATCGCCGCCCGCCTTATAGCCAACAGGTGGCGTCGTGATGCCCCCCTTAAAAGCGGGTATTACGCCATCCGACGTGCCGCCCATTTCAGCACCATTATAGGTCAACTTGCTACCCAATAAAGACGAGTCCGAAGCCGTTGCGGGCGCGGTCAGCATGAATAGCGTCATAAATTTGGCTGTTGCTTGAAGCATGCGAAGCTCTCCCATTTGCACAAAGCTTAGCTTTGGTGCATGATTTCTGCAAATAAAGCTTTAGGGAGACAGGCATGTTTGATCTGGTTATTCGTAACGCAAATTTGGTCGACGGCACGGGCGCCGAAGCGCGCATGACCGACATTGCCGTGAAAGACGGCATCATTGCCAAGATCGGCGTGATTGAAGAAAAAGGCAAAACCGAGATTGACGCTAAGGGTGATTTGGTCACGCCGGGCTGGGTCGATATCCATACGCATTATGACGGACAAGTGACTTGGGACCCTTATCTCAGCCCATCAGGCTGGAATGGCGTCACCACCGCCGTGATGGGCAATTGCGGTGTCGGCTTTGCGCCCGCCAAAGCCGATAAGCATGACTGGCTGATCAATCTGATGGAGGGTGTGGAAGATATTCCGGGGGCCGCTCTGGCCGAGGGGATTGACTGGCAATGGGAGACCTTCCCCGAATATCTCGATGCGCTGGACAAGCTGCCACGTGCGCTCGACATCGCCACGCAAATTCCGCATGGCGCTGTGCGCGCTTATGTGATGGGCCAACGCGGTGCCGATAATGAAGCCGCAACACCGCAAGATATTGCCGAAATGGCAGATATTGTTGAAGACGGCATCAAGGCCGGGGCACTCGGCTTTTCGACCTCGCGCACCATGTTGCATCTGTCGAAAGATGGCGAGCCCGTGCCCGGCACATTTGCCAATAAGGACGAGCTTTTGGGCATTGCCGATGGCCTGCAACGCGGCGGCCATGGCGTGTTTGAAATGGCGTCGGATTTGAACCCGGCCGAGAAAGAATTTGGCTGGATGGCCGAAATGTCAAAAAAGACGGGCCTGCCTGTCACCTATGCACTGCTGCAAAACCCGATGGACAAGGATAGCTGGCGCACACTTTTGCAAATGACCGAAGATGCGGTGGCTGATGGGGCCAATATCAAAGCGCAAATGGCGCTGCGCGCACCGGGGCTTATTCTGGGCTGGGAAAGCACGGTGCATCCGTTCTCGCTGCACCCGGAATATCAAGCGCTGGAAGGTCTTCCGCGCGAAGAGCGCCTTGCCAAATTGCGCCAACCGGAAACGCGCGACGCGCTGATTAATGGCCGTCCCCATTTCATGCAAGACCAAGCCGAGCATGATGGCGACGGCCTGCCGAGCGGCAATGGCATTGGCGCGCTCATCACACTGGGTTTTGACAATATGTTCAGGCTGATCAAAGACGGCGTGCCGGATTATGAGCCGCGACCGGAAGACAGCATTGCAGCGATCGCCAAAACCGAGGGCAAAAGCGCGCCGGAAGTGGTCTATGACATGCTGATGGAAAATGACGGCACCGGCTATGTGTTCCTGCCGCTGCTGAATTACGCCAATCAGAATTACGACCATATTTACGAGATGTTCCAATCCGACAATACGGTGCTGAGCCTGTCGGATGGCGGCGCGCATTGCGGCGTCATCACCGATGCAAGCTTCCCGACCTATTTGCTGAGCCATTGGGTGCGCGACCGCGCCCGCGGTGCACGCTTCGGTTTGGCCGACGCGGTGAAAGCGCAAACCGCCGACACGGCCGCGCTTTACGGTCTGCATGATCGCGGCACATTAGTGCCCGGCATGAAAGCCGATATCAATGTCATCGATTTCGAGGCGTTGCAATTGGGCGAACCGGAAATGGTTTATGACCTGCCGGCCGGTGGGCGTCGTCTGATCCAGAAGATTGACGGCTATCGCTATACGATTGTCTCCGGCGTGGTGACCTATGAGGATGGGGAACCGACCGGCAAAATGCCCGGCAAATTGGTACGCGGCCCGCAAAGTGCAAGCGATACGGAACGTCTGGCGGCTGAGTAATCAGCTTTCGGGAGCGTCAGCCCACGCGCAAGGCACGGCGACAGAATTATTTATTCGCCCGCGCCGCTTCCAATTCGGCGATGATTTTGCGGTGTTCATTTTCGTCGAAATTGAAGCGTGTGAACAAGATGGCACCGATTATATAGGCGACGAAAGGCACGCCGGCATATAAGCCCTTAAAGGTCCAGACAACCGTATCGGTTTGCTCGACATTGGGCACAAAACCGGCAATGGACAAAACAAAGCCGGTCACGGTCAACATCACGCCATAGGCCGATTTGGAAACGAAATACCAAGCCGCGAAATAAGCGCCTTCCTTGCGCTCGCCGGTCTGGTGTTCATCGACATCGATAATATCGGATTTGATCGACGGGTTGATTGTGCCGCCGCAAGAGCCTGCCGCCCCGGCCAAACCGGCCAACATAATCAGTTCAACTTCCATGCCGGGCACCAGAAAAATCATGCCGCCAAAAGCAAAACTCGTCACCAACATGGAGGCCAGCCAAAGCCGCTTTTTGCCAACACGCTTGGCAATCGGCGTCCATATGGGCGTCAGGGCGAAAGAAAAGACCATATAGGAAAGAATGAAAAGCGGTGCCAAATGCGCCGCCTTCATCACATATTGGGCCACATAAAGCGTCATAATGGTGATGGTCGCGCCGCCCAGATTTTCGATAAAAATGACGATAAGCAGCAGCCGTGCATGACTGTTCTGCCAAATATCACGCGCCGCTTCCCACGGCTTTTCCGGCGCTTTATCCATAAATTCAGGCCGCTCGCGCAAGCCCACAACGCAGATAAGCAAGCAAATGCCGGCAAAAACCGCCGCATAAAAGGATTGCTCAGCCGACAGCGCTCGCACCGCCGCCTCGCTTTCTTGCTCGGCGATAATCAGCAAATACATCGTGCCCAGTGCCGAAATATAACCGGCGATCCAACCGGCATGGCGGGCGGCAAAAATTTTCGTGCGCTCGTGATAATCATCAGTCAGTTCGGCCCCCAGCGACATATGCGGCACAATGAACATGGTCTGGGCCGAGAAAAACCCGATAATGGCGACGCCCATCCAGACCACCAGCATGGTATAGGACAGATCTTGCGGCGGGGCGGACAGCATCCAAAAAGTCAAAGCGGTCGGCAAAATAGCGCCGAACAACCAAGGCCGACGCCGCCCGAAGCGGGTCTTGGTCTTATCCGATAAATAGCCGACCAGCGGGTCTGAAATCGCATCCCAAAAGCGCGAAATGCCGTAAATCAAACCCATCAGCGCCGGCGCAATCAGCAGCACATCCGTGGCGAATTTCATCGTATAGAGCGTTACAAGACAGAACATATAGCCGCCGCCTACCGGCGGCATCGCGTAAAACAGCAGCTCTTTACGGCTAATACTCCGGGCGGTCGTCAGATTTTCTTCGAATTGTGCAGCACTCATACAATTGTCTCCCGAAGTAAAACAGCACCATGTTCGACACGGCATGGCAAGATGTTAAACGCGCCATGCGGCAAAAATCCGCCTCTCGACAGAACACGGGCAGCCGCCTAAACTCGCTGACAAATGGGAGAGACAAGATGCAATCATCGCCACATGCACAAGGTAAAGCACTGCCGCAAGGTCTGATTTTGCTCGGGCTGATATTATTCGGCGCTTACCTGCTTTATGAGCGCGGCCTGATGGGCATATTGCTGGAGGGCGATAAAAGCCGCCTGTCATGGCTGATTATCGCCATTTGGATCGCCATGAGCGCGCGCTGGCTTTATCTGCTACGCTGGGTGCAAGGCCAAGAGGACGCCCCTGAAGCGGCCAATGAGACGCGCGAGGCCACGATGGCGCGGTGGCTCAATCATGGCTGGTTTGCCGCCGATAGCGTGCTGAAGATCGGCCTATTGGGCACGATTATCGGTTTTATCCTTATGCTCTCGCCCATCGCCAGCCTGGCCAGCTTCGACGCTGCCAGCCTGCAAGCGGCATTGGGGCAAATGTCGGGCGGCATGGCGGTCGCACTCTACACAACACTGACCGGACTAATCGTCAATATTGTGCTGCGCTTTCAGTTTCAATTTCTCGCCGATGCGATGCAAACGCTGCTGCTCAATGGCCATGAAAGCCCGCAAGCATGATTGGTGAAAAGCTTTTCGCCCCGGCCGAAGACCAGAATGCCTTTACTGACATACTGTTCAATGCGCTATTGGGCTTTGCTTTCATGTTCTCCGTGGCATTTATCCTCATTCGCCCGGAGGTAACGGATGGCAAGATTAACCCGAAAGCCGAGTTCATGATCACTGCCACATGGCCCGACGGGCATGAGGATGACATTGATCTGATTGTCGAGGATGGCGAGGGCAATCTGGTCTGGTTTGATGCGCGCGAAGCCGGTCTGATGCATCTAGACCGCGATGATCGGGGCTGGCTGGGTGACAGCATCACCGTGGCAGGCGAAAAAATCGAGAACCCGCTCAATCAGGAAACCGTCACCATTCGCGGCATTGCGGCGGGGGAATATGTCGTCAATCTGCTGCATTATAAAGCGCAGACCGGGCGCCCCGTGCCGGTGAAAGTAAAAGTCGAAAAGCTCAACCCGCAAGTCAAAGTGATTTTCGCCGGTACGAGCGAATTGACCGGCGCCGGTGACGAGCAAACGGCCGTGCGCATTCGCATGGACGCCACCGGCGAGGTGTTGGAAATGGCCAGCCGCAATAAGCTGCTCATTCGCGCCACCGAACGCGACAAGACCGGAGACGCAAAATAATGACCATACCGCTTATTTTGGGCCTCTCCTATGCCGCGCTGGCCGCGCTGGTGCTAAATCTAAATCTCAACAGCCCGTGGCGACGCGAGATTAAAATCGCCGCCATTGTGCTGGTCAGCCTGTTTTATATCGGCGCCTATCACGGCGCACAAAACCTGCGTGGCTGGGCCATCGCGCAAGAGCCGCCTAACCCGTTCAAGCTGCATTGGGCGGTGGTTGAAGAGCCAGATAAGGCGCGGCGCACTGACGGCGCGATTTATATTCTCGGACAGAAACTGGCGCGCGGCGGCGTTGCCGTCGGGCAGCCACGCCTCTATCGCCTGCCTTTCACGCCGGAGCTTGCCGAACAAGTCGATGAGGCGCTGAAGCAAAAAGAAGGCGGCAAACAAATCGAGGCGCGCCTGAACTATAAAGCCGCCACACCTGACGATGTCGATGAGACGCAAAAAAGAGACGGCCAAAAAAGCCGCCCCGATTCCAAAAGCGAAGAGGAAAATCTGAAGCTCGATTTCCGCGAGCTTGTCGCGCCCGACCTGCCACCAAAGGCGGCGCAGGATTGAACGCCGTCTAGAACGGTATTTTCAACAGCGTGACGATCACGCCGGTCTGCGCCACCATGGCGGCGAACATCCATTTCAGAATGTCGACCTTACTTTCTGCGATTTCAGCACGTAACGTCTCAATATCGCGGCTCACATCAGCACGTAACTTTTCGATATCGCGGCTCACATCAGCGCGCAATTTTTCGATTTCATGCTGCACCTTTGCCAAATCCTGCTTGGTCGCAAGCTCACCCTGAATAAGTTGCATTTGCTCATCCGCCAGCGCTTC
This sequence comes from Alphaproteobacteria bacterium, assembly GCA_965658615.1. Taxonomy (GTDB): domain Bacteria; phylum Pseudomonadota; class Alphaproteobacteria; order RS24; family RS24; genus UBA8337. Next base: position 562 of record CBFHSX010000064.1, on the reverse strand, counting down.
GGCGGTTTCCTCGGCCATACCGGCTTTCGTCATGCGTTTGACGAATTTATGCGTGTCAAAATGAATCGTTTCGCTCATATCCGATTGCGCCTGTTTTATTCTTATTGCAGACAAGCTAGGCGGCAATTGCGCCACTTGTCAAATCTTTCGCAAGCGGCACCTGTTGCGCAAATTGCAGGCTCGGCCCATGAAAAAGGGCGGCACCTTGCGGGGCCGCCCTTTATGATTGCAACGCTTTGTGGCCTATTTGGCGCGCAGGGCACCGGTTTTGTCGCCGGCCGCCTTTTTGGCATTTTCCTGCACTTCATAATCCTGCCAGCTGCGCGCGACGATGAAGGTGTAGATATCATCAACGTCCTTTTCGCTCAAACGGTCGGCAAAACTTGACATGCCGCGATCGGCCAGCACGCCTTCCAGCACAATTTCCTTGAACATGCGATGCGTTTGCTCGCTCATTTTCCGCAGATCGGGAATGGCGGCGCCACCGATGACGGCGATGCCATGACAGAAAGTGCAGACCTCGTGATACAGCTCCATGCCGTGATCAATCGCTTCGGCTTTC
>CBFHSX010000063.1:0-7371 GCA_965658615.1 Alphaproteobacteria bacterium | reverse complement strand
GGCGTGGTGCTGGTCGAGGATGGGGAAACCATATGGACCCACCACCAAGCCGTGACCCTTACCATGCGCGATTTTTCCGATGATTTTCTCGATGCCTATTTGCACGAGGCCGGGGATAAAATTCTCGCTTCCGTCGGTTGCTATCAGCTAGAGGGGCTGGGCGCGCATTTATTCGAACAGATTGACGGCGATTATTTTGCCACTTTGGGCCTGCCGCTCTTGCCGCTCTTGCAGGGCTTGCGCGCGCATGGCGGGCTGGTCGCCTGATGGCCGGGCCAGCCGGCAATGCTGCCGTAAAAGCCGGTGTCATTGGCTGGCCGATCTCGCATTCGCGCTCGCCGCTGATCCATAATCATTGGATGCAGCATTATAAAATGGATGCGTCCTACGGCCTGTGCCCGATCGATCCGGCTGATGATTTTCGCGCCGCGCTGCAACGTCTGGCCGATGCCGGTTATGTCGGGGCTAATGTAACGCTGCCGCACAAGGAAAACGCTTTTCAGGCCATGGATGAATTGACGCCGGCGGCCGCTTCATTGGGTGCGGTCAATACAATCAGTTTTAACGACGGTCGCATGCACGGTGCCAATACCGATGGCGGCGGATTTGTTGCCAGCCTGGATGAGGCGGCGCCGACCTATGCGTGGCGGGAAAACCCGGTTCTCTTAATCGGAGCGGGCGGTGCTGCACGCGCGCTCGTCGTGGCCTTGGCCGCTGCGGGCGTGCCGGAAATACGCTTGACCAATCGCACACGCGATCGCGCCGAGGCGCTGCAGACCTTAGCCGCGGCGGCGCTTGAAATCGGTGATTGGGGGGCACGCGGGTCGTTGGCCGAAGGCTGCGGTCTGGTCGTCAACACAACCGGTCTCGGCATGGATAAAAACCCGCCGCTCGACATGCCGCTTGATGCATTGGGGCCGGATGGTTTGGTTTGCGACATTGTTTACACGCCGCTGGAGACAGATTTTATGCGTGCCGCCAAACAGCGCGGGCTCAAAACCATTGGCGGATTGGGCATGCTATTGCACCAAGCGGCGCTGTCTTTCGATATTTGGTTCGGCGTTAAGCCGCAAATCGACGACGCATTGCGCGCTAAAGTGACGGCCGATATAGAGGGGGTGTGAATGTATCTTATCGGATTGACCGGCTCGATCGGCATGGGCAAAAGCCAAACGGCGAAATTATTTCAGGCGGAGGGCGTACCCTGTTATGACGCCGATGCGGCCGTGCATGCGCTGTATGAACAAGGCGGCGCGGCGGTCGCGCCGATTGCTGAATTGGTGCCCGAGGCGGTGGTTGACGGCGCGGTGGATCGCGCCATTTTGGGCCAGCATGTGCTGAAGGATGCGGCGAAATTGAAAAAGTTGGAGGCGATTGTGCACCCGCTGGCCGGACACACGCAAATGCGCTTTCTATTGGAGAATGAGGCGGCCGGCGCACATGTCGTGGTGCTCGACATCCCGCTTTTATTGGAAAATGCCGGCGAGAAATATGTCGATAGCGTGGTGGTGGTCTCAGCCCCTTATGATTTGCAACGCCGCCGCGTCTTGGCGCGCCCGGGCATGAGCGCCGGACGCTTTGAGGATATTTTGGCCAAACAAGTGCCGGATGACGAAAAGCGTCAGCGCGCCGAATTTATTGTGGACAGCTCGATCTCGGTAGAAGACGCGCATGCGCAAGTGCGTGCTATTCTGGGTGAGATTGAGGGTCGCAAAGGCGCGGCATTTGAACTGCGCAAGGCAGTCTATCAAGCCTGAATAAGGAAAACAGCAATGCGCGAAATTGTGTTTGATACGGAGACGACGGGCCTCGATCCGGCCAGTGGCGACCGCGTGGTTGAGATCGGTTGCCTCGAATTGATCAATCGCTTGCCCAGTGGCGAGACATTTCATGTCTATATCAACCCTGAGCGCGACATGCCGAAGGAGGCCGAGGCCGTGCATGGGCTGAGCGCGGCGTTTTTGAAAGACAAGCCGGTATTTGCCGATGTGGCAGAAGCGTTTTTGGCCTTTGTCGGCGACGCGCCGCTCATCGCGCATAATGCGTCATTTGATATGAAATTCATCAATGCCGAATTGCGCCTATGCGGGCGCGGCGATTTGGCAGCGCATAAGGTCATTGATACGCTGGCGATGGCGCGGCAAAAATTTCCCGGCGCGCCGGCCAGTCTCGATGCGCTGTGCCGTCGCTTTAATGTCGATAATTCCAATCGCGATCTGCACGGCGCGCTCATCGATAGCGAGCTTTTGGCCGGTGTGTATTTGGAGCTTTCGGGCGGTCGCCAACCGGGCATGGTGTTTGAGGCGGGACAGGCGGGTGACGCAGCCAAGGCGGCGGATGCCGTATCGCCCAATGCGACGGCGCGTATGGCGCCACGCCAGCCGCAAAAAAGGCGCGAGACATCTCTGCCGTCGCGCCTTTCAGACGATGAGCGCGCCGCTCATCTGGCTTTTTTGCAAGCCCTACCGCAACGCGCGCTATGGCTGCGCGATGGTGAAGAGGGCTAGGCTTGCGTCTAATTGCATCGCCGCGGTCGATTTAGTTGACGGCACCGCCGTCAGGTAACGCTTCGCCGTTTTGTGCCTCCGCTTGCGCGGCGGCCTCGCTTTGTTGATAAAGCATCGCCCAATCGATCGGGTCCAGCATGATCGGCGGATAGCCGCCATCGCGGGTCGCATCGGCCAGCACGCGGCGGGCAAAGGGGAAAAGCTGGCGTGGTGCCTCGATCAGCAGCACCGGTTTAATATCGGCTTCGGCAATATTTTGCAGACGAAACACGCCGCAATATTCAAGCTCGGCGATAAATTGCACCGGCCCGTTTGCTTCGCCCTCGCCCTCTTGTGCGGTTGCCTCAATGCGAAACTTCAGCCCGACTTCATAATCATGATCCGATAGCTTGCGCGCGCCGACATTGGCGTTGACGCCGATTTGCGGATTGGCATTCGCGGCAAAATTGGGCGCACCCGGGTTTTCAAACGACATGTCGCGCACATATTGTACCATAATTTGTAGACTGGGCGGGCCGGCTGCCGTGTCGTCCGTCGCGGCCCGTGTCTGATCTTCGGTGTTTTGGTCTTCAGCCATCGGGCTCTCCTTTTCAGTTGCCGCTAAAATAACGAAATTTCCGCAAAGCGAAACCGCTATTTCTCATTATCATCATGCACGGTAAACTCGCCCTCAATCGTGCCGGGCGGTGTCGGGTTTTGCGTATGGTTTTGTGGCGGGTTTTGACTGTCGCCGCTTTGGCGCATTTGAAAGCCGCGCATAATTTGCGGCAGCAGCGCGCTTAACAGGGTTTCAATAATCAGCAAGCGGCCCCAGCGCAGCATAAAAACAAAGCCCAGCGCATCGGTGAAAAAGCCCGGAATAATAAGCAGCACGCCGCCCAAAAGAATAAGCAGCCCATGCGCCAGCGCGGCGACCGGGGCCTGCCCGCTTGTTTGGGCTTTTTGTGCCTCGGCCAGCACGGCGAGGCCCTGGCGCCGCATCGCCGCCGCGCCCCAAAACCCGGTCAATAGGATGAGCACAAAGGTCCAGCCACTGCCAATGGCGCCACCGATTTCGATGAACAGATAAATCTCTACTGCCGGAACGAAAATCAGCAGCAGCAATAAAAGGCCGGGCATTTAATTCCCCTCAAATTAATATCTTTGCCTAGCAGCGCGTTGCAATTTTGTCAAAAACCGCCATATTGAAACCAAGCCAAAAAGGACAAAAGCCATGGATCCGCTCAATCTTATCTTATTGATTATCGTTGCTCTTATTTTCTGGCGTCTGCGCTCAGTATTGGGCGTGCGCGATGAGGACGAGCAGCCCGGTAGCCGCAAGGACGCGTATCGCCTGAACCGCGATGCGTTTGAAAATCGCCCGCGCAAAGTAGAAACATTGCAAGAAGCCCGAGAGGCTGATGTCGAGCCCGTGCCGCCGGCCGATGAGGGGGTGCCGGATGAGCCTCAAATTGCGCTCAAAGAGGCGGCGCAAGAAGAGATAGAGGATGCGCCGCGCCAAGGTCGCGGTTTGGCCTTTCTGCGCGAGGTCGATCCGGGGTTTGACGAGGCCGGCTTTCTGGATGGCGCAGGCCGCGCCTATGAAATGATCCTGACGGCTTTTGCCGATGGCGCGCTGGACGGGGTGCGCGGCTTTTTGGGCGATGATGTGGCTGCCGGTTTTGACGCGGCGATTGCGGCGCGTAACGAGGAGGGTCAGCAATTGGTGACGCGTATTTTGCGGCTTGATCGGCCGGTGCTGGATGATGCGCGCATTGAGGATAATCTCATTTCGCTCGATGTGCGGTTTCGCGCTGAGTTGATTTCTTTCACCTGCCCGCGCGATGCGGAGGTGGATGAGGATGCCTTGCCGGCCCCGGCCACGGCTTATGATGTTTGGACATTTGCCCGCGCTCGCGACAGCCAAGACCCGAATTGGGCGCTGGTGGCCACGCAAAGCGCGTAAACGGAGCCGCCGACCATGCGAAAAACCGGCAAACCCTCAATCGATAATAAAGCCGATCAAGGGTCTGAAAGCCCGGCCGATGGCACGACAGCCTGGCACAGGCTGACGCAACAAACCCGACCGCTAAGTCCGGCGCAGCGCAACCGCCATATAGAGACTGGCGCAGGCAGCCCCAAAAAGGCAAAAAACGCCGGAAAAGCGGCTGGCACAGCGCCGGCTAAAGGCTCGCTTGAGGGCCCCGCGGGCGGCGTGACAAAGGCGCGGCGCACCCCGGCCGAAGCAGCGCAATCGCCACCGCGGCCCGAAATCGAGCAAAGGGCGCGGCGGCGCTTGGGGCGCGGGCGCGTGGCGATTGACGGTACGCTGGATATGCACGGTATGACATTGGCCGAAGCGCAGGCCGCGTTGAACGGTTTCATCGCCTATCACCGCGCGCAAGGCCATCAATGGGTATTGGTGATTACCGGCAAGGGTGTGCGCGGTGAGGGTCGCCTGCGCCGCGCCTTGCCCGATTGGCTGGCAACGCCCCCCTTGGCCGCGCAAGTGGTCGAATATGACGCGGCCGCCGTGCCGCATGGTGGTAGTGGGGCATTTTACCTGCGCCTGCGCCGCGCCGCCAAAGCCAAGCGTTAAGCGCGTCAAAAACGCGCTAAATATTTGGCGTTTGGTGCGGTTTTTGATACAAGATGTCTGTATTGAGCGACCGGTCGCCCTTGCATGGCAAAGGTCGACTTCACGAAAGGGTTCCCCATGGCAGCACGTAGCGCCCGCACATCACGCGCCACCAAAGAGACCGAGGTCACGGCCCAGGTCAATTTGGACGGCACCGGCATTTATAATGTCGAAACCGGCATCGGTTTTCTCGACCATATGCTGGAGCAATTATCGCGTCATTCTTTGATCGATATCGAGCTTAAAGCCAAGGGTGATTTGCACATTGATTTTCACCACACGACAGAGGATACCGGCATTGTGTTGGGCGAGGCTGTGCGTGAGGCGTTGGGCGATTTCAAAGGGCTGACGCGTTATGGCACCGCGATTATCCCGATGGATGAAACCTGCTCGCGTGTCTCGCTGGATGTCTCGCAACGCCCTTATCTGATTTGGCAGGTCGATTTTTCCAAACCGAAGCTCGGCGATATGGATACGGAATTATTCAAGGAATGGTTCCAAGCCTTCGCGCAAGCCGCCGGGATTACCCTGCATGTCGAAAATATGTATGGCGAGAACAACCACCATATTATCGAAAGCTGCTTTAAGGCACTGGCGCGGGCTTTGCGTCAGGCGATTGAGATTGACCCGCGCAAAGCTGATGCCATTCCCTCGACCAAGGGTGTGCTGGGCAGCTAGCCGCATGTGAAAGGCCGATCGCATGAGCATTGCGATTATTGATTATGGCTCGGGCAATCTGCGCTCGGCGGAAAAAGCGTTCGCGCATATGGAGGGCCTCGGCGCACGCCGCGATGTCGTGCTGACCGCGGCACCCGAGACAGTTGCGCGCGCCGAGCATATTATCTTGCCCGGCGTCGGCGCGTTTGGCGATTGCGCACAAGGTCTGGCGGCGATTGACGGCATGGTCGAGGCGTTGCGCGAGGCCGTGCTGCAAAAAGCCCGCCCGTTTTTGGGCATTTGTGTCGGCATGCAATTGATGACGCGAAAAGGCTTTGAGCGCGGCACGCATGACGGGCTGGGCTGGATTGATGGCGAGGTGCATGCGCTGGATGTGCCGGCCGATTTGAAAGTGCCGCATATGGGCTGGAACAATATCGCGCCGACCGGCCCCCACGCCGTGCTGGACGGGCTCGACGGGGCGGATATGTATTTTGTACATAGTTTTGCGGTGCGCGCGGCGGCCCACGACATTGCGGCAACCACGGATTATGGCAACGCGATGACGGCGGTTTTGGCGCGCGATAATATGATTGGCACGCAGTTTCATCCGGAAAAAAGCCAGCATGCGGGCTTGCAACTGATCGGCAATTTTTTGGGATGGCGACCATGATTTTATACCCGGCGATTGATTTGAAAGACGGCCAATGTGTGCGCCTCGAACAGGGCGATATGGCGCGTGCTACGATTTTCAACGATAATCCCGCCGCGCAAGCACGCGCTTTTGCGGAGCAGGGTTTTTCGCATTTACACATTGTCGACTTGGATGGCGCCTTTGCCGGCAAACCGGTCAATCGCGCTGCCGTGGAGGCGATTGTCAAAGCCAGTCCGGCGCGCACGCAATTGGGCGGCGGTATTCGCGATATGGCAACCATTGAGGCGTGGCTCGAGGCCGGTATTGGCCGTGTGATTTTGGGCACGGCGGCCCTGCGCGATCCGGATTTGGTTATCGAAGCCTGCAAAGCTTTTCCCGACCGCATTGCTGTCGGCATTGATGCGCGCGGCGGCTTCGTTGCGGTTGAGGGTTGGGCCGAGGCCAGTGAAATGCAAGTCAGCGCGCTGGCGGCGCGGTTTGAAGATGCCGGCGTGGCAGCCCTGATTTACACCGATATTGACCGCGATGGTCTGCTGAAAGGCGTCAATATTATGGCGACACACAAGCTCGCCCAAGCCACGCGTATTCCGGTTATCGCCTCGGGCGGTCTAGCCGGGCTAGATGATATTAAGGCGCTCCTGCCGCTGGCGGCGGATGGGATTGTCGGCGCGATTTCCGGCCGTGCGCTCTATGATGGCCGCCTTGACGCCGCCGCCGCTCTGGCGCTGGACGGGGTTCGATAATGCTGAAGACGCGCATTATTCCGTGCCTTGATGTGCATGAGGGGCGCGTCGTCAAAGGCGTCAATTTTGTCGATTTGGTCGATGCGGGCGATCCGGTGGAGGCGGCGCGCGCTTATGATGCGGCGGGCGCAGATGAATTGTGCTTTCTCGATATTTCAGCCAGCCATGAGGGCCGCGACACGCTGATTGATG
>CBFHSX010000062.1:0-7728 GCA_965658615.1 Alphaproteobacteria bacterium | reverse complement strand
GTCTCTGGCTGTGTCTCTGGCTGTGTCTCTGGCTGCAGTTCAGGGGTTGTTGTGTTGTCCTCCGCTCGCGCAATCTCTTCGGCGGCGGTCGTTCCTTGTTCATCCTTTTTGTCTTCCACCAAAGCGTCGATGATTGAGGCGGTTGTGTTTTCGCCGGAGAAATTCGGCTCGTCGATTGCGAGGGCCAAGAGCAGAACCGGTTTCTCTGCCGCGGGTTCTGTCGGCTCGGTGTCGGCGGTCTTTACGTCATCCGCCGCAATCTCGTCTGAATTTGTCTCCGCATTGGCGGCTTCCTCGGATTTCGCCTCTGATGAGGTCGTGTTTTCAGCAGCGACCTCCAAGTTCAAATCGGAAAGGCCGGAAACCTCTGCTTGCTCGGTATCTCCATCTGATTTGGCAGCCGCCACGAGGGCGCTGTCGAAGCTGGATTTCGTCTCTGTTTCAGCGCTTGCCGTATCTTCTGTGGAAGCAGTGTCGCTTGAATTCTCTGAATTATCCGCACTCTGATTGTCTGCGCTGTCGGTTTCAGTAGGCGAGCTAGCGTCCGCCGTCGCATCCTCCTCATCGTCGGCGCCGCTACCGCTACCGCCATCATCCGATGCGGTCTCTTCTTCTGCTGCGGTATCCACATTGTCGTCCTCGGTGCTTGCCTCTTCGCCGTCGTCAGTCGCGCTGGCCTCATCAGGGTTCGCTTGAGGTGATAGCAGCTGATTGATTTCTTGCAAGCGCACACGGCGGACACTACCCAAAGCGCCATCGGCAGAGACATCAATACCAAAGCCGGGCCGACTAATAGTCTGCAAGCCTGCGGGAGTGCTGACGTCCATCGCCCCCGACAGCAAAACAAAGGTTGAACCTTCATCGCTATGTTTGGCGACGATTTCCGTTCCCCGAATACCAACGGTTGCTGTTCCGGCCTTAATTTTAACGTTTTGCGGTTGCTTATCGGCAATTTTGCCCGATACAAATCGAATGCCTCCTGCAAGAAGCTGAGCCGAAACGGTGCCGGTTTGTTCAAATGGGTTAAAGACGAACCGGTCAAACACAATCTTTGAGTTGGGCGAGATGGAAAAAACGCTTTCATCTTTTAACAGCACTTGTGCTTGCGTGCGTCGACCCGTTTCAACCTTGTCGTTTAAGAAAATGCTATCGCCGGCCGCTAAATCGCGCCCAATTTCGAGCGTTGCATCCATATATTTCGCCTGCATCGGGCCGGTTGAGACAGCAACCACACCGGAGACGGGGCGGTTGGCCGATGCTGAACCGATGAGGGATATGATGGCTATTGAGTATAAAAAGACACGCATGGCTGTTTCCTAAAAACTCTGGCTGACGCCGAATTTCAATTCGGTGACCGTTTTGGTGAAGTTTGGAATATTTGACCGTGTGTCGGCGGCAAATCCGCTAAGAGACAAAATTGCGCCGCCCAGATATTTGGGGAGTTGATAGGATGCGCTGAGGCTCAGCCGCGTGCGTTCATCCTCGCGGATATCGTCGCCGATAATCGGGTCGGCAGCGTCAAATTCAGTGCTGATGAAGTCCAGCCCCACCGAATAATTTATGGCCGCGATGCGCGTGCGAAGGGATGTTGAAACGGAGGTGGAACCATTGCTGTAATACTCTTCTTCAGCATTATTTTTCCCGGCACCGCCACTGACGGAAAGCAACCAAGCGCGTGATGCCAAACGGATGGGCTGCGAATAGCTGATCGAAGCCGAGGCCGTTGTGCCGTCTCGGCTCTTTGACGCGCTGCTGCCCAGATAGGCGAAATGCCGTTTTGTTCCGCCACGCAGGGCCAGCGATACTTGTTTGCCTTTCCTGAAAGGGCGGTTGGCCGACAGCGACACTTGCTGGTTGACGTTATAGGCCTCTTCATTCACTTCCGTCACCGCCGCGCTGTAGGAAAGCCCCCAAGGGGTTTTGCGTTTCTCACTGAAATTTATTGCGATATAGCCGGTATTGGAATCGGCGCTGTCTATATCGGCATAGTCGCGCCCGCTTACCCCGATGGAGACCATGGCATTGCGCTCTCGGTAGGTTGGCAGCGTATAATTCATTGAAAGCCCTAGACTGTAATCGGTGAAGGCTTCGGCAACCTCAGGCGAGGTGTTTTCAAAAAGCGCATTGTAGAATTGAACTTGCGGGCCTTTGGGGGCGGCGAGGGCGTTATCAGCTGACCCTCGGCTCAAGCTCATCGAGCCGGAAAAACGCAATCGGCTTTCCGCCTGCTCAATCGCCGCCAGTAATTCATTGGCTTTGGTGCGCATGGGGCCAGGGATGGCCTTGTCTTTTAAAAGGGCTTGCAGCGTTGACCGCGCATCCGCCAAATTGCCGAGTTGGATTTGCACTTCAGCATAAAGCACCTTGGCGAGGCGGCTTTGTGGGTCGAGCAAAAGCACGCGTTGCAACGTCGCCGCCGCGCTTTTGAAGTTTCGACCGGCCAATTGCTGCTGCAAATAGGCGAGGTTCAGCTCGATATTTGTCGGGTCGGCGAACAGATTGTCGCGTATCTCATTGGCACCGACACTGGTAGTGGCCGACTGTCCAGCGAAAAACAGACCGAAAAGAAGAAACAGGACACGTGAACGCTGAGGCATTATCTACGGGCAGACATTGCCTGCATCTTGCGGCTTGGGACAGACCCAATTGGGCAGATGCGCGCCGATAAGAATTTTACCATTATCGTCCCAGCGGCTTTGTTGGGCGACTGCAGCCTCATATTTTGCGGTGTTCGCTGACCCGTCATTTTCTTCGAAACTATGCGTGTTGCATATCTCAGCATTAACGCAAACGCATCTGTGAATGTAGAAATCAGTGCTATTGGAAAGGGGTTGGCAGGCATTGGCGCATTGCAGACCGATTTGCCCCTGTTTCAACTTGGCAACATTAAGTGGTGCACCGCGTGTTTCTCCGGCAGTGCCGCTAGCCGCTGACGTACTGGCCCATTCTGCCTCCATATGGAGGCTGACTGCATAGGGCGTAGCCTCGTTATAAGGGTTTTTATGGGTTGAATTAAGCGATGTTACTGCGGCGGCGATATATTCGATGCAATCGCTTTCTTTAGTGATGATTTGGTTGATGTCGGTCGCAAGAGCTGTGCGACCGTCGGTAATCTCATTCTCGATAACCATGACGTCGTGGGTGAAGGCGCGGTCAATTGTGGTGGCATTGTCGAGCGTGACCTTTGATTTGGTGTCGTCAATATAAGCTTGATAACCGACCACACCGACAGCAGCCAAAATGCCGATAATGGCTATAACAACCAAAAGCTCAACTAATGAAAACCCTCGCATTACTGCGCCTCACTGTCAGGCGCAGCCTCATCAGAACAAAGGCGTGTGGTGATTTCATCGCCGTCTATCAAAGTCACATAAACATTGCTGTCAGGCATCTCATCTGTAAGGTCATATTCATCTGCCCCTGAACCGGCTTCTACGGTGTTTGGCGATAAACTAATAGCTTCGTCGTAAATGCTGCCCACCTGAATAATTCCGGTTTCACCGTTCTCTACGTTATAGGAGTATGAAAACTCCGACAAAGAACAATTTGTTATTTCCACACTCCCTGCATTTGCCGAGTTTATGGCAAAAAACGATCCAACTACCAACATTCCATATTTGATTTTCATCTTTTTTTACTCCTTAAATTGCATAAGAATTAATTAAGAGGTTTTGTTTTTCCAGACATCGCACGAGTGGCGAAGGCTTTGATGTCTTCATCATTATATAATTGACAATTTGCACTCCACTTGTGCCATTTTTTCAGCCCAGAAAAATACGACTGCTTGTCCATCCCCTGATGCCATTGCTCTGCGGGTAGGGAAGAAACTGTTGAGCCATTGCCGGTGCAAGCCGCGCTCCCAATAGCACTGGGAACGGCTCTGACAAAACCGGTGATACTTTTTCGGTATGTTCTATTGTAATCCTCGGTTTCGAAGGTGACGCCACCGCTATACAGATGCATGTCACCGTCAAGACGACTGACACCGTTGCCCGCAATTGGTCCGCCATAATCGCTTTTGCCATTTCTCGAATTGGCGCCATTTGCCAAATTGGCCAATGTCAATGTGCGTTTCCAGCGATCCTTAACCTGCAATTTTGGATCAACGCTCGAACCCCAGGAAGGCGTCCAGTCTTTATGTGTTTCGAGCAAGGCATCGCCCTGCGGAGTGCCTTTACAAGGCCCGCAGTGGATTTCGGTCATGGACTGCCCCAAGAGACCGGGCTTCCAGCTATAGCGAGGCTTGCCGACGGAGGTGCTAGCGTAATCCGCCACATCTCGATTGTTATTATAAATCCCGGCGGCGACACTGGATTTATCGCCCTGCCAGATAGACACTTCATGAATGAAGGACGAATTCCGCAACGGCAAGTGACGCTTAAGTGGCTCGCCCCAATGAACGCCGCCGATATTGTTCTTAGCCTTACCGGCGACACCAATCGCAGCAAATGGCTTGCCGTCAATTTCTATCCATGTGCGGCCCATAGACGAGGATGACTGACCTTTTGGATACCACGCATTGCCAATCGGCTCATATCCTTTGTTTTTGGAGCTGAATTCAAAATCATTGACACCCAGGCGACGACCGTTCACATAGATTTTCACAGGCCAATTAGGTTTTTTTGCCTTGCGACGCCTGTCGGCATCAACCACAAACATCACCGTGTGCCAGCGATTTCTCTGAATGGGTGCCCTGGTCTCGAGGTATGCCTGATCCGATCCCAATTGCAGGCGGATAGTGTCCCCAACCACATGCAAGCTGATACCGCTCAGAACTTTGTCATAATAACCAGTTCTATTGCCGCCCCAGAAGAAGATGGTCTCTTTGACGTCTTGGTTTTTCCACTTTCTCTTGTGATAATTAAAGTAGGGATCGCTATAACCGCCGGAGCCATGAAAGAAGCGCGCCATAATGGTGTAATCTTGGTTAAAGATATTTTGCACATCGCCGGAAACGAATTGGAAGCTACCATTGGTGCCAATATTGGAGGCCATGCTGCCTTTATCCAGTTTTTCCTCCATCGGAATGCTGAGGGCAAGCGTGTCAGACAAGCGACCATCGGTCACTCTCACTGTCACATTGGCCTCGCTTGGCAGCGATGAGGCATCGCCATGGGCTTGTGACAAGCGGATTTTACCATCAAGCGGCCCAATGCTGAATAGATCTGCATTGTCCCCCTCCAGGCTCCATTTCAAAATATCGCCGTCCGGGTCAACCGCACCCAATGCGCCGATAACAAGAGCGCCAGATTCTGTAGTGTTGGAAATCGTTGATGGCGTCCAATCGGCAGGCGTGAAAACTTGCGGCCCGCGGTTGGGGTCACCAAAGGCCAGCGTCAGCGTCTCTTCATCGGTTTCTTGGCCATCAGACAATTGAACAGTCAATGTCGCTGTGCATGTGTCCGCCCCGGCCGGTTCCTTATTATCGTCGTCGCCATTTTCAGGTGCGCTGGAAGCGGTTGTGATGACCCGGAGAAAGTCTCCAATATTTGCAGTACGAGATCGGAAATTCAGGACGCGCCTATCAATAGGGTCAATCCAAGCAATATCCTTGCCGCTTTCGAGGCCAAGTTTTGATTGCTGATATTTGCGGCTGTATTGCGCGCCCGGCTTGCCGAGGCTGTTAATCGTATTGTCGAAACCGCCATCAGTGTAAAAAATGCCGACAATCGGGTTTTCAAAAGTAACCCGACCATTAACACCTCGCATATCAGCCTGACTGTTGTTCTGAAAAACAAGATAGCTGTTAATGGGCGACAGATTAGAGTTAACAGAGGCCGCAGAAAGGGCCGGAACTGAAATACTGCCGCCTTCGTATGAATATGTTGCCGCGCCTCGGCTTTCAGTTGTAAAGCTGCCGCCGCGATGATTGATGCGCTCTAATACGACATGATATTTGCCGCTGGTCGAGAACGACCCGCCGGCCCTCTTTGACCTGAAATCAGAAGAACCATGGTCTTGAAAGACATTGGCGTTGACCGAGACAATGCCCTGCGGATAGTTGCCTTTGCTACCGGAAGACGAACCGCCGCCGGCTTTTGCTGCGCCATTCGTCGACGTGGCTGCGCAGGCCAGTTTGCCATCGGCACCGATAGCGGTATGGGACACGATACCGGTTTGCGCATTGATGGAAAAAATTTGCGGGCTGGCTCCCAAAAGCGTCCATGTCAATGTGTCGCCGTCAGGGTCACGGCCTTCAAGCCTGCCTACCGGCACATTTTGATTGGTATGTGGTGCCAGCTCATTGTCGGCAAAGCCTGCCGGTACAATAATTTCCGGCGGGGAATTTACTTTTTCGGCTTCCAGCGGAATGACCAGCGCCTGTTCATCGGTCAACTCGCCGTCACTGACTTGCACGGTCAGGCTGATGTTTTCGGGCCGCTCTTCAAGGCCGGCAAGTCCGTCTTCAGGAGATAGGGTGAGCAATCCGGTTTGCGGGTCAATGGCGATAATATCTAAGTCGCTGGCCGCAATCGACCAAGTCAGCTCATCCCCGTCAGGGTCTTGTGCGGCCAAAACATCAACCAATTGTGTGCCTTGTTCCGCATCATGCGCAACAATGGATGGCGTCCAATCGGCAGGCAGAATGATTTGCGGTGGATGATTAGGGTCCTCAAAATCGAGCTTTACAGTCAGCTCATCCGTCAACTCACCATCACTCACTTGTACGGTGAGCGTGATGCTATCAGGGCTTTCTTCGGGGACGTTGCTTCCTTCAAAGAGGGACACAACTGCCGATTGAGGGTCAATTTGGAAGACATCGTAATCCGTGCTGGTAATCGACCAAGTCAAAGCGTCATTATCCGGGTCTGACGCTGATAATTGCGAGATGATGCTATCGCCCGGACCGGCATCGGCTGCAATAATGGCGGGCGACCAGCCATCCGGCATCATAATTCGAGGCGGACGGTTTTGCCGCGTCACATCAAATCGTACCGTCTCGGTATCAAAAGCAATTCCGTCGCTGACTTTTACCTCGGCACTGTGAAGGTTTTGACCCGCCGTTGTCAGCGCGGCGGCCAATGACAGCATGCCTTGACCGTTAATCTCAAAAACACCGCTCGTGTCGCGCACCGACCAAGTCAGCGGGTCATTGTCGGCGTCAACCGCCCTGAATTGGAAAATTTCCGATTGCGGGCTGTCGCCGGCAGAGAGCGATGGCGGCGTCCAATCTGCAGGCAAGATAATCTCAGGGGCATTATTCAGGACAATGGCCTCATAATCGTCGTGCGGCAGGTCGCTACAATCACCCGATGCGTTACCCGGGCGAGCCCGACAGAATTCAAGATTGTCTGTGTCGGTAACCGACATTTGACAGAGGCTGGCGTCGCCCTGTGTAGGTTCATAACCCTTTTGTTTGCAGCGCTGGGCGTCGGGCAGTCCGCCGCAGACTGCCAGATAGGCATCTTGCTCGATGGCGCCCGTAAAGCCCAGGCCTAGTGCGGCTTGTGTAATCGGTTTTTGTGGACGGAAAATGTCATCTGTGATTTCGTCGCAGTCTGCGCCAAATAAGACACGGCAATCTTCGTTATAGATGCCGCTCGTTGCTGCCGTCCAAAGGGTGCCATCTTCGCTGGTCGCTCCATAGCCGAGGAGGGATGCCGCTTCCAGAGCTGCATTATTTGCGTAGCCGAGGGATTGAGCTGCGCCATCGGCATTTGTCAGCCCTTGATCGCCGGTTCTTGCCCCCATGCCGGAGCCACTTGTCACCCACTGAGCATTCGCCAT
>CBFHSX010000061.1:0-7804 GCA_965658615.1 Alphaproteobacteria bacterium | reverse complement strand
ACATAGCCCAGTCGCCCGCCGCCGATCGTGCCCAGGCTCACCCATAGCATTAAATCGTCAATATGCTCTTCCTTGGCCGGCACGCCCTGCGGCCATAGCGCCGGGCGATGCGTTAGCGCGACCATATAGCGCCAGCCGCCAATCAGCCCGATAATATAGGCCAGCGAATACCAGCGCAGCGCAAACGGGCCAAGTTCAAAAATCACCGGGTCGATATTGGGAAAGGGCATGAGGCAAACTGTCTGATCGGGTTATTTTCTGCTTGCAATATAGCACGCGCTGGCCAATCTTGCGCCTTATGAGTGATATGAAAAGCAAAATTATTGATGACGTCGCAGCTTTGGCGTCGGGCCTTGGTGTGGCGGCGCAGGGTGTGCGCGAGGAAGTCGAGCAATCGGTGAAGTCGCGGCTTGATGCGCTTCTGGCCGAGCAGGGTCTGGTGACGCGCGAAGAATTTGACGCGGTGCGCGACATGGTGATGGAGCTGCGCGCCGAGCTCGACGCGATGAAGAAAGACGCGTAAGGCACGGCTTTTCGGCTGAGCTTTCTGCGGTTTTTGAAAAGGGCGGTGGATTAAATGGACCACGCCTGTTTTGCGCTTTGAACGACTCAGTGAATCAGACAGTCTCAGTAGTAGCTCGGGGGAACACATACCCCCATATGTAGTTATGAATGAAGAGGCAGCCTTATGCGCTCAGCAACCGCCCAAAATATAGAGGCCGAGCACCCCATTGATTTGATCGAGGGGCTGGCGACAAGCCATGAATGGCCGTTTGAAAGGGGCACAGAGGATGACGTCAATGTGTGCATTTCCGGCACGCATTGCGATTATCATCTGGCAATCAGCTGGCGTTCCGATTTGGGCGGGCTGCATGTCGCCAGCGTGTTGGACACGCGCGCGCCAAAAGGCAAACGCCCCGATGTGCACGAGCTTTTGGCCTTGATAAATGAGCAACTTTGGCTCGGCCATTTTGATGTCTGGTCGGGCGATGGCGCCATCCTGTTCCGCAATACCATGTTTGTCAGCGGCGATGGCCTGTCTGAAGGCCAATGCGAGGAGCTGATCAATCACGCGATCGAGACCTGCGAGCGGTTTTTCCCGGCTTTTCAATTCCTCATCTGGGCCGGCCATTCGCCGCGCGAAGCATTGGAAAGCAGCCTGTTTGAAACCCGCGGCGATGCCTAAACCACTATCACAATTGCTGGACGGTCAAACCCTGCTGCTGGTCGGCGGCGGCAAAATGGGCATGGCGCTGATGCATGGCTGGCTCGCGGCCGGTCTCAGCCCGACGCAAATAATGGTGCAGGAGCCGTCTCCGTCAGACGACTTGCAGTCTGCCGGTGTCACGCTTAATCCGGATGAAGCCGAGCTGCGCGAAAACGCCCCAAGCCTTGTCGTGTTGGCGGTCAAGCCGCAAATGATTGAGGCCGTGCTGCCGGCTTTGGCCGCGCAATTGCCCAAGCCCGCTATGGTGTTGTCGCTGATGGCCGGTGTGCCGATCAAAACCATGGCACAGCAGCTCGGCGACACACATGCTTTTGTCCGCACCATGCCTAACACACCGGCCGCCATCGGCAAGGGCATGACGGCACTTTATGCCGACGCACAAACCGATGCGGCGCAAAAAGCCGCTGCTGCGGCCCTACTCGACGCGGTCGGGCAAACCGTTTGGCTCGACGCTGAGAAAAAGATCGATGCGGTGACCGCAATTTCCGGCTCCGGCCCGGCCTATGTGTTTCACCTGGTCGAAGCGCTGCAATCCGCCGCACAATCGCTTGGCCTGCCCGAGGCGATGAGCGGTCAATTGGCTATGCAAACCATTATCGGCGCGGCCGCCATGCTGGAAGAAGACGACGCAGATGCCGCGCAATTGCGCCGCAATGTCACCTCGCCCGGTGGCACGACGGAAGCGGCATTGGATGTGCTGATGCAGGAAAACGGCCTCAGTGATGTTATGCGCCGCGCCACTCAAGCCGCCGCCATGCGGGCGCAAGAATTGGCACAAATCGGCGCAGGCAAAGACGATTGAAACGTTTAAACGGGTAGCGACACCGTGGCCCGCAGGCCGCCCAGCGCGCTTTTCGACAAGACAATATCACCGCCATGACCGCGCGCCACATCGCGCGCAATCGCCAGACCCAGACCGGTGCCGCCTGTTTGCGCATTGCGTGCATCATCAATGCGATAAAAAGGCCGGAAGACTTCCTCCAGCTTATCAGCCGGAATGCCGACGCCATTATCGTCAATCGTTATATTGACCATGTCGCGCGCCGCATTGAATTGCGCGCCAATATGCACCAGCCCGGCATGATTGCAGGCATTATTGACCAGATTGGTGATGCAGCGCCGCATGGCGTTTTGTTTCATGGCCACTTGCGTTGACAGGCGGTCGACCAGACGCACTTGCACATTCGGCCAACGCCGTTCGGCATCATGGTGGATATGCTCCATGAACGGCGCCAATTCCGCATCGCTGGCCGTCTCGCCCTGATAGCCGCGCGCAAAAGCCAGATAGTCATCCAGCATGTCTTCCATCTCGCCAATATCGGTGTTGAGCTCTTCAATCTCGCTGCTTTCCGGCAGCATGGCGAGTTGCAGCTTCAGCCGCGTCAGCGGCGTGCGCAGGTCATGGCTGACACCGGCCAACATGGTGGTGCGCTGCTCGATTTGCCGCTGGATGCGGTCGCGCATTTCGATAAAGCTGCTTGCGGCTGAACGCACTTCTGTCGCGCCTGAGGGGCGGAAATCGGGCATATCGCGGCCTTTGCCAAATTCCTCCGCCGCCTCGGCAAGGCGCTGGATGGGACGGATTTGATTGCGCAAGAAAACCCCGGAGACCATCAGCAAAATCACTGATGTGCCGACCATCCAGATCATGAAAATATGCGTATTGGTGGCGTAAACCCGCTTGCGTTGCGCCAGTACGCGCATCACTTCGCCGGGCAGCAGCACGCGTATATCGACGTAATTATCATAAGTTTGCGTGTCGATCCAAAATGGCCGCGCCACTTGCTGCGTCAGCTCGCGTGAGAGCGATTGGTGCAGCAGCGCGACAATCGGCGTCTCCGTCGCGTCGGGCAGCGTTTCGCCGGGCAGAAAAGCCACCGACATGGCAAAAGCATCGCCCGCCATTTGGCTGAGCATTTCGCCGTCACCGCCTTGCTCGCGCATTCGCAAATCGACCAGCATGGAAATATCCGACACAACAGCGCGCGACAGACGCTGCGTCACGGTCGACCAATGTCGCTCCATAAACACAAAGGCGACGACGATTTGCGTCAGCACGACCGGCATGACAATGATGAGCAGCGAGCGCGGAAACAGCCCGGTCGGCATATAGGTTTTCAGCCATGCTGCGAGGGAAAAGCGCATTGTCTAATCCGTTCTCAAAACATAACCGGCGCCGCGCACGGTTTGCAGATAGAGCGGGTCGCGTGGATCGGCCTCGATTTTGCGACGCAGGCGGTTGATTTGCACATCAATGGCGCGTTCGGAAATTTCTTCGCCATCGGCCAGCTCGCTGCGTGTGACGATACGGCCCGGCGCTTGTGTCAGGCAGCGTAGAACTTCTATTTCACGTGTGGTCAAGGTGGTGCGCGCGCCATCGCAGGTCAGCTCGCCGCGCTCGAAACGGAATAGATAATTGCCGAAGCGCACTTCTTCCGGCGGTGCAATGGTGTTTTCATCCGTTCCGGCACGACGCAGGATATTTTGCACACGCAGCAGCAATTCCTTCGGGTCAAACGGCTTGGGTAGATAATCATCAGCCCCTAATGTCAGCCCCTCAATGCGCTGCTCGGTCTCGGCTAAAGCGGTGAGCAGCAGGATCGGCACCGGATTTTCCGCCTCGCGCAATTTGGCGGTAAATTCGAGGCCGGTAATCCCGGGCATCATAATATCCAGCACCAAAAGGTCATAGGTCAGCGCGTCCATTTTGCGCTGCGCCTCGGCGGCATCGGCAGCGGTGGAGGTGCGATAGCCATTATCGGCGAGATATTTTTGCAACAGTTCGCGAATACGCGTGTCGTCATCAACGATGAGAATATGCGGTGTCGTTTCGTCCAACTGGCTCATTGAATGTCGCTCTTACTCTGTGCCGCCGACGGCAGCGCGGCTTCTTGTGATTAACTGGTCGATATTTTCGCGGTCTTCGCTGTTAATGACAAGCCGCATTGTGTGTTTCCACTGCTCGAAAGCCGCTTCGCCGACGGCTTGGCGCACCTCGGCAAAGCGCGCTTGTTGCGGCGCAATCAGCTTATCATGCAGCGCTTTGCCGGTTTGGGTGAGGTGCAGCAGTCGTTTGCGGCGGTCACTGGCGCCGATGCGCTGCTCGATATAGCCTGCATCGATGAGGTCGCGCAGCACACGCGCCAGACTTTGTTTGGTGACGCGCAAAATATCCAGTAATTCGGCGATGGAAATGCCCGGGCTGACGGCGACAAAGTGCAGAACGCGGTGATGCGCGCGGCCGAAATCATGTGCCGCCAATATAATGTCGGGGTCGTCGATGAAATCACGATAGGCAAAGAACATCAGCTCAATTGCATCGGTAAATGCATCGCTTGGCTTTTTGTTTTTGCTCATCTGCCGGGCTCGCTCAAAAGGTCAGTCTTATTGACATAAATTATCTTCACTGATAATTCTAGCACGAACGAAAAAACAAGCCGCAGATAAATGCGCTTGCGGGGTAGGAAAATGAGCATCGCTTTTGATCAACGTGACGGTTTCATCTGGATGAATGGTGAAATGTCGCCCTGGGCCGATACCAAAGTGCACGTGCTGACGCATGGCCTGCATTATGGCTCTTGCGTGTTTGAGGGCGAGCGTGCCTATGGCGGTAAAATTTTCAAATTGCGCGAGCATACGGAGCGCTTGTTTTAGTCGGCGCGCGAATTGGGCTTTGAAATCCCCTATTCGATCGAAGAGATTGACGCGGCCTGCGAGGCGACGCTGAAAGCCAATAATCTGGTGGATGGCTATATCCGTCCGGTCGCTTGGCGCGGTAGCGAGATGATGGGTGTCTCGGCGCAGCAAAACCGCATTAATGTC
This sequence comes from Alphaproteobacteria bacterium, assembly GCA_965658615.1. GTDB lineage: Bacteria > Pseudomonadota > Alphaproteobacteria > RS24 > RS24 > UBA8337. The sequence continues at coordinate 2,754 of CBFHSX010000061.1, read as the reverse complement.
GCCGTCGCCGCATGGGAATGGCCGTCTTATTTCAACCCTGAAGAACGGCTTAAGGGTATTCGTTTGGATATGGCGAAATATCGTCGCCCGTCGCCGGAAACCGCGCCGTGCCACGCCAAAGCGGCGGGCCTATATATGATTTGTACGCTGTCAAAACACGAGGCCGAAAGCAAAGGCTATGCCGATGCGATGATGCTGGATTGGCGCGGGCAAGTGGCCGAGGCCACCGGTGCCAATATGTTTTTCATCCAATACGGCGTCATCCATACGCCGACGCCGGATTGCTTCCTCGACGGCATTACGCGCCGCACCGTTATGGATTTGGCGCGCCAGCGCGGCATTGAAATTGTCGAGCGCGCCATCATGCCGGAAGAGCTGGAAGGGTTTTCTGAATGCTTCATCACCGGCACGGCGGCCGAAGTGACACCGGTCTCAGAAATCGGCCCCTACCGCTTCACGCCGGGCGAGATTTCCAAAAATCTGATGCAGGATTACACCGCGCTGGTTGGTGGTTAAGCGGCCGGGCTTTGATGCCACATAATTGATTTGACCGTTTTCGTTTCGACCTCTTTTCTCGAGGTTGATTTTATGTCACGCTTTTTCCCTAAATTGTGAGGGAAAGATAGATTATGGGCTTTTACGACAAATATATTTTGCCGCGCTTTATCGGCACGGCTTGCGGCACCAAACCGATTTTGAAGCAGCGCGAGAAAGTTGTGCCGCATTGCGAGGGGCGCGTGCTGGAAGTCGGCATGGGCACGGGCCATAATCTGGAATTTTACGACCCCAATAAGGTGGAGATGGTGTTCGGTCTGGAACCGGCGCCGGATATGGTCAAGCGCGCCAAGCCGCTGGCCGAAAAAGCCCCGTTTGATGTCGAATTTATCGATCTGCCGGGCGAGGAAATCCCGCTCGAGGATAATAGCGTCGATACGGTGCTCCTGACCTATACGCTGTGCACTATCCCCGGTACATTAAAGGCGATGCAAAATATGCGCCGTGTGCTGAAGCCGGGCGGCAAGTTGATTTTCTCCGAACATGGCAAAGCCCCCGATGCAGCGGTGGAAAAATGGCAAAACCGCCTCAATGGCACATGGGGCAAGATTGCCGGCGGCTGCAATATCAACCGCGATATCCCGCATTTGATCGAAGAGGGTGGCTTTAAAATCACCGATCTTGAGCAAATGTATGTGCCCAGCACGCCGCGGATTCTCGGCTATACTTATTGGGGTAGTGCGACCCTTAAATAAAAGGTACATGCGCCGAAGTGAGGGCTGTGTGTTTTTCTACTTTCTGTCTTATGTGATGCCGGTTTGACTCTGGCTTGACTCTTAGTTGTTCTCATTTTAGAACAAAACAGGAACAAAAAAAGAGAACAGAATGTATAAGGCGACCGATAATCAGGCAAGGCAGGCTGTGCGGCAGCATAAGGCGCAGCATAGGCTGGCGCGTTTGCAAAAGCTGGTGGCACGGTTTGAGCCGGTGCTTGAGACGGGGCCGCAAATTACCACCGGCTTTGCGCCGATCGATGCCTATCTGACGCAGCAAGGCGGCGGCGGTCTACCATGTGGGGGGATGCATGAGGTGGTTGCGGCCCGGCCCGGCGATATGGCAGCGGCTTTGGGATTCGCTTATCGACTGGCGGCGCAGTTTCTGGCCGCGAGCGAAGCTGAGAGCATATTATTATATGGCCAAACCCATGCCGCTGTGCGCGAGGGCGGTCAACCCTATGCCCCGGCTCTAGCGGCGTATGTCGCTGCGCATGATAAGTCGGCGCATGATTTATCGGCCACACATCTGGCTTATCTCGACGGCGTCACACTGGCGGATTTATTATGGGCCGGCGAAGAAGCTTTGGCCTGTCCGGCGGTCGGGTGCAGCGTGTTGGCCAGCTGGGATGCGGCCCCCGATTTTACCGCCAGCCGCCGCTTGAGTTTGGCCGCGCGTGCCGCCACACGGCCGCTCATCATCGCGCTGGGCGCGGCGGCGGCCGGTGCCGCAACGGCTGCCACCACGCGCTGGCAGGTGTCGGCCGCGCCGCGCCAAGGCTGGCAGGTCAGCTTGGCCAAATCGCGGCTTGCTTATCAGGCCATGCCGCCGCCGCAAGGCTGGGGGGTTTATCCGCAGCATACGCCGCTTCCAATGACCGCGATTGACGATGACGCCCCGCAAATGCTTGTGCCGCTTATGGCGGCGCAGCACGCTTCTTAGGCGTCTGTCATGTCACCGTCGCGCGCCCTCACACCACAAAAGCCTCTGCCCTCCGGTCGGCGCATCATCGCCTTGTGGTTTCCGCATTGGGCGGCCGAGATTTCTCCGGCCATGGTCGCGCCGCATGCGCCATTTGCGCTGATCGATAAGCATAAAAACGCACAAATTCTGGTAGCCCTTAATCGGGCGGCGCAAGAAGCGGGGCTGCATCCGGCTATGTCGCTGGCTGATGCGCGCGCGCTCGTGCCGGCACTGCACACGGCCATGGCCGATGCGGCACAGGCCAAAGCGCGGTTGGAGAAATGCGCTCATTGGTTGCAACGCTACACGCCCTGGGTCGGGTATGACAGCCTTGTCGAGACGCCGCATGATCTGCCTGAATATGGTCTGCTGATGGATGTCAGCGGCTGCGCGCATTTATTTGGCGGGGAGAGGGCGCTGCTTGAGGATATGGCGGCGCGGTTTGACGCCTATCGCAAAGGCCGCGCCATCACAATGCGTGCTGCCATGGCCGGCACGATTGGCGCGGCGTGGGGGTTGGCG
>CBFHSX010000060.1:0-8241 GCA_965658615.1 Alphaproteobacteria bacterium | reverse complement strand
CTGGCCTTGGTGTCGGATTTCTTTCTCGGCGTGCATCAGCGCACAAGGCGCGGCACCAGTCTCGATAATACGTTTCGGCTTATCAACACAAAGCCGACGGAATGGATATTGGCGGCGACGCAAATGTCGAGCTTTACGCGCGGTGCAGCGCAAGGCAATATGCATTTATTCGCTGAAGACGGCACGCTGCTTGCCACATCGAGCCAGACAGGCCTGCTGCCACGACCGCTCGAATAGGCGATAGGGGGAGCTGAAAATGTGGCCTTATATAAAATTCGGCTTGCCGGCATTGCTGCTCATCATCGCCGCCGCCGCTATTTTTTCAAAAAAGACTTATCATGTTGAGCGCCTCATCGCCGCGCCGCCCGAAGCGGTTTGGGCGGTGCTGATGGACACGGCCAATTACGGCGAATGGAATCCGGTATTTGTGAAAGTCGAAGGCGCTTATGCGGATGGCACGGTGGTCAACACGTTTCAAGACCCGAGCGGCAAGCTTTACGAAGTGACCAATAAAGTGCTGGCCGTGGTGGAAAACAAACAACTGCGCCAGAAAGGCGGCATGGCCGGCGTTCTGACTTTTGACCATCAATGGCTGCTGCAGCCGGTTGAGGGCGGCACGAAAGTCACGCAATTTGAGGTGGATCGCGGCTTTTATGTCTGGTTCTGGGATGATAGCTGGGTCGTGCCGAGCTATACCAAAACCGCCGAGGCACTGGCCGCGCGCGTCGCCACCTTGAAATAAGTGACCTCCGTCAATAAGCCATAAATGTCGCGGCGGTGAGAGGTTTTGGCATTGGCGCACGAGCCTGCCTGCACACGGGCAGCGCGCGCTTAGCGGGTCTGCTGACAGGCGCTAAGGGCGGCCTCAAACGATGGCGCGACGCTCAAACGCCGGGCGGCGATTACAGTTTCTTTATCTTTCAAAAATCCTGACCGGCTTGATGCGCCATTTATTCGGCGTTGACCCAAATCGGCGACGAATAAGCGCGCTCGCGAATGACGCTGTCATGCTTGGTGATGGCCGGGTCGGCTTCGAGTGCCAGCACATCGAGATGCGTGTGGCGCGGCTTTGGCATTTCCAGCACGCGGACATAATAAAACGCATTTTGCGTCTTGTCATAATCCGGGTCGGTCCAAAGCAGGGCAAATTGCGCCGCGCCGCCGGCATGGTCGGTGGTGGCGGTGTCGAGATCGACGCTTTCGCGGGTCACATTGGCGCGCGCCGCATCATAAATCTTTTCATGGCTTTTGCCGTTTGCATCGACCCAGCCCTTAATCACTTGCACGCGCTCGAGGTCTTCGCTCATCGGATCTTTGGCGGCGTGAATCAGCAATTGCAGCGGCTTGTTTGTGGCCACCAACTCGCCGCCCATGGGCACGCCTTTTTGATAGCCAATGGCGGCCAGATTGGGCCGCTTGGCGTCAAAGCGTTTAAAGCCGGTGCCGCCAAACACACGCAGCGCAATGCGCGGGCCGGAGCTGGCATAAACCTCGCGGCGCTTAAACGCGGCTGTAATCGCATCGCGTGTATTTGCCTCCGCCCAGACGGCTGACAGACCTTGCGCAGCCGCATCCCAGCCAACCGAGGTCGGCACAGTGCGTTTGCTCTTATTTTCCGGTTTCGAGTCATTGGCATATTTGCCGTGGAAATTGCCCTCTTCGACACTGACCAGCGCCGTATGGCTGTCCGAGGCGCCCACAACACCGAATTTATAGGGGTTGAGGCCTATCTTGCCCTCCATTTCCAGACCGCGTCGCAGGGCCGAGCGCATAAAGCCGCCAATACCGACCTCGGCCTTGATGGATATGCTGCCATCGGCCTTTTTATGTGGGCCGAGCAGGTGTTTGTATTTTTCAAAACCGGCAAATTCATCGAGCGGTGAGAGGATGGGGTGGGTCTCGCTATCGCCCTTATATTGGATGACCTCCTCGACCGGCTCCCATTTGGCGCGCGCTTCGGCATAGGCTGTGTCGACCGGATTGCCGCTTTCATCCTGCTCGGGGAAGAAGCGCCCCATGGACAGGTTCATATTATGGCCGATGGCGACGAAATCCGTATCCTGCGCGGCGGCGGTTTTTTCCATCCACGCCCATAGGTCGCGCGGCTTGCCCGATTGCGCCGAGGAAAACGGCAAATAGCTCTTCGCCGTATCGCCGCCATCCGGGGTGAAGACGATGCGGTGCAGATTGACTGAATTGGGCATCGACGACCATTCCCAACCGGCAAAGCTGGTAAAAGTGCCGGGCGCATTATGCTGATCGGCAAAATCGACCATTTTGTGCCATACGGAGGTGCGGATCGAGACCGGGTTTATTTCGGCCAGACCGGCCAGACTGCCTTGCGCGACCATGCGGACAATATCGGCAAATACTTTGTCTTCGCGCCCGCCTTTTAGATCATTATAGATCTGCTTGCCCATTTTGGTGGCGAGAATCTCTTCATTGCCCTTATCAATCTCGGAAAAGACACCGAGAAATTCGGCATGGTCGGTGACGACCAGAAAATCCAGCGGCCGGTCAATGCGCACCCGCGCGCCATGGCCGGGATGCACCACCGGCAGGCCTTTGGCGAAGCGATAAGCGGTGTCGGGGTCGGCCGTGCGATTGCCCAGCATATAGGCGTCCAGCGAATAGGATGTGTGCAAATGCGTGTCGCCCCACAGCAATTTTGTCGGCGCGGCGGCGGCCATGGTTGTGCCCGCCAGGCTGATGCCGGCTGCCGTGATAAAACCTGTTAATTTGCGCATAATCCCCTCCCAAGAAACTTTGCGCCAGTTTAGGCGAAGAGGTGGCGCTTGACCAGCTTAGGGCCGGCCTGCACCGATAGCTCAATAGGCATGCTTTAATAATGCGGTGGCTTTTCATAAGTCGTCGCGCCCCCCGCAGGGCCGCCGGTCTCCTCAACCGCTTCAAGCCGGTTGACCAGCGCTTTATGGCGGCGCAGCAAATCCTCATGCGCCGCATTGACGCGCAGCAATTCGCTGCTCATCTCGTCCAGCGTCAGTGCTTGATGGGCAAGCAATTCTTCCAGTCGGTCGAGCCGCGCTTGCAGGTCTTTTTCTTGCGCGTTCATGCTCTGCGGCTTTATTTAAGATCGATGCGGTCTGCTACCGGGCGCAATTTGCCGTCGCGCACAATATCCAGATTGACGCCATCACTGCCCGCATGGTCGGTTGCGGTGAAGCTGTGCAAGGGTGTGCCCAGACCGTCATCATAATCGCGAATGGTTTCCAGCGCGGCGATCAATTTGTCGACGGTCAGGTCGCGTCCGGCTTTTTCCAATGCTTCGATCAGCACTTTGGTCGGCAAATGCGCGTAAAGCGTGCCGACACCCGGATAAGCGCCATAGCGGGCTTTGTATTTTTCCATAAAGGCCATTTGCCCCGGCGTCGCCGTATCGGGATACATGGCGCGGGTCGAGCCGGCGACATAATAGCCCTCCGTCGCCCCGCCCTTGGCGGCGGCGACAATATTATCATTCGACGCCTGATTGCCGACAATATCGGCAGTGATGCCGAGCTTGCGGGCCGTGGCATAGGCAATCATCGTGTCTTGAATAATCGTGCCGAAGACAATCAGGTCGCAATTGGCTTTTTTCAACGCCGTCATCGCGCCGACAAACTCGTTTTCGGTCGATTTATGTTTGGTCTCGGCAACCAGTTTCAGCCCCAATGCAGCGACTTCCTGCTCGACGGCATCTTTTGTTTCTTGGCCGTAATCCGTGTCCTGATAGGCGGCGCAAATGCGCTCATGGCCTTTGGTTTTGTGGAAATAGCGAATGGCTGAGCGCGCTTGCTGATTATAGGTCGACAGCGCCTGAAACTTTAATTTGTGAAACGGCTCGGTCATGGAAATCGCGCCGGTCAAGGGAAACAGATTGGGGATACCCGCGGCCAATTGGCGGCGCATGACGGCATTATTATGCGGCGTGCCCAGCGCCATGAAAATCGCAAAAACCTTATCGCGGTTCATCAGCTTATTCATTGCTTTCACTGCCAGCGGCACTTGATATTGATGGTCTTCGACAATCAGCTTGATCTTGCGACCGTGAATACCGCCCTTGGCGTTCACCTCATCAAACAAAAGCCGCGCCGCATTGATCGAGGAGACCCCCCAAATCGAGGCCGGGCCGGACAGCGCCGTGTGCGAGCCGATGAGAATTTCCGTATCCGTGATGCCGCGCTCGGCCATGGCCGGTGTGAAGCTTGCAGCCAGCAGAGCCGCGCCGGCGCCCAGCACTTTGATTGATTTCATAAAACGCATATCCATCTCCCTAATCTGACGCTCAATACATGGCGTCGATTAACGCACTATAGGTCTCGGCCACTTTGGCCCGTTTCAATTTCATCGTCGCCGTCAATTCCTCATCATCGGCGGTCAATTCCTTATCGATTATGGTGAACTTCTTGACGGTTTCAACCCGTGCAAAATTTTGATTCACTTTTTCGACTTCCTCATGAATGAGCGCAACCACTTCTTCGCGTGCGCACAGGCTGGCATAATCGGTAAAGGGCACGTTCAAATCCTGCGCATATTGCAGCACATTTTCATGGTCGATCATGACCAGACAGGTCAGATATTTGCGCTTATCGCCGATAATGACGGCGTCGGAAATATAGGGCGAGAATTTCAACTGGTTTTCAATCTCGCTCGGCGTGATGTTTTTGCCGCCCGCCGTGATGATAATATCCTTCTTGCGGTCGGTAATTTTATAATAGCCCTCATTATCGACCGAGCCGACATCGCCCGAATGCAGCCAGCCATCCACCACTGTATCGGCGGTTTTTTCGGGCTGGTTGAGATAGCCTTTAAAAATATGCGGGCCGCGATACAGAATTTCACCATCCTCGGCAATCTTCATCTCGACATGCGGCACGGCCTGACCGATAGAGCCCAGCCGATTGGCGCCGTCACGATTGGATGAGGTAATGCCCGAACATTCGGTCTGGCCGTAAAGTTCGTATAGGTCGAGACCGATGGCGCGGTACCAGCGAATAAGGTCGGGCGAGACGGGCGCTGCGCCGGTGAACATAATGCGCGCCCGGTCCAGCCCCAGCATGACTTTCAAATTTTGGAAGACCAGCTTTTCCGCCAGCCAACGTTGTGCGCGCAAGAGCGGCGACGGGGCGTGGCCCTCTTCGCGCGCCTCTTCATAGCGTTCGCCGACCCGCACCGCCCAGTCATAAGTGACGCGGCCGGCCCAAATCGCTTCTTTGATTTTAATCACCACGCCGGAATACATTTTTTCCCACATGCGCGGCACACCGAAAAACACGCTTGGCGAAACCTCCATGGTGTTTTCAAAACTCGTATCGGGCGCTTCGACAAAATTCACCACCCAGCCATAATGCAAAGCGAGGAAGACCGAAAAAGTGCGCTCGGCAATATGGCAAAGCGGCAGGATCGACATGATCTCATCACCGTTGTGCTCGCCGACCCAGCTGGCTGCGGTTTTGGTTTGAAACAGCACATTGCGATGCGCAATCATCGCGCCTTTGGGCGCGCCCGTCGTGCCTGACGTATAGACCAAAAGCGCCGTATCATCTGCCCGGACGGCGTCGATGCGCGCGTCCCATTCATCCGCAAAATCGGCCAAATGGGCGCGGCCGAGCGTGTAAAACGCGTCGATCAGCATGACCTTGTCATCGTTAAAGGTCTTCAGCCCTTCATCTTCCAGCACAATCACCTTCTCGACCATAGGCAGCGCGTCGCGCACTTCGAGATATTTATCGAGCTGTTCTTCATCCTCGACAATGAGGAATTTGGTCCGGCTATCGACGCAAATATGCTGAAGCTGGCTCGGCGCATCGGTTGTGTAAACGCCGTTGGTCACGCCACCGCTGCACATAATCGCCATATCGAAGAACAGCCATTCCTTGCGGTTCTCGGCAATAATCGAGACGACATCGCCGGGCTTTAGTCCAAGATGCATCAGCGCGGCGCCCAGCTCTTTTGCGCGGGCATAATAATCGGCCCAGCTAAATTTGTGCCAAATGCCAAATTCTTTTTCGCGCATGGCCAGCTTGTCGCCCAGCGCGCTGCAGCGTTTGCGGAATAATTGTGGCAGGGTGGTGCACCCTTCAACTTCTGACAGATCGCGCCATGCGGCAGGTATCGTATCGCTCATTGCCGGCCCCCTTAACGCCAGGTCTTGCGTTGTTTCCAACGTCTTTTGCCGCGCGCGCTCTCTTCTTTTTTGCCGAGATAAAATTCCTGAATATCGCGGCTATCCAAGAGGCGCTGGCGGTCGCCCTCCATCACCACGCGGCCGACCTCCAGCACATAGCCGAAATCGGCCAGTTGCAGCGCCATATGCGCGTTTTGCTCGACCAAAAGAATGGTCATGCCTTGCTCTTCATTGAGGCGCTTGATGATTTCGAAAATTTCACCGACCAGCTTGGGCGATAGGCCGAGAGACGGTTCGTCCAACAACATCATGCGCGGCTGCATCATCAGCGCGCGCCCAATGGCCAGCATTTGCTGCTGGCCGCCCGATAAATAAGCCGCCTCGTTTTTGGCCCGCTCGCGCAGGATCGGGAAATAGTCAAACACCGTCTCGAGGTCTTGCGCAATCGCCTCCTTATCGCGGCGGCGAAACGCGCCCATTTCGAGATTTTCCTGCACGGAAAGGAAAGGAAACACTTCGCGGCCCTCGGGCACATGGCCGATGCCTTTACCCGCAACGCGGTCGGGTTCCATGCCGGCAATATCCTCGCCGTAAAATGTTATACTGCCCTTTTGCGGTTCCATGGCGCCGGAAATCGTCTTCAACACGGTGGTTTTGCCGGCCCCATTGGAGCCCAAAACGGCGACGATTTTGCCCTGCTCGACATCGAGGCTGACGCCGCGAATGGCCATGACAGGCCCGTAAAATGTTTCCAAATTGCGGATCTGGAGAATTTTCTCACTCATGCCGCACCCCCCAAATAGGCGGCCACCACATCGGGGTGGTTTTGCACTTCTTGCGCGTTGCCCGCAGCGATGACGCGGCCATTATTAAGCGCCAATACGCGGTCGGAAACTTCATTGACGAGGCTCATATCATGCTCGATCATTAAGACGGTAATGCCCAAATCGCGCTTAATATCGTCGATCCAAAACCCCATATCCTCGGTTTCTTCCGGATTGAGGCCCGAGGCCGGTTCGTCCAAAAGCAACAATTGCGGCTCGACACACAGCGCACGGCCCAGCTCGATTTTCTTTCTGACCCCATAGGGCAAATTGGCGATGCGTTCGTCGCGATAATGCGCCAATTCGAGAAAATCAATCACATCCTCAACCTTGGCGCGATGCGCCAGCTCGGCGCGGCGGACGCCGGGATCGAAAAATAATTGCCGCAGCACCGGCATGCGGGCGTGAATTTCGCGGCCGATCAGCAGGTTTTGCAAGAGGGTCGAATGCTCGAACAGCTCGATATTTTGAAAGGTTCGCGCAATGCCAATACGCGCAATCATATCGGCGCGCGCTGTGGTGATGTCTTGGCCTTGAAAGCGAATATGGCCCTCATTCGGGGCGTAAAAGGACGAAATCATATTGAAAATCGTCGATTTGCCGGCGCCGTTCGGCCCGACAATGGTGAAGACCTCGCCTTTTTCAACCGCGAAGCTGACGCCGTCGACCGCTTTCACCCCGCCAAAGCTGAGGCTCAAATTCTCAATCTCGAAGAAACTCATCGCATGCGCTCCGTCTTCAGATAGCTGCGTTGCCGCTTAAACGTATTGCGGCGGTAAAACGGGAAGGTTTCGAGGAAGGTGCGTATTTTCAGCCAGCGGCCATAAACCCCCTCCGGTTCAAAGATGATGAACAGCACCAATATGAGACCGAACAGCCCCGGCTCCAGCCCCGGTTGATTGCCGATGGCCGGCGGCAGCCAGTCCTTCAGAATTGAGATCGAGGCCTCCAAAAAGCCGATCAGAACGGCGCCGTAAACGGCACCATGAACTGTACCCAGCCCACCAACGACAATCATCAAAAGCAATTGAATGGACAGGATAATGCCAAAGGTTTCGGGCGACAAAAACTGGATAAAATGCGCGAATAAGCCGCCGGCCAGACCGGTCAGGGCGGCCGAGATAAGAAAGGCCAGCACTTTGGTGCGCGCCACGCGAATGCCGAGGCTCTCGGCCGAGATTTCGCTATCGCGCACAGCCAGCATGGCGCGGCCCAAAGGCGCGCGCAGGATATTCAGCACCAGCACAATGGCGATGATGAGAATGACCAGCACGATATAATAATATTCCC
>CBFHSX010000059.1:0-8417 GCA_965658615.1 Alphaproteobacteria bacterium | reverse complement strand
CCAAATTGGCGACAACAAACAGAATATCGCCATATTCATCCTCAATATCGGCGGCATTGTCGCGGCTCATGGCCTCGCGCAACTCGCTGATTTCTTCTTCTAGCTTGGCGAAAATCGGCTCGGCTTCCTGCCAGTCAAAGCCAATGCGGGCGGCGCGTTTTTGCAGCTTTACCGCGCGGGTCAATGCGGGCAGGGTGCTCGGCACATCGGCCAGTAGGCTGTCATTATCGCCGGTTTTCCCTTTGGCGGCTTTCTCGGCCGCTTTAATATCTTCCCAGTTTTGTTTGACGCCATCAGCGCCCGATACAGCCATGTCGGCAAATACATGCGGGTGGCGGCGGGTCATTTTATCGGCTATCGCATCAACGACATCGTCAAAACCGAACAGGCCTTGCTCTTCGGCCATGCGCGCGTGAAACACGACTTGCAGCAATAAATCGCCAAGCTCATCCTTCAAATCATCCATATCGCCGCGTTCTATGGCGTCGGTCACCTCATAGGCTTCTTCAATCGTATAGGGGGCAATGGAGGCGAAATCCTGTTCGAGATCCCACGGGCAACCGGTTTCAGGATGGCGCAGTGCGGCCATGATATCGAGGATGCGGTGAATATTGCTCATGTGTTAGTTTAGCAAAAAATAAAAAGCCCGCTACATAATTGCAGCGGGCTTATATGTTATAGCCGTCAACCGGCCGTGGTCGCCTTAAAAGGACCAGCTATATGTGTCGGACCCAATAGCCACGCTCAGCGCAGTCAGGGCGTCAGGGCAAGATGAAACACTGATCGACAGAACCGTATCGCTATCTGATTTGGTAATAGAACCGGTCAGCGCCGTTGAATTAATGCTGATGGTCGGTGTTCCGCTGACAGCTTCTTCCATCTCAATTTTCCAGCTATTGTTCTCGCAACTCCAACCCTCAATAGATTGGGCAGCGTGGGCCGGGGTGATAGCGGCTGTCGCAAACAGGGCAGCGGCCAGAATAGAATTTGATGTTTTCATAATAACGCCTCTTATATTCGCATAATAAATATTATGACAAATAATTAATTACTTTCGGAATAGGTTGTACCACCGTCAACAATGGTGATTGTCTGGGCGGCACAATCGGTCGAAGACGAAATTGTGCCGCGAATGGTATAGCCGTTCACATTATACGAGCTTGACGAGTCTGAGCTGCCAAACTTAATTTTGGCAGAAGATGATAGACTGGCATCGGCAACTGCAAAAATGGTGTAATCGCTGCCTTCAGTGTAGCACGCCCAGGTTTGCAGCGTGCCGGCCTGAACCGGTGTGGCGGCCAGCAGGCCTGCCCCGATGATAAGAGCTTTTAACTTCATGTTGATCTCCATTAGTTACAAACAGGTTTGTTGCATAGAACTTTAAGATTGGCGAAAGATGTGGCGGCACAGGAACGGCGAATATAATTGCTGCCGCCGAGTGTTGAGCAGGTCAAGCCACTGTCGTAGCAGTAATATTTGTTCCAGTGATAATCCGTGCCACCCGATGTTGCCAATACATAGTCATAGGTTGCCAATGAGCTATTATTGCTGGCCAGGTTAGACGTCGTTGCAACCGTACCGCCGGCATTAACGCAGGCATTACGGGCATTTGTGCAGGTAGAATTATTCTGCATGACTTGCCATGCCGTCGACTGGCTTGATGTCGCTTTGACGATTTTTAGCTTACGGGTCTCGGTTCGCAGAACCGTGTTTGACCGACGGCTTTTATACTTAATCGAATAGTTTTTCACCGTTGTCGCTCCCAAAGCGGCGGTTGAACCATCATAGCTGATCGTGTCATAGGCTGAGTTGATCGAGAAATTCGAGGTGTGAACCGTGCAATAAATATGCGAGCTCGGCTGGTGCGAGCACAGGCTCGGCGCCGCCGTGGTGACAAGCGCGCATGAATTGCCGCTCGGCGCATTGGCAGAGGTCACTGCAGCGACGGCATTGGCTTTGGTCGTGTAATGCGCGTCAAAGGCTGCATCAAGCGCGGCCTCTACTTGTGCGGCCGTTGATGAGCTCGAAATCGTATTGCCGGATGAACTCAAATAATCAATGACCATTTGCTTACAGGTCTTGCCGAAACAGCTATTTGACGTAGAATTGGCATACAGATCGGCGTCTGCGGCTGACAGACCGGCATCCTCTAGCAGGTCGTCATCCAACGTATAGGAACTTGTCCAATTGTCCAAGCCATAGCGCGCCGCTGAAGCGGTTGCCGTTGAACTTGTCGAGCAACCGGCAATATTGGCAGCTGTTTTTGACGACAGCCCGTCAACGCAGCTGCGCATATAGTTCAGATGCATGGTGTTGCTGGACAAGTCGAGATTGGCTGTCGCAGCAGAGCCGGCAGCGATAATTGACGTAAATTGCGAACTGGTCACCGTTGAGTAATCCGGATTGTCATCGGCTGCAATAGCTTCGACAGCCGCCAGCGCGTTCCATTCTGCCAGAGTCATGCCGCAGCCCCCGCTCCCATCTGTCGAGTTGGCAGATGATTTACAGGAAGCGAATTTTGCCGCATGGGCGGATGAGTTGGTCCAGCCGGTTTTGCTGGACGCGGTTTTGTAATCTGCGGTCGACCAGTTATTACCCAGAGCAGTAACAACATTCGCATAAGTCGTGCTGCTGGCAAACCCGGCGGCGGTGGTCAGGAAATCACGCATCGCAATCGCGCTCGGCGCGGCGGTGAAACCCGAAGTGCGAATATTGGCGGAAATTTGCGAATTGGTGACGCCTGTATTTTTACACACAATACCGGAAGCAACAGCACCACCGACGCTACAAGCAGCGCTGAGACCTGACAGGCCTGTGTCGATGCCGGCTGTTTTGAACATGGCATATGTTGCATTGCTGGCTGCATAAGTACCGCTCGAAGCTGTTGAGGCAGCAATTTTCCAAATGTACCAAGCATTCGCCGAGGCGGCGCTATAGCCGTCAATGGTTGCCTGCCAATTGGCTTTGGTGGTGCTGCTTGATGTGCCCAAAACGCTTTCCAGATAGTCGAGCTGCCAAGCCGAAACCGGGCTGGACAGCGCGCTGCTGGAGAAGCTGATCGACAAATCGGTCAGGTCTTGGTTGCTCAAAGTGTTGGCCGTGACCTTGGCAATTTTCGCTGTCATCAGCGCGTTTGAGCTCTTGGCGTTTTGAAAGCTCGACTTGGTCAATTCATTACAGGCCTTGCCGGCAAATTCGGCGTCACAAGCGGCCGAGGAAACCGAACCATCATTGGCCTCGCCCCATAATGTGGCGTCGGCGCTGGTCATACCGTAGCTCAGGGCCGAGGCGTCCTGCCAGTCTTTGTAGCCGGTATAGCCGGCTGTTGTGGCGGCCAAGCGGCCGGTCGAGGCGTCGTCAATAGACGCGAAATTGGCTTTTGACAGCGCGTCACAGCCGCCTGTTGATGAAAATGACGAGTCGCAATCTGAGTTCCAGGCGCTATCGCTGTCGCTATTGTCAGCACCCGGCGATTTGGCGTCGGTCCATTGCGTGCCATCATCGGTTGAAAGCGTATAGCCTCTGCCGCTGGCGGTCTGGTAATCGCTATCTGAGCCATAATTATTATCGGTTGCTGCCTTATTCTTGGATTTAACATCCTCATACTGGGCTGTCGTCAGGTCGGAGCAAGCTTTGTTGTACAGATTTTGACAATCTGCATCGAGTGTGCTGTCGACATTCCAAACCGTCGGAGCCGTATTATTATAAGCACCGCTGCCTGAACCGCCGGATGAAAATCCACGACGCGCCTCGGCGGCTGCAAAGGTCAAAATGGCAACGCTGGCCATTATAAGTATATTGCGTTTAAGCATTGAGAAATCTCCCTATTTGCAAGGATAATCAGAATGAGCGGAATCGTCGCAACTGCAACCGACCGCTGAGGAAGCCATGGTTTGAACCGGTTTCGGGCATAGCCAATCCGGCATGTGATTGCCGACCAATACTTTACGCGATGCGGCTGTGTCGCTGGCCGAACCGGTCCATATTTCGAGGCCTTTACCGGCGCGCGAAACAGTTGCTGCATGGTTGACATAGTCATAGGCGTCGCGCGGGTCGCTACCGATATCATATTGGCAGCTGGCGCCGGGGCACGAACTGTCGGCAACGAATGTGTCGTAATCGGCTTTGTCAAAATCAAACAGGGTGCAATCGGCCGAGCCTGTGCAACTGCATGTATGAATATAAAACTCGCCCTTCATGGCCGAGCATAGATTGGCGCATTGAATACCGATTTGGCCCGGCTGCAGTTTTGAAGCAGCCGCCTGTGAGCTGGAAAAACTATGAAGGTTAACGCTATACGACTTGGTACTATCGTAAGCATTATTCCATTTATTATTCAGATATTGATTGATGTTTTCGGCATATTTATAGCAGCTGCTTTTCGGCGTTATATCTGTGGTCAGCTTAATGCCGTTAATGGTGAGCGAATTGCCAAGCTCGGTCGTACCCGATAGCTCATTGGCCAATGACAGGAAATCCTGCTCAATGGCGCGCGCCACTTGATTGCCATTGGCCAAAGCGGCCTCTTTTTTGGTGCTGTCAATATAAGCCTGATAGCCGACCACGCCGACAGCCGCCAAAATGCCAATAATGGCAACGACCACCAGCAACTCAATAAGAGAAAAACCTGAACGCATTAATTTATACCCCAACTGCAGACACACTAATAAAAATTTAAACTAATCGCAATAAAACTCTGCGCCGTCATAGGCCGGTAAAACGCCGTCCGGCAATTCTTTACATAATGTCTCATAATCCAAATCGACGTGCAGATTTGTCAATATAGCGCGCTTCGGTTTGAAGCGGTCGATCATCTCAAGCGTTTTGTCGAGATGAAAATGCGTGGGATGCGGCGCGCGCCGCAGCGCATCGACAATCCAGCAATCGAGATTGGAGACGGCTTCATAGCTTTCCTCGGGCAGCTCACTGATATCACTGGAATAGGCGACATTGCCGATGCGAAAACCCAGCGAGTCGATGGCCCCATGAATTTGTCGGAACGGTGTGGCGATAATATCGCCCCCTTCCCCGCTCATCGTGATGTCGCGATATGGGGTCTCGATACGGTTATCTTTCAATATGGCCGGATAGCCCGATCCCTCAGCCTGCTCAAAACAATAGCCGAAGCGATTGGTCAGCGTCTTGGCGGTGGCGGCGTCCATCCAAACTTCAATACGCTTGCGTTTGGCGTAAACCATGGCGCGCACATCATCAATGCCATGTGTCTGGTCGGCATGGTCGTGCGAATAGAGAATGGCGTCGAGCCAATTTGTTTGGGCGTCGATAAGCTGGGCGCGCATATCCGGCGAGGTGTCGATCAGAATATTGGTATCGCCGGCCTTGCCGCTTTGCCTGACCAGAAGCGAGCAACGCGTGCGCCGATTTTTCGGATTATCCGGGTCGCATTGGCCCCAATCGCCGTCAAGGCGCGGCACGCCGCCGGAAGATCCGCAGCCGAGAACGCGAAAGGTCAGGCTCATGCCGTCACCGGCCGCTTGGCTTTGGAAAACAATGTGTAGAAATTATCCGTGGTGATGCGCGCCAGCTCCTCGACTGAGACGCCCTTCAGATCGGCTAAAGCCGCCGCCGTGTCCGCCACAAAAGCCGGCTCATTGCGCTTGCCGCGATTGGGTACGGGCGCAAGAAACGGCGCATCGGTCTCAACCAACAACCGCTCCAGCGGGATGGATTTGATGGTTTCGCGCAAATCCGTGGCGTTTTTGAAGGTCGCAATGCCGGAAATGGAAATGTAAAAGCCGATATCCAGCGCGCGGCGCGCCAGCTCCGGCCCGGCGGTAAAACAATGGATGAGGCCCGGATAAGCGCCCTTCCCCATTTCGTCTTCCAGAATATCCGCCGTGTCTTCATCCGCGTCGCGCGCATGCACAATCAGCGGCAGCTTGCTTTGCCGCGCCGCCTCAATATGGGCGCGGAAATTCGTCTGCTGCGCGGCACGCGGACTGTGTTCGTAAAAATAATCCAGCCCGGTCTCGCCAATGCCGACGACTTTTTCATGATTTGCCAGTTCGACCAGCGTTGCCGCGTCGGTTGGCGGTTCGCGCCCCGCCTCATGCGGGTGAATACCGACCGAGCAAACCAGCTCGTCATGCGCCTCGGCCAGAGCGATAATTTCCGCTGCTTGTGTCACTTTGGTCGAAATCGTGACCATTAACTCGACCCCTGCCGCTTTGGCGCGCGCCAAAACGCCGTCGCGGTCTTCGGCGAAATCCGGAAAGTCCAAATGGCAATGACTGTCGACCAGCATGGTTAAGCCCTAAATATACTGCCCGTCATCGACCGTAATCGATGTACCGGTAATCCCCTTGCCAAGCGGCCCGGCCAGCAGCAGCAGTGTGCCGTCGAGGTCGCTTTTATCGGCCAGGCGGCGGCGCGGGAAGGATTGGATTTGCTTCTGCCCACCATCGGTTCCCCACCAATAATCATTAATCTCGGTTTCGACATAGCCCGGGCAAATGGCGTTGACATTAATGCCGTAACGCGCCCATTCGCGCGCTTGCCCCCGCGTCATCATCATGATGCCTGATTTCGACATATTATAAGCGGTATTGCCGGGCAGCACAGTATAGCCGCCAACCGAGGCGATATTGATAATCCGCAGCTCCGTGCCGGCCTTAATGTGGCGCGCGGCCAGCTCGGCCGACAGGAAAAACGGCGCCGTCAAATTTGTACCCATGACGGTGTTGTAATCCTCGGGCGTATATTCAGTTGAGGGCTTCACAATGCTGAGACCGGCATTATTGACCAAAATATCCGGCAGAATACCGTCAGCGGTTAGCCCATCATAGGTGGCGGCAATTTTGTCCAGCTCATTGACATCGAGCGCCATAGCAATGGCCTTACCGCCATCCGCGGTGATTTGCTTTTCCAGCTCTGCCAGACGGTCAGCGCGCCGCGCCGCGATAATAACGGTTGCGCCGGCGGCGGCCAGCACGCGGGCAAAGCGCTCGCCCAAACCGGAGCTTGCGCCTGTGACCAGCGCGGTTTTGCCGGTCAAATCATTGCTGATATCGATACTCATAATGTCTCCTTATTTGCGCGCACTTTGACAGAGTTCGGTAAAGTTTGCCAGTATGTTTGAATAGGAGACGCTGATGACCGATTCACCCGAAAACATTGCTGAAAATGAAGGCAACACCGGTCTGCCGGTGCTACAGCTTGACGTTATTTCGGATGTGATTTGCCCCTGGTGTTATATCGGCAAGCGCAAGCTCGACGCGGCTTTGGCCGAGGTGAGCGATTTCAAGATTAATTTGATGTGGCGGCCCTATCAGCTTTACCCCGATACGCCTATGCAGGGTGCAGATTTGAGCGCCAAAGTGAAAGCCCGATATGGGGAAGACGGCGTCAAGCAAATGCGGGCAAATATTAAGGCGGCGGCTGGGGGCACGGATATTGATTTTCGTTTTGACAAAATCAAGCTGACCCCCAACACGCTGAACGCGCATCGGCTTATTCGTTGGGCCGCCAGCACCGGCCAGCAACATGCCATTGCCGAGGCGCTGTTTTCGTCGCATTTCGAGCAGGGGCTGAATATTGGCGATGTCGCCGTGCTGCTTGGGATTGCCGGTGCGCATGGCATGGACACCACGCTTTTAACCGAATTATTCGCCGGTGATCGCGATATTGAGCAGACCCGCAATGATGATGCGGCGGCGCGAGAATTGGGCGTGCATGGTGTGCCGGCTTTTCTGGCCGGTGGCAAGTTTCTGCTCATGGGCGCGCAAGAGCCGCATTATCTCAACAAATTTTTGACCAAAGCGCGCGCAAAGCTCGCTGTGCAGTAATTATGCCGCCAATTCGGCCAAACGTCCGGCGACTTGACCGGCAAGACGCAGGCGCGCATCTGCATCGTCGCATTTAGCGCGGAAGACAAGGCTTTGATCGGGGCGGATTTTCACGCTTTCTTGATGGTCGGCGACATAGGTAATGAGTTTATCCGGATTATTGAAGATTTGATTGCGGAACACCACCGCCGCGCCTTTCGGCCCGACATCGATTTTCTCAACCCCGGCCGATAGACAATCGATTTTGATCAGCAGAATATCCAGTAAGTGGCGCACTTCATCGGGCAATGTGCCGAACCGGTCGATCAATTCGGCGGCAAAGCCGTCTATTTCGGCGCGTGTTGTCATGGCCGAAAGCCGCCGATATAACCCCATGCGCAGGTCGAGATCGGGCACGAAACCTTCGGGGATCAGCACGGAAATACCGGCATTAATGGTCGGCGACCAGCTTTCCTCCATCGCCTCGCCCTGCCGCTCGGCCACAGCTTCTTCCAGCATGGCTTGGTATAATTCGTAGCCGACTTCTTTAATGTGGCCGGATTGCTCCTCGCCGACCAGATTGCCCGCGCCACGCAAATCAAGGTCGTAAGAGGCCAAGTTAAACCCTGCTCC
>CBFHSX010000058.1:0-8859 GCA_965658615.1 Alphaproteobacteria bacterium | reverse complement strand
TCGAATAGCGCAACTCCGACCAGTCATAATTGCCCAGCACGTCGTCTTCATGGCGCAACTGCCAGTGGTCATCGCCCATGAAATGCAGCCGCGCCGATTTGTTAATCAGCGGAATATCGGGCTTGGTTTCATAAACCCGCTCAACACCGTGGAACACTTTATCGGTATCAATCACAATGGCGGAGTTGTGGTCAGACTGAATGGCCTCGGCTTTGGCGTCCGGCCCCTCAGGATAAAACGCAAATGCGCCGCCTTTTGATTTACCGAACCACGACACGCAAGTGGTGATGGGGATACGCCATTCGTCAAACAAGCCGCTATGCAGCATGGTGACCAGCAGCCATTGCGGCGTCACTTTACGATTGGCACCGCGAAATTCCGGCACATCGGTATGCACGGCAAGCTCTTGGCCGGGGATGAGAATATTGGCGAAAATAATCGCCGGCACAATGCGCTCGACTCCGGAGATTTTGCGCGCCGTCTCGGCCAGTGCCGGATGGTTCATAAACGGCTCGACGCCCGGTGCTTTCACCTCATCGCCATAGGCATAGGTCTCGCGGAAATAATTGGTGCGCGCTGCGGCTGTGCGCGGGTCATCGCGGTTTTCACTGCCATCAATACCATGCGCGATATAGTTAAAGGCGGCGTCGAAACGCTGCGGCAGGTCTTCGCCAATGCCGTCATTTTCAGCCTCATTGGCGTAAGGTCCGAAGCTGCCGAAATTCTCGGCCAGACGCAGCATAGTGTCAGCGTCGTCGACGGTCAGAAACGGGGCCAGATGATTGTAATGCGCGCGCATGATGCTCTCCCTCAAACTATGCGGTGAGTTTGGCTGATAAGTCGCGCTTTGGTCAACCCTGCCACAGATAGAAAAAGGGCGCTGCCAAAGCAACGCCCTTTACCCAGGCAATCGAAAGCTTGCTAGACGCGTTCGATGATGACAGCCGGAGCCATGCCACCGGCGGCGCACATGGTGACCAAACCGAATTGCTTGTCCTGACGCTCCAGCTCATCGAGCATGGTGCCGACCAGGATTGACCCCGTTGCGCCGATCGGGTGACCCAGCGCCATTGCACCGCCATTGACATTGACCAGATCGCGGTCGAGATCGAGGTCGCGGATAAATTTCTCAGCCACAACTGAGAAAGCCTCATTGATTTCAAACAGATCAATATCGCCAATGCTGAGACCGGCTTTCTCAATAACCTTTTTGGCAGCCGGCACAGGCGCGTTGAGCATGAGTGTCGGGTTGTCGCCCATATTGGCAAGGGCTTTAATGCGGGCGCGCGGTTTCAGGCCATTGGCGTCGGCATAATCTTTTGAGGCGAGCAGCAGAGCCGCGGCACCATCAACCACACCGGAAGAATTGCCGGCATGGTGCACATGATTGATCTCAAGATCCGGATAGGCTTGCAATACCAGCTTGCGGAAGGTTGTGCCGTCTTCATCGAGCGGAATATCGGCCAGCTTGGCAAAGCTGGGGTCCAATTCGGCAAGGCTTTCCAGCGTCGTTTGCGGGCGCGGAAATTCTTCCTTATCGAGGGCCAGCGAGCCGTCTTCGCGGTAAACCGGAACCATTGATTTGTCGAAGTGACCGTTTTCAATGGCGATTTGGGCGCGTTGCTGACTGACATAAGCCAGCGCGTCAACCGCTTTGCGGTCAATGCCTTCCAGCGTGGCAATTGCATCGGCGCAAACGCCCTGATGCGGTTGCGGGTGCACTTCGCGCAAGCGCTTATTGCCGCTATCGAGGAAGGGCGAGTTGCTTTTGGCGTCCGTGCCGTAGCGCGACATCATTTCCGTGCCGCCGGCAATGGTCATATCTTCCATGCCCGACATGATATTGGCAGCGGCGATATTGACTGCCGTAATGCCGGAGCCGCAAAAGCGGTCAAGTGTCATGGCGCTGGATTTTACGTCATAGCCGGCATCAAGTGCCGCCATGCGGCCCAAATCACCGCCTTGTGTGCCGCGCTGGGCGCTGGTGCCCCAGATGATGTCGTCGACTTCGCCGGTGTTGATTTTGTTACGCTCGGCCAGTGCTTTCAGAACGGTTGCGCCCAATTGTTGCGGGTGGATATCGCTCAGCGCGCCCTTGCCGGGTTTGCCGATGCCGCGCGGTGTGCGGCAGGCGTCGATAATATAAGCTTCAGTCATCTGTCTCTCCCTAGATATTTACTTGCGCGTAATTTGAAACGAAACGCGGGTGAAAGCAATATGGGAATCCGCGCCAGGGCTTTTCCCGTCGGTTTTAAGCGATGATGATGTGCTGCGACATAGCGTAAACTGGACGCGGCGGGTTTGACTGACTATAAAAGACGACACAAAGGCGATGTTCTGTGACATTGGGCAATCTGGACGCAACGGGCTGGGCTGATTATAAAAGACGCCATAAGGGAGACAAAAATGGATTTTCAACTGAGCGACGAGCAGCGCGAATTGCAGGAAACGGCCCGCAAATTCGCCCGTGCGGAAATGCCTAAAGTGGCCGAAGAATGCGAGGCGACCGGTCATCCGCCCGGCCCTGACATGCTGAAAAAACTCGGCGATATGGGCTTTCTCGGTGTGAACATCCCTGAACATCTCGGCGGCTTGGGGCTTGGCAATCTGGAAGCGCTTTTGGTGTTGGAAGAATTTGCCAAAATCTCATCGGCTTCGGCTTTCCCGCTATTTGAAGCGAATGTCGGGCCGGTGCATGCTTTGGTGCATTTCGCCTCCGACAAGCTGAAGCAGGAAATCGTGCCGCGCGTTTGCCGCGGCGAAATGGTGTTGGCGGTCTCTATGTCGGAGCCACAAGCCGGCACGGCATTGACCGATTTGACCACCAAAGGCGAAGTTAAAGACGGCAAGGTGACGCTGAACGGCCAAAAGCGCTGGTGTTCGGGCGGTGGGCATTCAGACGGCTATCTGGTCTATACGCGGCTATCCGACGACCCCGGTTCGAAAGGCATTGGGGCGGTGTTTGTCGAAAAAGGCACGCCGGGCTTAAGCTTTGGCGCGCAGGAAGAGTTGATGGGCTTTCGCGGTGTGCCCTCGGCCGATATTTTCCTCGATAATGTGACCGTGCCGGAAGACAATATTGTCGTGCATGCCGGTGGCTTCAAAAAGCTGATGGAAGCGTTTGATCTGGAGCGCTGCGGCAATGCCACCATGGCGTTGGGCCAAGCCTCGGGCGCGCTGGAGGATGTGCTGGAATATGTGCAGGAGCGCAAGCAATTCGGCAAAGAATTGGTCGAGTTTCAGGGTGTGCAAATCAAGCTGGCGGAAATGCAGATGAAAGTCGAAGCGGCACGGCTGCTGATCCATCGCGCTGCGGTGAATGCGCAAGACGGCCTGCCCAGCGTGATCGATAGCTCGGTCGGCAAATGCTTCTCAAACGAAATGTGCCGCGAAGTAACCGGCGCGGCCCTGCAATTAATGGGCGGCTATGGTTATTCGAAAGCCTATCCGATGGAACGCCGTATGCGCGATGCATGGGGTTGGGGCATTGCCGGTGGCGCGATTGATATTCAAAAAACCAATATCTCCGCCGCCATGGTAGGGCGGCGTTTCGACCAACGTCGCTAAAAGCCTATTTCAGAAAATCGGGCATATTGCCTTCAAAAGCGTCGGATTTACCCTTTGATGCTTTTGAAGGTGCCTTTTTCGGCGCTTTCGCTTTAGCCTTAGGGGCGTCGGCTTTGGCTTCGGATTTCGATATGGATTTGGCCTCGGCTTGGGGCTTGCCGCCATTATCGCCTTTGCGACCGCGACCGAGCAGACCGCGACGGCGGCCATTTCCCGTTTTTGATTCCGATTTGGCTTCTTGCGTTTCGCTGCCTGCCTCGTTGCGATTGCGCCCGCCACGACGATTGCGGCCACGCGGCTTGTCGCCCGCACCGTCTTTGCCGTCTACTGAAGCACCCTCATCGCTGCCGCCGGCAAAGGCTTCGCGCGGAATCGGCTGCTCGATAAGCTGCTCAATCGCATCGACATATTTAGCATCATTGCGCGTCGCCAATGTGAACGCAGCGCCCGACCGACCGGCCCGACCGGTACGGCCGATACGGTGTACATAATCTTCGGCATGGGTCGGTACGTCGAAATTAAACACATGGCTGACGGCCGGAATATCCAAGCCCCGCGCCGCTACATCTGAGGCGATAAGATAAGTCGCGTCGCCCGATTTAAACTGGTCGAGCATGCGCAGGCGCATATGCTGGTCCATATCCCCATGTAGCGAGACGGCTTTATAATTATGCTGATGCAGGCTTTTCAAAAGATCGCCAATATCGCGCTTGCGGTTGCAGAAGATGATGCCATTGGTCACCTCTTCGGCCTCGAACAGCGCGCGCAGCGCTTCGCGTTTTTTCATCGGCGCGACTTCGATAAGCTTTTGCGAGACATTTTCATTGGTCGACGAAGCGCGTGCCACTTCAACGCGCACCGGTGCCGACAAGAATTGCTCTGAAAGGCGGGTAATTTCCGGCGGCATGGTGGCCGAGAAAAACAGCGTCTGGCGGGTAAAGGGGATCATGCCGACAATGCGCTCAATATCGGGGATGAAGCCCATATCGAGCATGCGGTCGGCCTCGTCAATCACCAGCACCTCAACGCCGCGCAGCAGCACACCGCCGCGTTCGACATGGTCGAGCAGGCGCCCGGGTGTTGCAATCAGCACATCAGCGCCGCGCATAATCGCTTGTTCTTGGTCTTTAAAGCTGACGCCGCCAATCAGCAGCGCTTTGCTCAGCTTGGTGTATTTGCCATACAGGTCGAAATTTTCTGCCACTTGAGCGGCCAGCTCGCGCGTCGGCTCCAAAATAAGCGTGCGCGGCATACGCGCCTTGGCGCGACCTTTCATCAGCCGGTGGATCATCGGCAGGGTAAAGCTCGCCGTCTTGCCGGTGCCTGTTTGGGCAATGCCCAGCACGTCGCGATTGGCAATCACTTGCGGAATGGCTTCGGCTTGAATAGGGGTCGGCTCAGTATAACCGACTTCGTTAATGGCCTTCATGATTTCGGGGGCCAGCCCGAGGCTGTCAAAACTCATAATATCTTTCCGTGTTGGCGTCGGCTCGCTGCCATCCCGGTGGAGGGCATCTGAGAGACGCGAAGCTCGCGCAAGTGCTGCGCGCTCAGGCCACGCCGCTTTTGGTGTTGGCCTGAATCAGGCCACCACGGCCTGACCTGTCTTCGTGCGCAACATAGCCGGATTTGGTGGAAAGTAAAGAGGGGCTAAATATCCAGCATATCTTCGCCGGCAAAGGCGGCGTTTTCTTGGATGAATTTGAAGCGCAGCTCGGGTTTATTGCCCATCAGATCGGTGACGGCTTTGGCTGTTGCTTTGCTCTCTTCATCGGGGATTTGCACCTGCAAAAGCGTGCGCGATCCGGGCATCATAGTGGTTTCTTTCAACTGCGCGGGCAGCATTTCGCCGAGGCCTTTAAAGCGGCTGACATCGACTTTCGCATTGGCGCGGAACTCGGTGCGCAGTAATTCTTCGCGATGCTCGTCGTCGCGCGCGTAAAATGTCTTGGCGCCCTGCGCCAGTCGGTACAGCGGCGGCACGGCGATATAAAGATGGCCCTGGCGGATAAGGTCGGGCATTTGCTCGTGGAAAAATGTCACCAGCAGGGCGGCGATATGCGCGCCATCGACATCGGCATCGGTCATGATGATGACTTTTTCATAGCGCAGTCGCGCCTCGTCATAGCTGCCGCCCATGCCGCAGCCCAACGCCAGCACAAGGTCAGCGATTTGCTGGCTCTGCTGCATTTTCGCCTGCGTCGCATTGGCGACATTGAGAATTTTCCCGCGCAACGGCAGAATGGCTTGGTTTTTGCGATTGCGGCCCTGCTTGGCCGAGCCACCGGCGCTGTCGCCCTCAACGATGAAAATCTCTGCCCCCTCGCTGGAATTCTGCGAGCAATCGGCCAGCTTGCCGGGCAGGCGGAGCTTGCGCACGGCCGATTTGCGGCTGACTTCTTTTTCTTGGCGGCGGCGCACACGCTCTTCGGCGCGGTCAATCACCCAGCCCAGCAGCTTGTCAGCATCGGCCGGGGCCGAGGTGAGGTAATGTTCGAAATGGTCGCGCAGCGTGTTTTCGACGATTTTGGCGGCTTCCGGCGTCGCCAGCTTGTCTTTGGTTTGGCCCTGAAATTCCGGCTCGCGGACAAAAACCGAGACCAAAGCCGCCGCCGTGCCCATCACATCCTCGCCGGTAATGACGCTGGCTTTTTTATTGTTGATGCGCTCGCCATAGGCTTTCAACCCCTTGGTCAGCGCGGCGCGCATGCCTTGTTCGTGTGTGCCGCCTTCGGGTGTCGGCACGGTGTTGCAATAGCTGGCATTCATGCCATCGGCATTGCCGATGCCGGCGGCGACCCAAGTGACGGCCCATTCGCACGAACCGTGCCCGCCTTCTTTTTGCACTTTGCCGGCAAAGACATGCGGCGTCACCGTGGCGCGACCGCCGACTTGTTCTTCCAGATAGTCTTGCAGACCATTAGGGAATTTCAGAACATCCTCGGCTGGGCATTTGGCCTCATCTTTAATAAGGGACGGATCGCATTTCCAGCGGATTTCAACGCCGCCAAACAAATAGGCTTTGGCTTTTGCCATGGCGTAAAGCCGCGCCGCATCAAATTGGGTTTTGCCGAAAATGTCCGTATCGGGCACAAAGCTGACCGTGGTGCCGCGCTTGTTTTTCGCTTCGCCGATTTTTTGCAGTTTGCCTTGCGCGATGCCGCGCGAAAATTCCTGCCTGTGCAGCGTCTGTTCGCGCGCCACATCGACCACCAATTCGCTGGCCAACGCATTGACCACGGACACGCCGACACCATGCAGGCCGCCTGATGTGTCATAGGCTTCGCCGCCAAATTTGCCGCCCGCATGCAGCGTCGTCATAATGACTTCCAGCGCCGATTTGTCTTTATATTTCGGGTGTGGGTCGACCGGAATGCCGCGGCCATTATCGCGTATGGACAGACGATTGCCCGGCAGATATTCAACCTCGATAAAGCTGGCATAGCCGGCCACGGCCTCATCCATGGAATTGTCGATCACCTCGGCAAATAAATGGTGCATGGCACGCGAGTCGGTGCCGCCAATATACATGCCGGGCCGACGGCGTACGGGTTCCAGCCCCTCCAATACCTCAATATCGGCGGCGGAATAGGTTTTTTCAGCCGCCTTGTTTTTCTTGGTCGAGGCGGCGCTTTCGCCGAATAAATCTTTCGATGCCATGAGGCACTCCACGCTTGAAACAATCGAATCGGTTGTTATTGTAACCGACATCAAAGTTTTGGGAGATACAAAATGGCATCTGTGAGTATTGAATCGGCATTAAAGCTGCCATGTGGCGTCGAGGTGAAGAACCGCATTTGCAAAGCGGCCATGACCGAGGGGCTGGCCGACGAACAAAACCGCGCAACAGACAAGCATGCGACGCTGTATTCGCGCTGGGCCGAGGGCGGTGCAGGCATTTTGCTGACCGGCAATATTCAAATCGACCATCGCTATCTCGAACGCCCGGGCAATGTGGTGGTTGAGGGCCAGCAATCAAACGAGCAATTATCGCGGCTGCGCGCTTTTGCCGAGGCGGGCACAAAAAACAATACGCATCTTTGGGCGCAAATCTCGCATGCCGGGCGTCAAACACCGGCAGCGGTAGCCCCGACGCCGGTTGGCCCGTCCGATGTTCAATTGAAAATGCCGGGCGCGGCTTTCGGCAAACCGCGGGCGCTTGAGCATGATGAAGTTCTCGACATTATTGCGCGTTTTGGCCATACCGCCAAAGTGCTGCAGGATAGCGGTTTTACCGGCGTGCAAATTCACGGCGCGCATGGCTATCTCATCTCCGAATTTTTGTCGCCCGATATCAACACACGCACGGATCAATGGGGGGGCAGCCTTGAAAATCGGGCGCGCCTGCTGCTCGAAAGCATTCGCGCCGTTCGCCAAGCTGTCGGCGATAATTTCCCCGTCGCGCTGAAGCTCAATTCGGCCGATTTTCAAAAGGGCGGTTTCAGCCATGAGGAATCGGTGCAGGTCGCGGCATGGCTCAATGATGAAGGGCTAGATCTGTTGGAGGTTTCAGGCGGTACCTATGAGCAGCCGAAACTGGTCGGTCTGGACAGTCTGACGCTAAACCCCGACCGCGCTGAGGAAGTAAAGGCCAGTACGGTAGCGCGCGAGGCGTATTTCCTCGAATATGCCAAGGATATTCGCGCCGTGTTCAAAAACCCGATGATGGTGACCGGCGGCTTCCGCTCGCGCGCCGGCATGGATGCGGCTTTGGAGGCGGGGGCTTGCGATATGATTGGCCTGGGCCGCCCGCTTTGTGTTGATACGGAGATTGTCAATAAACTGATTTCCGGCGAAGTCGATACGACAACGGTTTTTGAGAAGTCTCTGGAATTGGGGCCGACATGGTTGCGCTGGTTAATCGGCCTTAATTCCCCCATTCGGATGTTCTCAGCATTGAACGGTTGGGGGCAGCAAGGCTGGTGGTGTACGCAAATCATCAATATGGGCGAGGGGCGTGACCCCGATCTTGAGCTTGGTGTTTTTAAGGCGTTCACCGGTTATCAAGCCAGTGAGAAAAAGGCAGCGGAAAAATATACCGCGCATTGGAACGCTTAAGCTGCGTTAGAAGCGTTGGCTGACGAAGAATTCGACCGATAGTCAACTAAAATCAAAAACGGCCCCGCTGCTTTCGCAGCGGAGCCGTTCCGGTTTCAATTAGCCGATTAGGCGATTTCTACAATGGTCGGCGTGCCGACTTCGACACTAGTTGTGAAATCGTCTTGCGTAATATCACCGATGAAACCCTTTAAAGTGATAGTGAAGTCGCCATCATTGACCCGTAACAGGGTA
>CBFHSX010000057.1:0-8882 GCA_965658615.1 Alphaproteobacteria bacterium | reverse complement strand
GAGGCCTGGTCAGATGCTCCGACCGATGACGAACTGGTTTGTACAGTTACGCACGGTGATCCGGGCAACTGCGCTGTTGCCACCGAGTAATCGCATATGAAATGAGAAAGCCCGGCTTCGGCCGGGCTTTTTTTTGCTTAATTGCGGCAGCCGAAAAGACCGGCTACGGGCAGAATGGTCTCGCGGCCATCGGCCTCTTTAATGACCATGCGCCCGGTCGGTATCGGAATGCCCTTCAGCACATTGCGGCTTGTGCTGGGCCGCACCATGACTGAAATTTCGAGCTCATTGAGTTTGAATGTCTGGTTGGCGAACAGGCCTTCAACCACCGGCGATGTGCCGGATGTTCTGGTCGCCAGTCTGTCAGGGCTGATGGCGAGACGCGCGTCACCAACCGACGCATCTTGATAGAATTGTAAGGGACGTCCTTGCCCGGCGCCCCACAGGAACATGGCGCAGGCACCGCGATCAAGCTGTTGCGCCGGAAGGCCTTTTTGCACCAGAAAGCGTTGGTTCGGGATTTCCGTTTTGACATCCGGCGCAGCGGTCGCGCAGGCAGAGAGGGCGCAGCTCAGGGCCAGAACCGTGGGTTTCATCAAGCGCGTAAGTTTCATGCTCTCTCTCACCTATGGACGTGTTTGAAAACTGATTTGCGCGCTCAGCGTGCCGCGTGCCGCCGTCTTGCGCAAGGTGAGAGTGATCGGCTCGGCGCGCAGCTCGCTATTTATGCGGGCCAGCCAGGCAAACAGCTTTTGCGGTGCGGCGGCGTTGATAGACAACGTAAAATTGCCATTGCCGGCTTGGATGCGGTCAATGTTCAACTGCATATCTTGCGCCAGCGCCAGCACATTGCTGCGCACATCGTCGCCGTTATTGTCGCCCTTATTGTTGCCCTGTGGAGCTGTTTCAGCGGCGTCCGGCGCGTCGGTTTGCGCCAGCAGGCCGAGGATGCGCTGAAAGCGCGCCTCTTGGGTAGCCAATTGTCGCGCCGTCGCATCGCGATAATCGATGAGCGGTTGTGCGACGCCGATATAAAAAACAAACGCCAGAATGGCCGTAGCACAGACCAAGAGCGCGGCCTGCTCGCGATATTGCAAGGCCAGCCAGATTTGCGAAGCGGATGATTTCAGGCGGGCCAGCATCAGCGTGTGCCTCCGCGCGGCAGCAGGGTCATCTCATTGATGATGAGACCATTGGTTTGCTCGCTGCTGCCGCTATCGATACGAAAACCGGCTTCGGTTAATTGACGGCGTAATTGCTCAAGCTCGGAAAAACCCGGCGTGGCGACAGTCAGTTTCAGGCTCGGACTTGGCTGTGCCGCAAAACCGACTTCTTCCAGTCGCGTCGTGGCTTGTTGTGCCAGAATGTTTTGGACGCGCCCAAACAGACCTGAAAAGCCTTGCGCCGTCCCATCCGTGCCGATTTTGCCGCGCAATTGCGCCTCGACATTGACGATGCGGCGGGCCTCGGGAAAGCGTTCTTTGTAAAGCACCACAGCGCGGTCTTCGAGGGCGAAGCGCTGGCGTTCATTTTGCCAGCCCTGCAATGCCAGAGCGCTGCTCCATGTCAAAGCGGCTGCCGCCAGCAGCAGCAGGGTACGCTTGGCTTTGCGCATTATCTTGCCGAGCGGCAGATTGGGGCCGAAGCGTCCGACCGCAAATCCCGCATGATTTTCGGGAAAGCCCTGTGTTACCGCTTCCGACGGTGTTTCGTCGGCCAGCGCCGCATCGGCCAGCGCCTTGGGCAGGCAAAAGCCCGTGCCATCGGCGCGGCGCGCCAAAACCTTATCGCCATCCTGCAGCACAGCGATACCGGTTTCAGGAACCGCAATCCGCATATAATCGGGCCATAGCGCGGTCATATCCTTTTTGTCCCGCGTGGCGGTTTCAATGGTTTGACGCAGCACTTTTATATCGCAAGCCAGCACCAGATCGGTCTCCGGCGTCGGTGTGGGGGCGATGCAAAACACCGTATCAGCGCGCTCATCGGCCAGATAATCAGCCATAATATGCGGCAGCGCCTTGGCCAGCTTGGCAGCGGAAAGCGGCGGCAACTTAACCGCAAAACTGCTGACGACTTGGCCGGGTAGGACGCCGATATGCGCTTGGCTGGGATTACTGTTTTGCGACATGAGCTCGCTATACTCCAAAGGACCGGCTGATAATAGCGTAGGTGCCGTTTTCGTTAAAGCGCACATCTGTCACAAGGCGCAGTTTTGCATCGCCCAATCGTGTCTCAATCGTGAAGCGGACGCGCGACGGATAATGCTCAAAAGACGTTTTGGCATTTGGCGGCAGTTCGTTTCTGTCAAACAAGCCGGTCTCGAAGAATTTATCGGTCTTGGCAAAATAACCCGGTTGGCGTTCGAGCAGGAATTCCGTCATGTCCTCGACGTCGGGTATGCCGCCCAAAATAGCGGTGATCAGCGGCGCGTGTTGCGCCTGCAGTGTTGTCACATTGAGGCGCAGCTGCGTTGTGCCGTCATTGACGCATAGCAGCTCGTCCAATTGTGCCAGCAGCGCCGGGGTAAAATCGCGGATCAGGCGCATTTCACTGGTGCTGCGCATCGGCGCATTGGGGGTGCGATAGCCAAGCTCTTGATCGACGTAATGGTTGCTCTCAGCCCCCAGCGGCAAAGCTGTGGTGTCGCTGTCTTGCCAATCGGCGGCGGCCGAACTCATGGCCAATGCCGCGTCACCGCCAATGCCATAGACCTGCAACAAGCGGGCAAATTGATCAATGCCGACCGGATCGGCTTCGTAACCGCGTAAATTAGTGCCCTTAATCAGCGCGCCGAGATTGAAGCAATTCGACACATCCTCGGCCACAACATTTATGGTCGCCGCCTCCAATGCGTAGTCATAGCGGTTCAACCCGGCGCGCATTACCAGCCCGAAATTACGCTTATCGGAAATCAGTTCGCGCATCCGATTAATGCTGATTTGTTCGGCGGCGAGGGCATAATGGCGCGCTTGCGTTGCCTGTTGCTCGACAATATTGCGCTGCACCAGACGACTCAGACTGTCGAACGAGAACACCGCCGCGGTCGACATAATCGACACTAAGCCAAGCACCAGAATAAGCGCGGCGCCGCGCTGTGGGCTTTGCTGAAGAGGGCGGCGCATTAAAAACGCTCCGGCGGCAGGGCAAAGGCCTGCGTGATGGGTCGGTTTTTCTGTTTGGCACCGCGCGGCGTCCAGCGCAGTTCAACCAGGTGCGGAAGGCGCGAAGAGCGACCGAAAAAGCGCCCGTTTTGAACCCCCATGAGCCATTTGGAATGCCATGTCTCACCGTCGAAAAAGCGGATCTGCGCTTCGGCGACATCGCTGATAACCACATAATTGCGCCGTTTCGTGTCCTCCATCGCATCGGCTTCGTGATAGGCGTAGCGGACAATTTGGCGGCCATTGAGGCAGTAGAGAACGGACTCAATGCCGCTGCTGGTGTCGCTGACTTGGCCTTTAACGGCGTTATGACGGGCAAAGCTCAAAAAGCAGTTATTTCCGGCATCGCCGCTAAACAGGTGAATATTATCTTCCGGACCATGCGGGCGGATGATGGCATGCGCCAAATCATCGCCCATGATTTGGCGCAAGCGCAGCGTCTTTTCGGTCACGCCGCTAAGCGTCTCCTCGGCGCTGCGGCCATTGAAAAAGCTGGTAAAAACCATCACCGCCATGGTGCCGATCATGGCCAGCAGCGCCGTCGCCACCAGCGCCTCGATCAGGCTGAAACCGGCCTCATGTGTTTCGCCGCGCGCCGTCATTTTTGTTTGCCCGGATGAAAACCTGTCATTTCGGACAGCTTTTTTCCATTGCCGCGATGATAGACCCGCACAGTGATGCTGGAGATCGATGTGTCGGGCAGGGGGCTAACCTCGCTCTGCCATTTGAATTGAATGCCACCCTGCGTCGTGGTGCCGTTTTTTGTGCCGGTGGATACGCGCTCGCGCGCTACGGTTTCCAGCAGCAGATTATCGGCCGCCAGAAACGCCAGCGTCTTTTCGTGCATATAAAGCGCGTTATTGCGCGATGTGCCTTGATTGACCAATAGCGGGATTAGGGCCAAGGATAAAATGGCGACGGCCACCATCAATTCGAGCAGAGAAAAACCCTGCTGCGCGGTGCGCCGTCCGGGCATTATTCTTCCTCGGGCCAATTGCCGATATCGGCATTCATTTCCTCGCCGCCAAGACGGCCATCAGCGCCGAGCGAGTAAATATCGAAAATGCCCTTTTCGCCCGGAATGACATATTGATATTCATTATTCCACGGGTCCTTCGGCAGCGCTTTGATATAGCCTTGCCGTCCATTGCGGGATTTTAGAATATCGAGGCCTTCATCCGTGCTCGGATAGCGCAGATTATCCATCCGATACATTTCTACGGCTTGCGTTAAAATTGCCACATCGGCTTTGGCTTTCTCGCCCATGGCTTTGTCTTGGCTGGGCAGCACATTGATTGCCACCACCGAGGTCAGGAGGCCGATAAGAACGATGACCACCATTAATTCGATGAAGGAAAAACCGGCGGTTTCTTGAGGGGGGGAGACGCGGTGCATGGTGAGACCTCTAATTCAAAATAAGCGTATTGAGCTGCATAATCGGCAACATAATGGCCATAACGATGAAGCCGACCATCAGCCCCATAATAATAACGATGAGCGGTTCCAGCAAACTGAGGAAGCCTTGTGTGGCCGTGTCGACTTCTTGCTCGAGGTAATCGGCGGCGCGCATGAGAAGCGTCGCCAGCGCGCCGGTTTTTTCGCCCATGGCGACCATATAAATAAGCAGCGGGGCGAAGGCAGTGGCGTCGCGAAACGCCGTGCCGAGCGGGCGGCCTTTGAACACGTCATCGTAAATGCGGTCGACCTGTTGGCGCAGCAGCAAATTGCCTTGCGTCTCGCGCGAGGCTTTGATCGCCTCCAATGCAGGACTGCCGCCATCGATCAGCGTGCCGAGTGTGCGGGCAAAGCGCGCACTTGCAAAAGTCTGCATGGTGCGGCCGATAAAGGGCAGGCGTAAAAGCTGCGTGTGCAGCGCCAATCTGCGCACCGGATTGGCCAGCAAATAGCGCGTGCCGAGAAAAGCGAGCGCCAGACCGATAAGCACTAGGCCGCCATAAGTGGCGAAAAATTCTGACACGCCGATCACCAGTCGTGTCGGCAGGGGCAGGGCGGTTTCGAAGCTTTCAAATTGCTGGGCAATGCGCGGCACCACCACATAGACCAGTAAGGCCAGCACGCCAAGCGCCACTGTGGCCAGTACGGCGGGATACACCAAAGCGGCTTTGACGCGGCCGCGCACATGCTCGGTCTTTTCGGCATAATCGGCAATGCGCTCGAGAATGGCGGCAAGGTCGCCCGACATTTCGCCGGCCGCGACCATGGCGACATAAAGCGTGTCGAATGAGCCCGGTTGCGACGCCATAGCTTCCGATAATTTACGGCCTTCCATGACATGTCCCATGACATGGGTCAGCACATCTTTGACATTGGCTTTGGCGCTTTGCGCGGCGATTGAGCGGAGTGCGTCATCAATCGAGACGCCTGCGCCGAGCATAGTAGCCAGCTGGCGCGTCACCAAAGCACGGTCGCGCGACGAAATAGCTGGCGTGCGCGATAACAAACCCGACAAGCCATTGCCCAGCACACCGCCGGCGGCTTCCGACAATTCGAGAGGGAAAAGCGCGCGCGCTTGCAGATTTTGACGCGCATCGCGGGCGCTTTCGGCCAGCATCACACCCTTCTGCTTTTTCCCATCAGCGGTGACGGCGGTATAACGATAGCTCGGCATGGCGGCCTACATCTCGTCCGGCAGGCGGGCGACGCGGATAATTTCGGCGCGCGTGGTTTCGCCGGCCCTGACCAGTTCGAAACCCGTATCGGCCAGCTTGCGCGCATTGGCGAAACCGTATTCTTCGATCTCGTGCTCGCCCGCGCCATTCGCCAACATGGTGCGAATTTTATCATCGACGCTAAGGATTTCGTAAATGGCGACGCGCCCGCGATAGCCATTATTCTGGCAATCACCGCAGCCGACAGCTTGATATTCGCCATTTGCATCCTGCGTTTTACACGACGGACACAGGCGGCGCACCAGACGCTGCGCCAGCACCAGCTTAAGCGATGACGCCAGCAAATAGGTTTCAATACCCATATCAATAAGGCGCGTAACAGCCGCCGCTGCACTATTTGTGTGTACGGTCGACAGCACAACATGACCGGTCAGGCTGGCCTGCACGGCAATCTCAGCCGTTTCGCGATCCCGAATTTCGCCGACCATCACAATGTCAGGATCTTGGCGGAGGATGGAACGCAGACCACTGGCAAAACTCATGCCGATTTTATTGTTCACCTGCGTTTGGCTGACACCGTTCAGCGCATATTCGATGGGGTCTTCGACCGTCATAATATTGCGCGCGCTTTCATTGAGGATATCCAACGCCGCGTAAAGCGTGGTGGTTTTGCCCGAACCGGTCGGGCCGGTGACCAGAATAATGCCGTTTGGCTCGTACAGCGCGGCTTCGAAAACCTGCTTGGCGTCTTCATCCATGCCCAGTTCGGCAAGGTCAAATTGCGCGCTGTCTTTGTCCAGCAAGCGCATCACCACTCGTTCGCCATAGCGAATGGGCAGCGTGGAGACACGCACATCGTAATTCTTCTCACCCAATGTCAGGGATAGACGACCGTCTTGCGGCAGGCGGGTTTCGGCAATATCAAGCCGTGCCATCACCTTGACGCGCGACACCAAATAGGGGGCAAGCTTGGCCGAGAGGGCGGCGATCTCGGTCAGAATGCCGTCAATGCGAAGCCGGGCAATCAGCTTGTTTTCGAACGGCTCGAGGTGAATATCCGACGCGCCTGTGCGCACCGCCTCGCTGAGCAGGCTGTTCAAAAGCCGGATAATCGGCGCGTCATCATCGCTGTCCAACAGGTCGGCCGCTTGTTCGACACTTTGCACGGCAGAGTTTAAGTCACCGGCAATTTGCTCGGAGCCGTCTTCTTCGGCCGATTGGTCATAACCGCGCTGCGCGTAAATCTCCGACAACATGCTGTCAAACCGCGCCTGATCAATCCGCTCAACAGGGACAATATCCGGCCAATGGCGGGCAATCTCGCCAATCACGCGCGGCGCGGCGCTTTGTGTCATAAACAGCGCGTGACCGGTCTCGCCATTGGCCGCCAGCACAGCCCCATGCCGCCGCGCAAAGCTATAGGGCAGCAGCGGGCGGGTGCTTTGGGCGTCACTTGTGGCGGTTGGTGTCTCGCTCATCGCGTTTACGGTCTGTCTTTCGGGTTCAGTAATTGCTCAAGATTAATATCGGCAATGCCCTCGCCATCGAGCCCTTGCAGCGCCCCATATTGGCGCGCCGTCACGGCCTCGGCTTCTTCTTGCGTGCGCACAATCGTGGTGCGCAAGAAGGTCATCAGATTGGTTTTTTCACGCGCCTTGCCCGATGAGCGGAACAAATGCCCCAGCACCGGAATGCTGCCCAGCACCGGCACGCGGTCAATCGAGACACGCTCGTCTTGCTGCACCAGACCGCCCAGCACAATCACGTCGCCATTGCCGACGCGGACACTGGTTTCCATTTCGCGCTTGGTCGTAATCAGCTCGCTCGAGCCGGCAGCCAGCGGCCCGGCCACGGCGGAGACTTCCTGCCGGATGCGCAGCCTGATTTCGTCGCCCTCATTGATTTGCGGTTCAACCTCAAGCTGCACGCCGACATTTTTGCGGTCGATTGTGCGGAACGGGTTAGCGTTGGAACTGCCAAGGCTTTCGCCGGTGGTAATCGGAATTTCTTGCCCGACAATGAAACTGGCTTTCTCATTATCCAGCGTCATGATGGAGGGGGTGGAAAGAATATTGCTGCTGACATCGCGGCGCAGGGCGGTTAAGACCGCGCCGAAAAGACTGCCGTCAGAATTGACGCCACCGCCACCGAGCAGCACGCCGCTTGTGCCGAGAAAGCTGTTCAGCGCCCGCGTGCGAAGCACGGAACTGACCGAACTGTCACTATCGTCATCATCGCCCTCGGCGATAATTGCGCCGGCTGTGGCCAGAATATTCGGCGTCGAGCCGCCCAAATTGGTGACGGTGAAGGGAATGGTGCTGTCTTCGCCGCCGGCCATCAGGTAATTGACGCCCAATTCGCGCGAGGCATTATCCGAAACTTCGACAATAATCGCCTCGACCAGCACTTGCGGCTGGGCGAAATCCAACTCGCCGATCACGTCGCCAATCCAGTTTTGCGTATCGGCATCGGCATTGACGATGATGGCATTTTTGTCGTCATACAAAGACAGGGTGATGCCGTTTGAGCCGCTTTTCGGCTCGGTGCCGCCAAAGGCCAGCGTTTGCAGCATGGGCAGCAATACTTCGGCCGAGGCATATTTCAGCTTGTAAACCCGAATGGCACTGCTCGAGACATTGTCGGCATCAATGTTTTGCAGCAGCGGCATATAATAATTCACCGCCTCAGGGTGGCCGCGCAGAATGAGCGTGTTGCTGCCCTTGAGCGGGATAGCGCGTATGCTGCGATTTTTTTGCTTTGCGGCGGTTTCGGCCAGAACCAATTCGCCCAAA
Organism: Alphaproteobacteria bacterium; assembly: GCA_965658615.1. Classification (GTDB taxonomy): domain Bacteria; phylum Pseudomonadota; class Alphaproteobacteria; order RS24; family RS24; genus UBA8337. The sequence continues at coordinate 296 of CBFHSX010000057.1, read as the reverse complement.
ACTTTGGTCATTTCGGTCGCCGAAGTGTTTTGCAGCGCCAGCGATTTGGTCACCGCGCTGTCAACATCCAGCGTCGTGACAATCTCTTCCATGCGGCGCACATTGCCGGCGAAATCAGTGACGACGATTTGTGTCTGGCCTTTGCGCCAACTGATAATACCCTTTTTATTGAGCAGTCCGCGCAGACTGTCGAACACCAACTCCGCATCGCTGAACTTGATATCGAAAATACGCGTCACCAACCCGTCGCCCGTATCGGGAGCAGATTGTTTGGCATCGCGCAGCGCCTTGTCGAG
>CBFHSX010000056.1:0-8921 GCA_965658615.1 Alphaproteobacteria bacterium | reverse complement strand
ATTGCTTAACTGTCGAGGACAGGCCTTTGGCCTCCAGACGCGAATAGATAAACGGCTTGAACAGTTCCAACGCCATTTTCTTCGGCAGACCGCATTGGTGCAGTTTCAGCTCCGGGCCAACCACGATAACTGAACGACCGGAATAGTCGACGCGCTTACCGAGCAGGTTTTGGCGGAAACGGCCCTGCTTGCCTTTCAGCATGTCAGACAGCGACTTTAGCGGGCGCTTATTGCCGCCCGTAATGACGCGGCCGCGACGGCCATTGTCAAACAGCGCATCAACCGATTCCTGCAGCATACGCTTTTCATTGCGGACGATAATATCCGGCGCGCGCAATTCGATAAGGCGCTTCAGACGATTATTCCGGTTGATGACGCGGCGATACAAATCGTTCAAATCCGAGGTCGCAAACCGACCGCCATCCAATGGCACGAGCGGGCGCAATTCCGGCGGAATGACCGGCACAACATTGAGGATCATCCACTCGGGACGGCTGCCCGAGCGCAAAAACGCCTCAACCACTTTCAAGCGCTTGGCCAGTTTCTTCGGCTTCAGCTCGGTTGTTGCTTCGGCAATGCCGACGCGCAATTCTTCGCGCAGCTCTTCAAGGTCGAGCTCTTCCAGCATGGCGCGCACAGCTTCGGCACCGATACCGGCGACGAAATTATCCTCGCCATACTCATCCTGCGCGTCGAAATATTCTTCTTCCGTCAATAATTGCCCTTTTTCAAGCGGCGACAGCATCGGGTCGAGCACGATGAAATGTTCGAAATAAAGCACACGCTCAAGGTCTTTCAGCGTCATGTCCAGCAGCAGACCGATTCGGCTCGGCAGCGATTTCAGGAACCAGATATGCGCGACCGGCGCGGCCAGTTCAATATGCCCCATGCGCTCGCGGCGCACTTTGGTCAGCGTCACTTCAACACCGCATTTTTCGCAGATGACGCCTTTAAACTTCATCCGCTTATATTTGCCGCACAAGCATTCATAATCTTTGATCGGGCCAAAGATACGGGCGCAGAACAGGCCGTCCCGCTCCGGCTTGAAGGTACGGTAATTGATCGTTTCCGGCTTCTTGATTTCACCATAGGACCAGGAGAGAATTTTCTCCGGGCTGGCAATCGAAATGCGAATTTGATCGAAGGCCTGCTGATTGGCCTGCGGATTGAAAATATTCATGACCTCGTGGTTCATGGCTCTTCTCCTGTAACGGCGCGCGCCGCTTTAACCCTGGTTGCTCTGCTTGCTCTCTGTCAGTTCGACATTGAGACCAAGCGACCGGATTTCTTTGACCAACACATTGAAGCTCTCCGGAATACCCGCTTCAAATGTGTCATCACCCTTAACAATGGCTTCGTAAACCTTAGTACGGCCGGCCACATCATCTGACTTGACGGTCAGCATTTCTTGCAGCGTGTAGGCAGCACCATAAGCTTCCAATGCCCAGACTTCCATTTCACCGAAGCGCTGGCCACCAAACTGCGCCTTACCACCGAGCGGCTGCTGGGTGACGAGGCTGTATGGGCCGATTGAACGGGCGTGGATTTTATCATCCACCAAATGGTGCAGTTTCAGCATGTAAATGTAACCGACAGTCACTTTACGGTCGAACGGCTCGCCTGTGCGGCCATCGTGCAATTGCACCTGGCCTGAACTGTCAATACCGGCTTTGCCCAGCAGATCGACAATGTCGTCATCAACGGCACCGTCAAATACCGGCGTTGCCACCGGCACACCATTACGCAGCGTCTGGCTCATCTCAATGACTTCGCCATCGGACAATTTGGCCACTTCTGCATCGTCGGAATAGACATCTTTCAGCGTCATTTTAATCTGATCGACATTGCCTTCACGCTCATATGTGGTCAGCGCATCATTGATTTGCTTTCCGAGACCGGCACAGGCCCACCCCAAATGGGTTTCCAAAATCTGCCCGACATTCATCCGGCTCGGCACGCCGAGCGGGTTCAGCACCACATCAACCGGTGTACCGTCATCCAGATAAGGCATGTCTTCGACCGGCATGATGCGGCTGATAACACCCTTATTGCCGTGACGGCCGGCCATTTTATCGCCCGGCTGCAGCTTACGCTTCACGGCGACATAGACTTTGATCATTTTCATGACGCCCGGCGGCAATTCGTCACCGCGTTGCAGCTTGTCGACCTTATCCTCAAAACGAGCTTCCAAAGCGCCTTTGGCTTCGTCAAACTGCTTCTTCATGGCTTCGACTTCGGCCATGGCGGCGTCGTTTTTCAACGCGATTTGCCACCACTGGCTGCGCGGCAGCTCTTCCAGCATGGCGAGCGTGATTTTTGCATCCGCAGCCACGCCCTTCGGCCCTGAAGCGGCTTGCTTGCCGACCAGAGCATCTTCGAGGCGGTTGTAAATATTGCGCTCGAGGATGGACAATTCGTCATCGCGGTCTTTCGCCAGCGCTTCGATTTCTTCGCGCTCAATCTCCAGAGCACGCTCGTCTTTATCGATGCCATGGCGGTTAAACACACGCACTTCCACAACCGTGCCGGATGTGCCGGGCGGCAGTTTCAGCGATGTATCGCGCACGTCGGAGGCTTTTTCACCGAAAATGGCGCGCAGAAGTTTTTCTTCCGGCGTCATCGGGCTTTCACCTTTCGGGGTGATTTTACCGACCAGAATATCGCCCGGATTCACTTCCGAACCGATATAAACAATACCGACTTCGTCGAGATTGCTCAGCGCATCCTCACCGACATTCGGGATATCGCGAGTGATTTCTTCCGGGCCCAACTTGGTATCGCGAGCCATGATTTCGAACTCCTCAATATGGATTGAGGTGAACACGTCATCGCGCACAATGCGTTCTGAAATCAGGATGGAATCTTCAAAATTATAGCCATTCCACGGCATGAAGGCGACCAGCACATTGCGGCCCAGCGCCAATTCGCCAAGCTCAGTCGACGGGCCATCAGCCACGACATCGCCGACCGCAACACGGTCACCGACGCGCACAAGCGGACGCTGATTGATGCAGGTCGACTGGTTGGAACGCTGGAATTTACGCAGATTGTAAATATCAACGCCGGACTTAGACGCATCGGTCTCCTCTGTGGCGCGCACAACAATACGCGTGGCATCGACTTGGTCGACCACACCGGCGCGACGCGCCGAAATGGCAGCACCACTATCGCGGGCCACGACTTCTTCCATGCCGGTACCGACCAGCGGCGCCTCAGCACGCAGCAGCGGCACGGCCTGACGTTGCATGTTCGAGCCCATCAAGGCGCGGTTGGCGTCATCATTTTCGAGGAAGGGGATGAGCGCTGCGGCAACCGAAACAATCTGCTTCGGCGACACATCCATCAGATCCACCATATCCGGCGAGACCATTTCGAAATCACCATTGATACGGCAATTGATCAGCTCATCGGTCAGCTTGCCGGAACCGTCAATCGCGATATTGGCTTGCGCCACGCGGAAACGACTTTCTTCCATGGCCGACAGATAAATCACTTCATCCGTCACCTTGCCGCCTTCAATGCGGCGATACGGGCTTTCGATAAAGCCGTATTTATTGACGCGGGCAAAAGTGGCGAGCGAGTTAATCAGACCGATATTCGGGCCTTCCGGCGTCTCAATCGGGCAGATACGACCATAATGGGTCGGGTGCACGTCGCGCACCTCAAAGCCGGCACGCTCGCGTGTCAGACCACCCGGGCCAAGCGCCGACAAGCGACGTTTATGGGTGATTTCCGATAGCGGGTTGGTTTGGTCCATAAATTGCGACAATTGCGAGGAACCGAAAAACTCACGCACAGAGGCCGATACCGGCTTGGCGTTAATCAGGTCTTGCGGCATCACCGTATCAATATCGATCGAGCTCATGCGCTCTTTAATGGCGCGCTCCATGCGCAGCAGGCCGATGCGATACTGATTTTCCATCAGCTCACCGACCGAGCGCACGCGGCGATTGCCGAGATTGTCAATATCGTCAATATCGCCACGGCCATCGCGCAAATCGACCAGCGTTTTGACAACACCGACAATGTCTTCTTTACGCAGCACGCGGATATCATCCGGGCACTCTTGGTTAAGGCGAATATTCATTTTCACGCGACCGACAGCCGACAGGTCATAGCGTTCACTATCAAAGAACAGACCGTCAAACAGGGCTTGCGCGGTTTCCGGGGTCGGCGGCTCGCCCGGACGCATAACGCGATAAATTTCTTCCAGCGCGCTCAGCGTGTCGTTCGACTTATCGGCAACCAGCGTGTTGCGGATGAACGGGCCTTTATTGACCGGGTCAATATCCAGCACATTAATGTCGCTATAACCCAACTCCAGCAATTCGCCGAGCAGCTCTTCAGTGATCTCGTCACCGGCTTCAGCAAAAATCTCGCCCGTATCATAGCTGACCAACTCATCGGCCAGGAAACGACCGAGCAACTCGTCATCGCTGACACGCAGCTTTTCGAGGCCCTCTTCGGCCAGCAGGCGGGCTTTGCGCGGCGACAGTTTTTGACCGGCTTCAGCCACAACCTTACCGGTTTTGGCGTCAATCAGGTCAAAGACCGGCTTCGAGCCACGGCGCTGTTCCGGCAGATAATCGGTAACCCAACCATCAGCGTCGCGGCTATAGGCCACTTTGCCGTAGAACATATCGAGGATTTCATCGGAAGAGAAACCAAGCGCATGCAGCAGCACAGTGGCCGGCAATTTGCGGCGGCGGTCAATACGCACATGCAGAATATCTTTGGCGTCAAACTCAAAATCGAGCCATGAGCCACGGTAAGGGATCACACGGGCGGCGAATAAAAGCTTGCCGGATACGTGAGTTTTACCCTTATCATGGTCGAAGAACACGCCCGGGCTACGGTGCATTTGCGAGACAATCACACGTTCCGTGCCATTAACGACAAATGTGCCGTTTTCGGTCATGAAGGGCAGGTCGCCCATATAGACTTCCTGCTCTTTAATGTCCTTGACGGATTTGGCACCGGTTTCATCATCAATATCAAAAACCACCAGACGGAGCGTCACTTTCAGCGGAGCGGCGAATGTCATACCGCGCTGTTGGCACTCTTCAACGTCATATTTGGGTTTTTCAAAACCGTAAGAAACAAATTCCAGCATTGAGGCGCCGGAGAAATCTGAAATCGGGAAAACCGATTTGAATACAGCTTGCAGGCCCTCTTCAAAGCGCCCGTCCATCGGTTCTTGCACCTGCAGGAACTGATCATAGGAATATTTCTGAACTTCGATCAGGTTTGGCATTTCCACAACTTGCGGAATGCGACCGAATGAGCGACGAATACGTTTACGACCTGCGTAAGCTTGCGACATGAGACTTCCTCACTGTTATCCCATGCGGGCCCGGAAAACCGGAAATCGGGTTTCCCCGTAACACGCCCCCTACCCGCAATTTGGAGACATGTGCCTTAAAGGCAATACGGGGTGGTCGGGCTTTCAGTTCACCCAACCACCCCTAATTGGCGTGCAGAACTATTTCAGTTCTACAGTCGCGCCAACGCCTTCGAGCTTTTCTTTAAGCTCATTGGCTTCGGCGGTCGGAACGTCTTCTTTAATGTCGCTCGGTGCGCCTTCAACCATTTCCTTGGCCTCTTTCAGACCCAGGCCGGTGATGGCACGAACTTCTTTAATGACGTTAATCTTCTGGTCGCCGGCTGAAGCCAGAACAACAGTGAAGCTGTCTTTTTCTTCAGCAGCACCGGCGTCGCCGCCGGCAGCCGGAGCAGCAGCAACTGCAACCGGTGCAGCGGCAGAAACGCCCCATTTGTCTTCCAGAAGTTTAGCAAGCTCAGCCGCTTCCAGAACGGTCAGGCTTGAGAGGTCTTCGGCAATTTTTTCAATATCAGCCATTTTTTTCTCCAATCGGTTAGTACCGGGACTTAACCGCAATTAAGCGGCATCGCCCTGTGCAGCTTTGGCGCCCATAATGCGGGCCAGTTGACCGGCCGGTGCTTGCAGCACGCCTGCCACTTTCGTGGCCGGCGCGTTAATAAGACCGACAAGTTGACCGCGCAATTCGTCGAGTGACGGCAGCGACGCCAGATTTTTAACACTTCCGGCATCAAGGACCGTTCCGTCCATGACACCACCAACGATAACGAGGTTTTCGTTTTCCTTGGCGAATTTGGCAGCGATTTTCGGGGCTGCGACCGGATCGTCTGAATAGGCGATTGCAGTCGGGCCGGTGAAATATTCACTGACAGCTTCTTTTTCCGTGCCTGCGAGAGCGAGCTTGACCAGACGGTTTTTGGTCACTTTGACCGTACCACCGACTTCAGCCATTTGATTCCGCAAATCATCCATTTGCGGAACGGAAAGCCCCGAATAGTGGGTCACGACAATCACACCGGCATTTTCAAAAATGCCGTTATAGTGTGACACGAGCTCTTCTTTTCCAGCTCTATCCACTTTCTCTCTCCTTCGCGCATCAATAATGCGCTCTGGTGGTGCGCTCCCCGAAGGAATTGCACCGCTTCGAAAATGCCATTGGGCACGAAATGCGACCAATGACGCTCTTTCTGTCCCGGGCCCAGCCGATCGAGTGCTCAAGCACTCTCAAAAACTGTTCTCCCGTCTCATACAGGCCATTAAGTCTTTCAAATCAAAGACACCTGTAATCTCGGACAGGCCGGAGGCATTTTGCCCCCGGACATCCGATCGCCACCTGCATGATACGCATCAGGCAGCGACCGAAATTCTTAGGCCTCTTCTGCGAGACCCGACATATCCAGCTTTACACCAGGCCCCATTGTGGAGCTGATGGCCAAGCGCTTCATATAAGAGCCCTTGGCACCGGACGGTTTGGCTTTTTGTACAGCCGTTACCAAAGCGCGAATATTGCCTGCAATCTGCTCTTCTGAGAAGCTGGCTTTACCGACACTGGCTTGCACAATACCTTCTTTTTCAACACGGAATTCGACCGCACCGCCTTTGGCAGCACGGACGGCTTCGGCCACATCTGTGGTCACCGTGCCGACTTTCGGGTTCGGCATCAGATTGCGCGGACCCAGCACCTTACCCAGACGGCCGACCAGCGGCATCATGTCCGGGGTTGCGATGCAGCGATCAAACTCAATCGTGCCACCCTGAATGGTTTCCATCAATTCCTCGGCACCGACGATCTCAGCACCGGCGGCTTTTGCCTCCTCGGCTTTTTCATCGCGGGCAAAAACGGCGACACGCTGCGCGCGACCCGTGCCGTTGGGCAGCTCAACCACACCGCGGACCATTTGGTCAGCATGGCGCGGGTCAACCCCCAAATTGATGGCAATCTCAACTGTCTCGTCAAACTTGGCGGTGGCATTGGCTTTCACCAGTTTTACGGCTTCGTCGAGTGAGTACAGCTTGTTCTTATCAACACCCTCACGGGCGGTTTGAATGCGTTTTCCGTTTGCCATTAGTCACGCACCTCCAGGCCCATTGAGCGAGCTGAACCGGCAATCATTTTCTGCGCCTCGTCCAGATCAGTTGTGTTCAAATCTTTGATTTTCTGCTCGGCAATCTCACGGCACTGGGCCATGGTAACTGAACCGGCAACTTCACGACCCGGCGCAGACCCGCCCTTGGGCAGCTTGGCTGCTTTTTTCAGATAATAAGATGCCGGCGGTGTTTTAATCTCAAAGGTAAAGGATTTATCTTCGAAAATCGTAACAATCGTCGGAATCGGCATATTGGCTTCCATTTCCTGCGTCTTCGCATTGAAAGCCTTACAAAATTCCATAATGTTGAGACCGCGCTGACCCAAAGCCGGGCCAATAGGCGGTGACGGGCTGGCGCCCCCTGCAGGTACCTGCATTTTCAGGTAACCTTCAATCTTTTTTGCCATCTCTCGTTCCTTTCATGGGCCGAAGCCCGTGACGATTATGGGCCGTGGGACGGCAGTTTGCTCTGCCTACCACGACGGGTTAAACGGGTTAGCCTTTTTCGACTTGCCCGTATTCAAGTTCGACCGGGGTTGCCCGACCGAAAATAGACACTGCCACTTTGAGCCGTGCCTTTTCTTCATCGACCTCTTCAACAAGGCCGCTAAAGGAAGCGAACGGGCCGTCGCATACGCGCACTTCTTCGCCCACTTCAAAAATGACGGATGGTTTCGGCCGCTCGGCCCCGTCCTCAACCTGATTGACGATGCGGTCAACTTCCGACTGCGTAATCGGTGCCGGTTTGTTTTGTGACCCGAGGAACCCGGTCACTTTCGGCGTGTTTTTGACCAAATGATAAGCATCATCCGTCAGATCCATTTTCACCAGCACATAGCCGGGAAAAAACTTGCGTTCGGCATTTACACGGCGGCCGCGGCGCATTTCAACAACCTCTTCGGTCGGCACGAGGATTTCCTCAAACGCATCCTCAAGCCCGGCCTGCGCGGCCTGCTCGCGAATACTGTCTGCAACCTTATGCTCGAAATTCGAGTAGGCGTTCACAATGTACCAACGTTTCGCCATGTTAATTTGCCAATCCTAAAAGCAATGACACAATCCAGCTCAAAAGCTGGTCAGCCAGAAAGAAGAAGACCGATGCCAGAAACACCAGCACAAACACCATCAGCGTGGTGACCACGACCTCATTACGGGTCGGCCAGGTCACCTTGCTGGTTTCAGCGCGTACTTCTTGTACAAATTTGAGCGGGTTTGCCATTGGCCGCTTCTCTCTTTCACGGGGTCAATGACCCCAATTAAGGACTTGTCCGTCTCTACCCACCACTTTTATCAGTGGCAGGAGTGGAGGGACTCGAACCCCCAACCCCCGGTTTTGGAGACCGGTGCTCTACCAGTTGAGCTACACTCCTCCAGTCGGACTACTCAATAATTGCTGCGACGACGCCTGCACCGACAGTGCGGCCGCCTTCACGGATAGCGAAGCGCAGCTTCTCTTCCATGGCGACCGGTACAATCAGCTCGACTTCCATCTC
>CBFHSX010000055.1:0-9029 GCA_965658615.1 Alphaproteobacteria bacterium | reverse complement strand
GGCTACGGGAATAATGATCTTTTTCATGAGATTTACTCCGCTAGAACTTCCTCAGGCCAGTTGCTGGCCTGCGCGGTCTTATAGCCCTGATAACGCGGTTGGTCTATGGCAAGTTTGCCCATTGTCGTCATAATTAAGTGCTGTTGCAGGCCGGGCGTCGATAAATTCATTTCACCCGCCGCGATTTTGTCACAAAGCTTGCGATTCAGCGTCGCCAAATCGCCTTTTGTGCCGAGCAATGATTCGAGCCGCGCCAATTCAGATTTTTCAAACCCCGGTGCCAGTTCCATTTCGCGCGCCAGAATATCCAACACATTTCCGGCGACGCGGGCATGAAAGGCGGCCTGACCGGACAGTTGCGGCATGGCCGTCTGACTGAGAAAGCGCTGCACGGCAGCCAGTAGGTCTTTCGCTTCGGGGCGGTCTTGCATCAGTCTTCTCCCAATAGCATGCGCAGCAGATCAATCTCGGTCTCCGAGGCGCGCCGGCCGATGGAGCCGCGTTCGACCGACGGGTCGGCACCGCTTTCAAATGCCTGTGTCATCAACGCGGAGCACATAATGCCCCATTTCAATGTGCCGAGGATTTCCCAAAAGCGCGTTGCTTGCCTGTCGACCGCGCCACCGGCGGCTTCATAGGCGGCGTAGAAATCCGCGCGCGCGCCAAAGCCACCGACCGGCAAATCATGTTGACCGAAACGCCAGCTTGGCACGCAAGGCCAGCCAAGGTCTTCCATCGGATCGCCAATATGCGTCAGCTCCCAATCGAGCAGGGCGACCAAGCCGGATTGCGGCGACACCATAATATTGCCGTTGCGAAAATCGCCATGCACCAAAGCAGGCGGGCGCGTTTCAGGCAGATGGTCGCGCAGCCATTTAATCGCCAATTCAAAGACCGGATGCGGCTGCTGATGCGCCGCCAAAAAACCTGCATATTTTTCCAGCTCGCCGGATGCATTGCTGTACTGCAAACCGGTGCCGCTCAATGAAGACAGATCGATTTGATGCAAACCCGCCAGCATTTCACCGCATTGCGCGGCGAGGCCCGGGCGCACCGTGTTGAAATCAGGGTCACGCAGGATCTTGCGGGCAATCGTCTCGCCCTCGATGAAGTCCATCACATAGGCTTCGCCGAGCCCGTCATTCTCAGTGCATACATAACAGACGCGGGGCACGGCAATGCCCGCATCGGCAGCGACGGTGATAATCGCCGCTTCGCTTTGCTTTGGCAGCGCATTGCCACTGCCGCCATGGCCGCCGGGGTTGCGTCGCAAGACATACGCCGCCCCGTCACAGATAAAGGTCCAGCTCTCCTGACTGGCCCCGCCGGATAAGCGCCGCAATGCTTCGACCGGCGCGTCGAATTGTTTGGCGCATAGGGCGGTAAGGGCGGTTTCAAAGGCGGATTCGGAAGGCTTAGTCATGCGCCAAAGCCTGCCATTCTCGCCCGCCATATGCAAGGGCGACGGCGCTGCCAAGCCGGTGATTTAAAATATTGCCAATAAGGTAAATAAAAAAAAATAGTCGACTTGCGAGATTTTGAGAGTTCACTACAACAATAATTGGGAGTCAAAAAAACCAATAAGAAAGTTATGGCTACCAACGTTGTTGCGTCTGTTAGTTGCGTTCCTTTTTTTGAAAAATGGGAGGGTATTGCGCACACGAAAAATTAACCAAGGGCCATTAGTTTCGGTTGAAAGTGCCGACTGAGTTGCCCTCCGTTTTGTTTCGCGCAGTGCACAATAATAATTGAACAGGCCCACTAACAACAGGACATACACATGTTTTTTGATCGTCTCTTTACTCTGGTTTCCCTGAAGTCTCGCCTACTGAACTCAAGCTCGTTCAGCCAGCTTTACAGTAATGAAAGATTGCCGCTGCGCAGCTTCCTTAAAGAAGGAGCGATGTTGACGCCGCTTATTGCGACACGGTTACGGTAACCGTTGACATCATGCAAAAGAACGATAACCCATTTCGACATTGTTTAAGCCGCGAAAGGGGGAATCAGCGCACATTAGGGCATGGTTAATCATGCGCCCGAGCCGATGAAGAAACGCCGCACGCTGCTTGGTGTGCTGCGCACCTATTTATTGACCGGTTTGGTGGTTACCGCGCCGATTTGGATCACTTTTTATCTGGCGCTGTGGTTTGTCGAGTTTCTTGACGATTATTTCCGCCCGTGGATTCCCAAAATTTATTGGCCGACCACCTATTTGCCGTTTGATATTCCCGGTGTCGGCGTGGTGTTGGCGCTGGTTTTGCTGACCCTTATCGGCGGGCTGACCGCCAATTTTTTGGGCCGCGGTTTTATCGCCTTGGCCGACCGGCTCATCCGACAAATACCCATGGCGGGCACGGTTTACACAGCCTTGCGGCAAATTTTTCAAACGGCGGTGCGTGAAGACGGCGAGAGCTTCAGCCAGGTGGCACTTATTGAATATCCGCGCAAAGGGCTGCGCGCCATTGCCTTTGTAACCAAAGCGGCCGACCGCCGCGTCAATGAAGCAAGCGGTAAAACCATGGTCGGCGTGTTTTTGCCGACCACGCCCAATCCGACATCCGGCTTTTTGCTGTTCGTACCGGAAGACGAGCTGACCATTCTCGACATGACGGTGGAAGAGGGGGCACGCCTCGTTATCTCCGCCGGGCTGTCTGACGAAGAAACTGATAAAAATAACTAGCAAATTAATGTGGCTATCAATCAAAAGGTGGAGCAGGGCGATATTCTGTTCCAAATGGAAGATGAGGATGTGGTCGCCAATTTCACCAATAATGAAATCGGCCGCCTTGCCGCCATGGCCAAAGCCGAGCGGCTCATGGCCGAACTGGCGCGCGCTGAGGAGCCGCAGTTTTCCGATTATGTAAGAATGAACGGTGCCGCTTTTATTAAAACCGAAACCAGTATTTTCAATAATCGCCGCATGCTGCAGGAAAGCCAATACAGCCAGATCGAAACCATGCAGCAGGAATTGTCATCCCGCCTGGCCATTCTCGACACCAAGCTGAAAGTGGTGCGCGAACTGGTCAAGCAAGGCTATGAAAGCCGTTTTCAATTACTGGATATGGAAACCCAGCGCGACGAAGTTGCAGCGCGCCTAACACAGGCTAAGGCCAGTTATGACAGTGTTGGCAATGAGTTTTTGTCGCGCGCGGCCGCTGAGCTGGCCGAGATACAAATTGCCGAGCAACAGGCCAATGCGCGAGAACAGGCCTATTCAGCCAAGGTCGAGCGCACGACATTGGTGGCCCCGACCGATGGCATTGTCTCGGCCGTCAACGTCAAAGCACTTGGTAGCATTTTACAAGCCGGCACGATTGTGGCTGAGATTGTGCCGGAAAACGCGCCGCTGGTCATTCTCGCGCGACTACCGGCTGAGGACAGCGCCAATGTCGCTAAAGGCCAACGCGCAGAAATATCCATTACCGCGTTTGACGCCGCGCGCTATGGCGCGCTAACCGGCCGCGTTCAAAAAATCGCCGGTAACACAACCCAGCCGAGCAACGGCGAAGCCTATTACGAGACCTATGTCGAGATTATCGATGGGCGTTTCTCAGGCACGCAACGCATGGCTAATTTGGTATCGGGCATGGAGGTTGTCATCGATATTGTCGGCGGCAAGCGCACTATTCTCGATTATGTGATGACGCCGTTTAGCCGTGCCACCTCGGTCGTGTTCCGCGAAAACTAGCCGGACTGCAAAAACCGTATCGCCTCATCGCGACGGAATAGATAGAGCAGGGCGCGCAACGCCTTACCACGTTCAGTTTCGAGATGCGGGTCACGCGCAAGCATGAGTTTGACATCATCATGCACGGCAGGCAGCAAATCAGCGTGCGCTTCGAGATCAGCCAAGCGAAAGAGCGGCAAGCCGCTTTGCCGCGTGCCCAAAACCTCGCCCGCACCGCGCAAGCGTAAATCTTCTTCAGCGATGCGAAACCCGTCTTCCGTATCGCGCATAATCGAAAGTCGCGCTTTTGACGTCTCGCCCAGCGGCCCACGATATAAAAGCACGCAGCTTGATTTATCCAACCCGCGCCCGACACGTCCACGTAGCTGGTGCAATTGCGCCAGCCCGAAACGCTCGGCATGCTCGATCACCATCACCGTTGCCTCGGGCACATTCACGCCGACTTCAATCACCGTCGTCGCCACCAAAATGGAGATGTCCCCGGCCGCAAAGCGCGCCATTACCGCGTCTTTTTCTGCCGCAGGCATTTGCCCATGCACCAGCCCGACTGCATCGCCATAAAGCTGACGCAGCGCCTTGGCGCGGTCTTCCGCCGCCGCCAGATCAACCAACTCGCTCTCCGAGACCAACGGGCAGACCCAATAGACCCGTGCGCCTTCGCGCATGGCATTGCCAAGACTTTGCGCCACATCGCCATAGCGATCCATTGAGATGACGCGCGTATCGACCGGTTTGCGCCCCGGCGGTTTATCCGGCATGCGCGACACATCCATATCGCCATAGGCGGTCAGGGTCAGTGTCCGCGGAATCGGCGTCGCCGTCATTACCAGCACATCGACGCCGTCACCCTTTGACGATAGCGCCATGCGCTGCTGCACGCCAAAGCGGTGCTGCTCATCGACCACTGCGAGGCCGAGATTTTGAAATGTCACATCATCTTGAAACAGCGCATGCGTGCCGATAGCGATTTGCACGCCACCTTCAGCCAGTGTGGTGAGGCTTTCTTGGCGCAGCTTGCCCTTATTGCGCGCCGTCATGAGTTGCCAGCTCACGCCCAATTCATCAAGCCATGGCCCCAGCGTCTCGGCATGTTGGCGCGCCAGAATTTCGGTCGGTGCCATCAGCGCCGCCTGCGCGCCGCTTTCTACCGCTTGCAACATGGCCATCACTGCAACCACTGTCTTGCCGCTGCCGACATCGCCCTGCAACAAGCGCAGCATGCGCGTCGGCTCCGCCATATCGGTACGAATATCAGCAACCGCTTGCTCCTGACTGCCGGTCAACGGAAAAGGTAGCAGCTTGAGAAGCTTTTCGGGCAGCTCTCCGGCCTTCGGATAGGCACGGCCGGCAAGTTGTTTTCGCTGTCGCCGCACCAAAGCCAGCACCAGCTGATGCGCCAGCAATTCATCATAAGCAAGGCGCGCGCGCGCCGGATGATGCGGGTCGAGCGCATCATTGGCGTCGGGTCGGTGCGCTTGCAAAACCGCCTCGCGCCAGCTCTGCCAGCCTCGCTGCGCCAGCCAATTGGCCTCCTGCCATTCGGGCAGGTTTGGTAGGGCCGGCAAGGCTGCCTGAATGGCCTTCATCAAAACCTTGGCCGACAGCCCCGCGGTGAGTGGATAAACCGGCTCAATGACGGGCAGCGCCTCAAAAGCGGCTTTTGATAGCATATGGTCAGGATGCACGATTTGCAGATTTTCGCGGAACCGCTCGACGCGGCCAGAAACCATTCGCACGGCGCCCTCAGGCATGGATTTGCCAAGCCAATCACCGCGCGCGTGGAAAAACACCAAAGACAAATAGCCGCTATCGTTTTGACACAAAATGCGATACGGCAGATTGCGCCGCCGCGGCGCTTCATGCTTCACCACCTCGACCTCAAAGGTCGCAATGCGGCCATCCTCAACCAGATTTAGAGGCGGGCGGTATTGCCGGTCAATGAGATTGCTCGGCAGGTGATGCAGCAAGTCAATCACCTTATCGCCGGTAAACGCGGCAAGCAGCTTGCCGAGTTTCGGCCCAATGCCGGGCAGTGTGGTGGCATCTGCGAATAGCGGGTCTAACTGGCTCGGGCGCATCGGCTTCCTATTTTGCGACTCGGCCATAGTCTAACACACAAAACCACCTATATGACGCACAGCGACAGTCTGTCGGGTGACACAAACGCTCGGTCTGCTATAAAGCGCGCAAAGAGGACAAACCTATGCAACAGCTCGACGCCGCCCGGCGCAAACTTTATTTCCGCTCCAATCATCGCGGCATTAAGGAGATGGATATCATCTTCACGAAATTTGCCGAGACCGTGCTGGCCGATCTGCCGGATGAGGCATTGGCCGATTATCAGCGCATCCTCGAATTGCCCGATGACAAGCTGTTCACATGGGCAACCGGGCGCGAGAGCGTACCGGAGGAATTGCGCTCGCCATTGCTCGACCGCTTGCTCAGCCTCGACTATATGTAAGCCGCAAAAACAAAAAGGATCGGCGTGACACAAGCGCAGCTCGACACACTTATTGCGACAGACGGGACGCTGCATATTGGCGGCGCGCCGGAGGGGTTCCAGCCCTTAGTGCTGGCCGATATGGCGCGCGCGCAAAACGGCCGTTTGGTGTATATCGCCCGCGACGCTTCGGCAGCGGCCGCGATACGCAATATGCTGACATTTTTTGCGCCGGATATTGAGCAGCTTTATCTACCTGCATGGGATTGCCTGCCTTATGACCGCTTGTCGCCGCAAACCGCTATCATGTCGGCGCGCATGGCGACGCTGGCAGCCCTGCCGCAGCTTGAGGGGCAGGCGCATATCCTCATAACCACGATCTCTGCCGCCGCGCAACGTCTGCCGGCGCGCGCGCAAGTGGCAGGCCTATCGCGCGCCATGCGACCGGGGCAAATCATTGATGTTGACGGGCTGACAGCGTTTTTGGCCGGCAATGGCTATAGCCGGTGCTCGACTGTCATGGAACCGGGCGATTATGCCATACGCGGTGGCATTATCGACCTGTATGCGCCGGGCAGTGAGGCCCCGGTGAGGCTCGATTTATTCGGTGATACGCTGGAAAGCATTCGCCCGTTTGAGGCCGAAAGCCAGCGCACCGTCGGCCAGTTACAAAGCTTGGAGCTGACAGCCGCCGGTGAGGTGCATCTCGATGATGAGGCGATCCTGCGTTTTCGCCGTGGCTATGTGCAAATTTTCGGCACAGTGATGGATGAAGACCCGCTTTACACCGCCATTAGCGAAGGCGCGCGGCACCAAGGCATGGAGCATTGGCTGCCGCTGTTTCACGACACAATGGAGACGCTATTTGACCATTGCGGCGAGTGCCTTTACGTGGCCGATGCGCAGATTGACGGCGCTTATGGTGATCGCTTGGAGCAGATTACCGATTATTATGAGGCGCGGCACGAGGCGATGGAGAGCGCTGAAAAAGGTCGTCGCATCATCAAGCCCCTGCCGCCGGAGCAGCTTTATATTCTGGCCGATGAATGGGCACAGCACATTGGCAATGCGCGCTGGCGTCTGATCGGCGGCTTTCGGCATCCGGAAGGCGACCCGCAAAAGCTCAATCTCGATGGGCATGAGGGGCGCAATTTCGCCGCCGAGCGCAAACAGGAGACGGTCAATCTGTTTGACGCCGTGGTGGCGCATATGGATAGCGAGACCAAAGCCGGGCGCCGCGTCGTGATTATGGCGTCGAGCGCCGGGGCGCAAGAACGCCTTGCCGGATTGTTGCACGAACACGGGGCCGATACGCCGCCCTTGCTGCCAAATTGGCGCGCCGCGGATAGCGGCCATGCGCCGGTCATGGCGGTGTGCGGCATGGATAATGGCTTCACCACCGGCACGCTGAGTGTGGTGACCGAGCAGGATATTCTTGGTGACCGCATGGTGCGCCGACCGGGCCGCAAAAAAGCCGAAAACTTCCTCACTGAAGCGTCGAGCCTCAATCCGGGCGACCATGTGGTGCATGTCGAGCACGGCATTGGCCGCTTTGAGGGGCTGCAAACCATTGATGTTGGTGGCGCGCCGCATGATTGTCTGAAGCTGGTCTATCACGGCGACTCGCGGCTGTTCCTGCCGGTTGAGAATATCGAATTGCTAAGCCGCTTTGGCGGTGATGATATGACCGTGCAGCTCGATAAAATCGGCGGCACGGCGTGGCAAATGCGCAAAGCGCGGCTGAAAGAAAAGCTCAAACTGATCGCTGATGAGCTGATCAAAATCGCTGCGGAACGCGCCATGCGCGAGGGCGAGAAGCTGCTGCCCGAGACCGGCATGTTTGACGAATTTGCCGCGCGCTTCCCATTTGAGGAAACCGAAGATCAGCTCGACGCCATTGAAGCCGTGCTGGATGACATGTCGAGCGGCCGCCCGATGGACCGGCTGATTTGCGGCGATGTCGGCTTTGGCAAAACCGAAGTGGGGCTGCGTGCCGCCTTTATTGCCGCCATGGCCGGCAAACAAGTAGCGGTGGTGGCCCCGACCACTTTGCTGGCGCGCCAACACGCCAAAACATTCCGCCAGCGTTTTGCCGGTCTGCCGGTCGAGATCCGCGAATTATCGCGTTTGGTCTCAACGGCAGAAGCAAGCAAAACCAAAGATGGGCTGCAAAACGGCGAGGTCGATATTGTTATCGGCACCCATGCCCTGCTGGCCAAAACCGTCGAATTTCAACGCCTCGGTCTGGTGATTGTTGATGAGGAACAGCATTTCGGTGTGGTGCATAAGGAGCGGCTGAAAAAACTGCGCGCCGAAGTGCATATGTTGACGCTGACTGCCACACCCATTCCACGCACATTACAAATGGCGCTGACCGGTGTGCGCGACCTGTCGCTCATCGCCACGCCGCCGGTCGACCGCTTGGCCGTACGCACCTATGTCACGCCATTTGACGCGGTCGGTATCCGCGAAGCCCTTCTGCGCGAGAAATACCGAGCAGGGCAAAGCTTCATTATTGTGCCGCGTATCGCCGATTTGGCGGAAATGGCCGACTATCTGAGCGAAACCGTGCCGGAAATCAAATTTGTCATGGCGCATGGCCAAATGGCGGGGGGCGAATTGGAAACCCGCATGAACGCCTTTTATGACGGCGAATATGACACGCTGCTCTCCACCTCAATCATTGAGAGCGGACTGGATATCCCCTCAGCCAATACGATAGTCATTCACCGCGCCGATCGCTTTGGGCTGGCGCAGCTTTACCAAATGCGCGGCCGCGTCGGGCGATCCAAAACGCGCGCCTATGCTTATTTAACATACAATGAAAACAGTGGCTTAACAGAAGGTGCTGAGAAACGACTTAAGGTTATGCAATCGCTGGATAGTCTTGGAGCAGGGTTT
>CBFHSX010000054.1:0-9251 GCA_965658615.1 Alphaproteobacteria bacterium | reverse complement strand
TTTATGGCGACAGCGCGCCGCGCCCAAACCATATATGGGGTTATTGGGATACCGGTGAGAGCTATCTCGATACACCGCGCCGCATGGCGAAAGGCGATTGGCAAAAATGGCAAATTGTCAGTCCCGACGGGTGCGCCACATTACGAGGCAGCCGCAGCATCTATCGCGCCCTCGCCTCGGCCGACTATGAAGGGCATTTGGCGGCGCAACTCGGCGAGCGTGTGGATTACATCGCGCGCAAATTATCGAAACAGGACGCCGCGCAGATGGGCTGTAAGCTGTATGACACAGCCCATTATGAAGCTCCACAGGACTGCTTGCTGCAACATTTCGGTGGTCTGGAAGTTACCGCAGACCGGGCCTGCTTCGACCCCGAAACGGCAATTTTGATGGATTTTCGGGTCACGCAAAGCCACGGCGTTCATTTCATCTATTTGCTGCCCTTTTCTGATCGCCGGGCGCTGGTCGAGTCGACCATGTTCTCGCGCGACGTCCAACCGCAAGATTGGTATAATGAGCAGATCAAAGCTTATTTGGCGGCGCATTACGGCCATGTCGGCTTCAGCCAAACGACGCGCGAGCACGGCGTCATCCCGATGGCGCGCCTGCGCCATCATGGCCCGGGCATGGGGGTCGGCTTGGCCGGCGGGGCTTTGCGCGCCTCCAGCGGCTATGCGTTTTACCAAATCCATCGACAGATCAACACGCTGGGGCAAACCGGCAAAGTGCGCCCGGGCACAAGCCGCTTTGAGAGCTGGATGGACCAAGTGTTTCTGCGTGTGCTGACGCGCTTTCCCGCGCAAGCACCCGATATTTTTCTCGCCATGGCGCAGCACCTGCAAGGCGATGAGTTCGCCGCTTTCATGAATGGGCGGGCACGCCTCGCAACCCTGTTGCGGGTTATTATGGCTGTGCCGAAAGCCCCGTTTTTGCGGAGCGTGGTATGATCGGCCCGCTCGACATGGTGGCTCTGCTGGCCGTGCTGCTCATCGGTGTGCCGCATGGCGCGGCCGATGCCGGGCTGGCCATGACAACGCGCTTTGTCGATAATCGCCTCAAGCTGGCGGGCTTCATACTGGCTTATATCGCCACCGCCTTACTGGTTATCGGGCTTTGGTTGACCGCGCCGCTGATGGCGCTGACAGCGTTTTTGGCCCTCACCCTATATCATTTCGGGCGCGGTGACGCGCTGGCCTATGGGCGTCAAGACCTGCCATGGCGGGCGATGCTGCATGGCGGCTTTATCATGCATATTGCCTTGGCGCATGCGGGAGAGGTAACGGCCTTGTTCAGGCTTCTGACGCATGCGGGGGCTGATATATGGCCGCTATTTGTCGGGCTGCATATGATGTTTCTGCTTTGGCTGGCCGCCTTCGGCATTGCCATTATGCGCGCGCGCCTTAGCCTAGCCGCGATTGGCGAGATTTGTGCTTTGATTGTGCTGGCTTGGATTGTGCCGCCGCTTGTGGCTTTTGCATTGTATTTTTGCGCCATACATAGCGCGCGCCACTTTGCCCGTTTGGCGGCAGATGAGCGCCTCAACACGCCGCACAATAAAATGCTGGCGGCCGGGCTGGCCGTTATCGCCGTTGCCGCCATAGCCATTGCCACCATATTGCTGGATGCAGCTCACTTGGGCGACAGCTTAATGCGCAGTCTGTTTATCGGTCTGGCGGCGCTCACCGTGCCGCATATGGTGCTGATTGACGGCTTCGATCTCGTTACCGACAAGCTACAGGAGACGCGCCATGCAGCCGCGTGACCACGAAAAACGCAAAGACCAACATCTCGATTTGGCGGCGCAACCACACGCGCAGGCGCAAAAGCCGACCGGCTTTGAACGGGTCAAGCTGACCCATCAAGCACTGCCCGAATTGGCGCTCGAGGAAGTCACAACCGAGGCCTCTTTATTGGGCCGTCGCTTCACCATGCCACTAATGATCGGTGCCATGACCGGCGGCACATCACGCGGCGATGCGCTCAATCTGGCGCTGGCCGAAGCAGCGGAGGCCGCCAATATTCCGCTGGCGCTCGGCTCGCAACGCACGGCCCTGTCGGCCGACTGGGCGGCTGAGGGCAGCAAAGAATTACGCCGCCACGCGCCCAATGCGTTTTTGCTCGGCAATTTGGGCGGCGCGCAATTGGTTAAACCCGAAGGGCTCGACATGGCCCGTCGCGCGGTTGAAATGGTCGAAGCCAATGCGCTGATGGTCCACTTAAACCCGCTGCAAGAAGCCGTGCAGCCCGGCGGCAATACGGATTGGCGAGGGCTAACCGACGCGCTGGGGCGGCTTATCGAAACCCTACCCGTGCCGATATGCGTCAAGGAAGTCGGCGCCGGTCTGTCGGTTGAGACGATTGAGCGTCTCTATCTGGCCGGTGTGCGCCATGTCGAATTGGCCGGTCTGGGCGGTACAAATTGGACGCGCATCGAGCAGGCTCGCCGTGATGGTGGCGATGATGTGTTCGCACCGTTTCTCGATTGGGGCATCACCACTTTGGAAGCATTGCAAGCTGTGCAGGCCAAGCGCGGCCACATGCACGGGCTAACGGTCATCGCGTCCGGTGGCATTCAGCACGGGCTCGACGCCGCCAAGGCGATATGGAGCGGCGCAGATTTTACGGCCGCCGCCGGACCGTTTCTTACCGCCGCGCTCGACTTGCCGCATGATAAAGCCACGGCTAGACTGGTTGCAAAGCTGGGCGACTGGCAGCAACAAATGCGCCTCACTTGCTTTTTGACCGGCGCCGCCAATATGGCCGCATTGCCGCAGGTCGCCGGTACGGTTTTATCTGACTAAACACTTGCCCTCGCCGGCCAAATGTCTCTAATCTCCGCGCCAAGCGAAGGAGATTTTTATGAGCGAAGAACTGAGCCCTGAAAATGGTTGGACCATTTGGGATGGTGTTGACCCTTATGAGGATGTCGCCGGCCCGTTTTACATGAAACTCGATCCTGAAACCGGCAATCACCTATCGGCTTTCAAATGCGAGGAAAAACATATGAATGGAGGCGGCTTTTTGCATGGCGGCCTGCTGATGACCTTTGCCGATTACGCGCTGTTTGTGATTGCCGAAGACGCCTTGGCCGAGACCCATTCAGTGACACTGACCTGCCAGACCGATTTTTTGGCCAGCGGCGCGCCGATTGGCGAGAATATTTATGCTGAGGGCGAAGTGACACGCAACACGCGCAGTCTGGTTTTTGTTCGCGGGCGGACATTTGTCGGCGATACGACATTGACGACCTTCACCGGTATAATCAAGAAAACCAAGCCGCGCGTTTAGGGCTTGGAGCACTGAAATTTTGGTGATAGAGCCAATCTAGAAAATTGAATTTTGGGGGACAAAATGACTGCTTATCCACTGGCTGCATGCATCACGATTATAACGCTTTTCGTATATTTTTGGATGGCGACACAAATCGGCAAGGCGCGTCGCGAACACGGTATTCAAGCGCCCGAACATCGCGGCCCTGATGCGTTTAACCGCACCATGCGCGCCTATGAAAACACATTTGAAATGATGATGCTGTTCCTGCCTGCTTTGTGGCTGTTCGCCATCACAATCTCCGATTTCTGGGCCGGCATTATCGGTGTGTTTTTCCCGATTGGCCGCGTGCTGTTTGCGCTTGGGTATTACAAAGACAGCAGCAAGCGCGGGCGCGGTTTCACGATTGGCTTTATCGCCACGCTCATCCTATTGATCGGAGCGGCATTGGGCAGCTTCCACGCTGCTTATGCGGTTTATTTAGGCTAGAAACCGGCCTCAATTTTAGCCGCTTCGGCCTCGGCCAGTTTAATCTGCTGCGCCGTCAGTTTGGTCCGCGCCATAAAATCAGCGGCGTAAAACATTCTGCCGTGTTTGTTACTCAGCACATGCCATTTATGGCTTTCGACATAATCCGGTGGCCCCATCAGCCCCAGCGCAGAAACCCGCGCCAGTGCTTCTTGCGCCGGGCCGTTGTTTAGCCGCGCCGCCCGCATATAAAGCGCATGCGCCTGTGCCATATCCTTTTCAAGCCCATGGCCTCGCTCGTGCATGGCACCCAAAAGATAAATCGCCTGCGGCTCATTTTGCGCTGCGGCCAGCCCCAGCCAATAGCGCGCTTTGTCTAAATCGCCTTGCTCGCCAAGCAAAAAACCCTGTCCAAATTGGGTTTGGGCAAAAGCCCCGCCGTTTTCGGCATCGGCACGATAATCCTCGGCCACCAATTGCACCGGGCCGGGCGGCATACAAGCGGCCAACACAAAAGCTGAGCCAAGCATCGGCAATGAAAAATTGCGGGGGCATTTCGGTGTCATTTTATTTTCCTTTTTGACTGGGCGCACCACAGTGCGCGCATCGAAAAGCTCGGTCAAAAATATGGCTATAATATGACTTAGCGCGGGGCGATATCGCCTTCTGCTTGGCGGGCTCTAAAGTCGGCCCGAAACGCTTCAAACCGCCCTTCGGCAATGGCCGCGCGCATCGCCGCCATTAATTCCTGATAAAATGCCAGATTGTGCCATGTCAAAAGCATGGCGCCGAGATATTCGCCGCAGCGATGTAAATGGTGAAGATAGGCGCGGCTATAACGGCTGCTGGCCTCGCACGGGCTGGCCTCATCGAGCGGTCGCGGGTCGTCTTTGTGACGCGCATTGCGGATATTGACCATGCCGCGCCATGTATAGGCGGTGCCGTGGCGACCGGCGCGGGTCGGCATGACGCAATCAAACATATCAATGCCGCGCGCGACGGCCTCGACCAAATCACTCGGCGTGCCGACGCCCATCAGATAGCGCGGCTTATCCTGCGGCATGGCGGGCATGGTGAAGTCGAGCACATTCAACATCATCTCCTGGCCCTCACCGACTGCCAGACCGCCCACGGCATAGCCGTCAAAGCCGATTTGCTGCAGCTCTTCAATACTTCGATGGCGCAAATCCTCATAGACGCTGCCCTGCACAATACCGAATAGCGCATCGCCAAGCCCGGCATCATATTCGGCAAACGCATTTTTGCTGCGTTCGGCCCAGCGCATGGAAAGCTGCATAGATGTCTCGGCCTGCTCATGGGTCGCCGGAAACGGCGTGCACTCATCCAGCACCATGCGAATATTGGCCCCCAGTAGGGTTTGGATCTCAATGCTGCGCTCCGGTGTCAGCATATAATCGGCACCGTCAATATGGCTTTGAAACTTGACGCCCGCCTCGCTCATTTTGGCGAGCTTTGAAAGCGACATCACCTGAAAACCGCCACTATCGGTCAGTATTGGCCCATCCCATTGCATAAACTCTTGCAGGCCGCCAAGCGCCGCGACTTCTTCCGCGCCCGGGCGCAGCATTAGATGATAGGTATTGCCGAGCACAATATCGGCACCCAATTCGCGCACTTGCTGCGGATACATGGCT
Source organism: Alphaproteobacteria bacterium (assembly GCA_965658615.1). Classification (GTDB taxonomy): domain Bacteria; phylum Pseudomonadota; class Alphaproteobacteria; order RS24; family RS24; genus UBA8337. Next base: position 3,858 of record CBFHSX010000054.1, on the reverse strand, counting down.
TTCACGGTCGCGGCTGTGCCGACCGGCATAAAAGCCGGTGTGCGTATCTCGCCACGCGGGGTCTCAATCGTCCCGCGGCGCGCCATATTGTCGGTTTTATGCAGCGTAAATTTCATCACTCAGCCTTTTCCAGCAAACTGCCGTCACCATAGGAATAAAACCGGTAGCCGTCAGCAATGGCGTGAGCGTAAGCGGCTTTCATGCGCGCATAGCCGCTAAAGGCCGCCACCAGCATGAACAGGGTCGAGCGCGGCAAGTGGAAATTCGTCATCAACATGTCAGCCGCTTTGAATTTGAACCCCGGTGTGATGAAGATATCGGTCACGGCCTCAAACGGCTCAATCGTGCCGGTTTCACGCGCCGCACTTTCCAGCAAGCGCAGCGAGGTTGTGCCGACGCATACCACGCGGCCACCATCCTGTTTTACGTGCCGCAAAGCGGCGGCGGTTTCGGCCGTTACCTGCCCCCATTCACCGTGCATTTTATGCTCGGCAAGGGAGTCGACTTTGACCGGCAAAAACGTGCCCGGGCCGACATGCAGCGTCACCTCGTGAAAGCTGATACCCTTGGCCTTCAGCCTGTCGACCAATTCAGGTGTGAAATGCAGGCCCGCCGTCGGCGCAGCGACTGCGCCCTCCTCGCGGGCGAATAGGGTTTGATAATCATCATTATCTTGTGCATCCGGCGCGCGCTTGCCGGCGATATAGGGCGGCAGCGGCATGGTGCCGAGTTCCGCCAATGTCGTTTCCATGGCATCGGCCGCGATTTGAAAGCTCAATTGCGCCTCGCCGCCCTGGCGCGCAGAGACCAGCGCCTCTACATTGCCAAAGGCGATGATATCGCCGTCTTTTACCCGCTTGGCCGGTTTCAGAAAACACCTCCAATCGACCGGACCGAGGCGCTCCGTCAACGTGATTTCAGTTTTGGCGCCTTCGGCCCCTTCGCGGTGGCGCACCCCCAGCAGGCGCGCCGGAATAACCTTGGTCACATTGACGACCAGCGCGTCACCGGCGCGCAGCAAATCGGGCAGATCGCGCATCGTGCGATCGCCGAACCCACCTGCCGGGTCATTGTTGGCCGGAATGTGCAACAGCCGCGCAGTGTCGCGCGGCTGTGCAGGTCTTAACGCAATCAGACTTTCCGGCAGGTCAAAATCGAAATCATCGACCTGCATGGGGCGTCAGTCTTGCAAGCGCATGGAAATGATTTTGTCCGGATTGGCCGGCGGCTCGCCCTTGGCAATGGCATCAATATGCTCCATGCCCTCAACCACTTCACCAAATACGGTATATTGGCCGTTCAGCCATGTTGCATCGTCAAAGCAGATGAAAAACTGGCTATTGGCGCTATCCGGGTGCTGCGAGCGAGCCATCCCCAATGTGCCGCGCTTAAACGGTGCATCGGAGAATTCAGCCCGCAGATCCGGGTAATCGGAGCCGCCCATGCCGGTACCGGTCGGGTCGCCTGTTTGCGCCATAAAGCCGTCAATCACACGGTGGAAAATAATCCCATCGTAAAATTTCTCGCCAATCAGCGTCTTGATACGCTCTACATGGCCCGGGGCGAGGTCTTCGCGCAGGGCAATTTTCACCGTACCGGTTTTTAACTCCAACAACATAATCGTCTCCTTGTGACTCTTGGCGTGGTTATCGGCTTGTGCCGTGTTCAACTGTGCAACAGGCGCCATAGCCAAGGCGAAGATTACCCCCAATGCTATCAAGTAACGCATGATATTCTCCAGTTATCTAATTGTTTATATTACAGATTATCTAAAACAGACTTTGGTACAAAAGGACTGATATCGCCCTTCATAGATAGGATTTGCCGCACCAAAGTCGAGGAAATATGCGCCGTTTCAGGCGAAGCGGAAAGGAAAACCGTCTCTACCTCAGACGCCATTGTGCGGTTCATCGCCGTCATTTGCGCTTCATACTCGAAATCCTCGCCATTACGCAAGCCTCGAATGATGATTTGCGCACCATTGGTGCGCGCCACATTGACCAGCAAGTCCTGAAAGCTGATGACCTGCATTTCAACGCCCAGATCAGCCGCCAGCGGGCCAATCTCGGCTTCCAGCATGGCTTGGCGTTGCTCAAAGCTGAATAGCGGCGTTTTGGTGGCGCTGACGCCGATCGCTATAATCAGCCGATCGACCAGCACAAGCGAGCGCTTGATAATGTCGATATGACCATTGGTAATCGGGTCAAAACTGCCCGGATAAAGGCCAATTCGCATATTTAGCCCTCCTCGCCTGTTTCCGCTGCGGCGTCCCCCGCCGCGTCACCATCATCGTCATTGGCGTCATCATCCTCTGACGTTTCGCCCAAATGGGCAACCGAAACCACGCGCGCATCATCCTCGGTTTTGAAGATGGTAACGCCCTGCGTATTGCGTCCGGCAATGCGGATATCATCGATCGGACAGCGAATAAGCGTGCCACCATCCGTCACCAGCATAATCTGATCGCTCTCCTCAACCGGGAAAGCGGCCAACAGGTCGCCATTACGCGCCGTCACGGTCATTGCGATAATGCCCTTACCGCCGCGTCCCGAGACACGATATTCATAGGCTGAGGAACGCTTGCCATAGCCGTTCTCACTGACAGCCAGAATGAACTGTTCATTGGCGCCCATTTCAGCATAGCGTTCCGATGACAGCGCCACTTCTTCCGTGACCTCTTCATCGTCGCTCGCAATTTCTTCAATCTCGGCGTCCTCGCCTGCCGCCGCACGGCGAATGGCGGCGGCCTGTTTCAGATAGGTTGCCCGCTCGGCCGGTGTGGCGTCCGAGCCGCGCAAAATGGCCAAAGAGATAACGCTGGCCCCCTCATCGAGCTTGATACCGCGCACGCCGGTAGAATTACGGCTGCGGAAGACGCGCACTTTTTCGACCGGAAAACGAATGGCGCGCCCGCTCGAACTGGTCAGCAGCACGTCATCGGCATCTGAACAGGTCTCGACGCCGATAATCCGCTCGCCCTCATCCGGCTTCATGGCGATCTTGCCATTCCGGTTAATAGAGATGAAATCCGACAAATCATTGCGCCGCACATTGCCGAAGCTGGTCGCAAACATGACGTTTAAATCGCCCCATGTGCTTTCATCCGACGGCAAGGCCATAATATCAGCAATACTCTCGCCCTCATCCAGCGGCAGCAGATTGACCAGCGCCTTGCCGCGCGATTGCGGGTTGCCGGCCGGCAGCTTCCAGACCTTCATTTTGTAGACCATGCCCGTGGTCGAGAAGAACAGCACGGGCTGGTGCGTATTGGCGACAAAGATACGACTGACGAAATCCTCATCCTTGGTCGCCATGCCGGACCGCCCCTTACCGCCGCGACGTTGCGCGCGATAAGTGGAGAGCGGCACACGTTTGATGTAACCGCCATGGCTTACCGTCACCACCATATCCTCTTGCGGGATCAGTGATTCATCATCCACCTCGCCATCATGCTCGATAAACTCGGACCGGCGCGGCGTGGCGAATTCTTTTTTTACGTCCGCCAAATCGGCCTGAATAATCGCCATCACGCGTTCGCGCGAGCGCAAAATATCCAACAGATCGGCAATGGTTTCGCCCAATTGCTTCAGCTCATCGCCAATCTCGTCACGCCCCATAGCGGTGAGGCGTTGCAGGCGCAGCTCAAGAATGGCGCGGGCTTGCGCTTCGCTCAGCTTGTAAGTGCCGGCATCGGAAACGCGGTGCAGCGGGTCATCAATCAACGCGATAAGCTCTGCCACATCGGCGGCCGGCCAGTCGCGCTCCATCAATTGCTCACGCGCCGTTTGCGGCGACGGGGCTTTGCGGATCAACGCAATCACCTCGTCAATATTCGACACGGCAATGGCCAGACCGACC
>CBFHSX010000053.1:0-9410 GCA_965658615.1 Alphaproteobacteria bacterium | reverse complement strand
TGTATCACGAGGAATTGGAAAGCCTGTCCAAGCATTATCCGGAGCTTGAGCGCGCGCGCTTTTGGATGACGTTTGGCGACGCCTATCTGACGCATCTTGAAGTGCTGCAAAATGTCGGCATGACCGCTATTGAGCCGGTGCTTTATGAGGGCAAGGAAATTGTCCCGCTGCAATTCCTCAAAGCCGTGCTGCCCAATCCCGGCGATCTCGGCAAGACGACGCAGGGAAAAACCTGTATCGGTAATATTGTCAGTGGTGTGCAAAACGGCGCTGAGAAGACCGTTTATCTGTATAATATTTGCGATCATGAGGCGTGTTTTGCCGAGGTCGGCTCGCAAGCCGTCAGCTATACGACCGGCGTGCCGGCGATGATTGGCGCGGCGCTGATGCTGGACGGCACGTGGATGCAGCCGGGCGTGTTCAATCTTGAGCAACTCGACCCCGACCCGTTTATGGCCATGCTGAACGAAAACGGTCTGCCTTGGCAGTATGTGACGCGCGACGGGCCGTTGGATTTTTAGCCATGATGGAAACCCAATCCACCGGTGCCGGACGCTTCGCGCAATTTGACCTGTCGCGTGTGCCAAGCCCGTGCTTTGTGGTGGATGAGGTGAAGCTGCGCGATAATCTGCGCGAGCTGAGGGCGGTCTCCGACGCATCGGGCGCGGATATTCTTCTGGCCCTGAAAGGCTTTTCGATGTGGTCGCTGGCACCGATGGTGGCGGATTATTTGGCCGGCACATGCGCGTCGGGCCTTTGGGAGGCCAAGCTGGCCCGCGCACATTATGGCGGCAAGCTGGCGACTTATGCGCCGGCCTTTAAGCCGTCTGAGTTTGGCGACATTGCCGCCTTGTCGGATCATGTGGTGTTCAACAGCTTGGCGCAGGCAGACAAATTTGCCGCCGGGCTGGGCCGGGCAGATGCGGGGCTGCGGATTAATCCCGAGCATTCGGAAGGCGAGATTGAAAAATACGACCCCTGCGCGGCCGGCTCGCGGCTTGGCCAGCCGGTCTCGCAAATCGACACATTGCCCGATACCATTCGCGGTATTCATATGCACACGCTGTGCGAGCAGGGTTTTGACCCGCTGGCCCGCACGGTCGCCGCGGTGCGTCCGTTTCTCGACAGCCAAAAAGACAAGCTCGATTGGCTCAATCTGGGCGGTGGGCATCTGATTACACGCCCCGATTATGACCGCGACGGGCTGGTTGCATTGCTGAAAGAATTACGCGATGCGCTGGGCGTGCAGCTTTATCTCGAGCTCGGCACCAGCGTCGCTTTTGACGCCGGCATTTTGGTCGGCGAGGTGTTGGACGTGACCGAGAATAACGGCCCGGTCGCCATTCTTGACGTTTCCGCCACCGCGCATATGCCCGATGTGATCGAAGCGCCTTATCGTCCGGCGCTGTTGGGCGAGGGTGGGGGTGTGTCGGTACGGCTCGGCGGGCCGAGCTGTCTGGCCGGGGACATGATCGGCGATTATGCTTTCGCGCATGTGCCGCTGGCCGGTCAGCGCGTGGCGTTTCTCGATCAAGCGCATTATTCTATGGTTAAGACAACGACATTTAACGGCATTCAATTGCCGTCCATTGCGATATGGAATAGCCAGACCGATGCGCTGCGTCTGGTCAAGCAATTCGATTATACCGATTTCGAAGGAAGGCTCTCCTGATGCAGGATCAATTTCTTGGCGAAGAATTGGCGGTCGCCGAAAATGACATGGCGACGGCGCGCTTTGAGGTCGTGCCTTGCGGTCTGGAAGCAACCGTGTCCTACGGTACGGGCGCGGCAAAAGGGCCGCAGGCGATTATCGCTGCCAGCCATCAGCTCGAGCGTCTGGTGGCCGGTCGCGTGCCTTGCGCCGCCGGTATTTTCACCCATGCGCCGGTCGATTGCGGGCAAGCCATTGAAGCGGTGATGGCGGATTTGCGCCGCACCACAAAAGACATTGCAGCACGCGGCCATGTGCCGGTGACGCTGGGCGGTGAACATTCGATCAGCTATGGCGCCGTTATGGGGGTGGTTGATGCCCTGAAAGAAAAAGAGCATGCGCCGATCGGTCTGGTGCATATCGACGCGCATGCCGACTTTCGCGACGCCTATCAGGGCCATACGCATAGCCATGCCAGCGTTATGAAACTGCTGGCCAAAGAGGGTCTGCCTATGGCCAGTTTCGGTGTGCGGGCGCTGGCCGAAGAAGAAGAGACGGCGCGGCGCGCGCATGGGGTGATTACGCATGACGGGCCGGAATTGGTACGCGGCAATATATCAAGCGTCACCCTGCCGGATGATTTCCCTGAACATATTTATGTGACCTTCGACCTTGATGGGCTCGACCCGTCTGTCCTGCCCGCCACCGGCACGCCAGTGCCTGGCGGTTTGGGTTTTTATCAAGCTTTGGATTTGGTGGAAAGCACGCTTAAGGGCCGCCATTGCGTCGGCATTGATATTGTCGAATTGGCACCGCTGGACGGGCAACCGGCTTCCGATTTCACGGCTGCGCTTATCGCTTATCAGCTTATGGGTTTTGCGCTTTAGCCCTCATCCGGCAAAAAAGCCCCCGACGAGGGAGGGCGTCGGGGGCGAATGCGAAAGGGGGGAGGGCCCTTAACCGCACTGTATACGTCGTATTTTGCGCGACGGATGATTAAAGTTTGGTTACAGTTTTGTCCAATTGGGAGGGATTATTATGAAATGGACACATATTGTGGCGGCTGGCGCGCTTTTGGCTTCCAGCGGCGCTTTGCAGGCAGCTGACGGGCCTGAAAACAGACAAGTCTTGTTCGGTGAAACGCATTTGCACACTGTTTTGTCGTTTGACGCTTATATTTTCGGCAATCGCAATACGCCGGAGGATGCCTATCGTTTCGCCAAGGGCGAGGCGATTAATCATCCGGCCGGTTTCGAGATGAAAATCGCCGCGCCGCTGGATTTCCAATCGGTCACGGACCATGCGATTTATCTCGGCATGCTGCCCGCCATGCACGACCCGAAGCAGAAAGTGTCAAAACACCCGGTTTCGCTGGAAATGCGCAAAGCCAAAACCCAAATGGAGCGCATTGGGGCGTTTCAAAAACTCTTCCCCTATCTCAATAAAAGCGACAAGCCGGATGATTTGGTCGATGTCGATATTATGAAATCGGCTTGGCAGGAAATTATCGAAACAGCCAATCGGCATAATGAGCCGGGCAAGTTCACCACGCTGATCGGCTATGAATTTACCTCAGGCCCGCAAAACCAGAACCTGCATCGCAATGTGTTTTTCCGGGGCGACAAAGCGCCGGTATTGCCCTTCAGCCGCATCATGTCTCCCAATCCGGAAGACCTCTGGGCGTGGATGGACGGCCTGCGTGACAAGGGCATGGACAGCATTGCTGTGCCGCATAATTCCAACGGCTCCAACGGTCTGATGTTCATGACCAAAAAATGGGATGGCAGTCCGATGGATGAGAGCTATGCGGCAACCCGTATGCGCAATGAGCCGATTGTCGAGATGACGCAGGTGAAAGGCGATAGCGAAACGCATCCGCTTTTGTCGCCGAATGATGAATTTGCCGATTTTGAGACCATGCCGTTCCGCATCGGCACATGGGATAAAAGTAACGTTGAGGGGTCTTATGTGCGCCAAGCCTATTTGCGCGGGCTGGAAATGGAGGCGCAAGGCCGTGGCAATCCGTATAAATTCGGCATGATCGGTGCTTCCGATACGCATGTCGGGGCCGGTGCGTTTGACGAGGATAATTACTGGTCCAAAATCGGTTTGGTCGATGCCAATGGCAAGCTGCGCGGCTCTGTGCCGCTCGACAAGCCGAATAAGGATGGCAGCCTTTATAATGAAAATAATTTCCAGACATGGGGCGCGTCGGGTCTGGCCGCCGTCTGGGCCGACAGCAATACGCGCGGCGATATTTTCGATGCTATGCGCCGAAAAGAGGCTTATGCAACCACCGGCCCGCGCATTAAATTGCGTTTCTTCGCCTCGGATGATTTCGACAGCCGCATTTTGAGGCGTAGCGATATGGTCAAGCGGGCTTATGCGCAGGGCGTCTCCATGGGCAGCGATTTGCTGCTGAAAAAACGACAAAAGCCGGAATTTCTGGTCTGGGCGATGCGCGATGCAAATTCTTATCCGCTGCAGCGTGTGCAAATCGTCAAGGGCTGGTTGAAGCCGGATGGCAGCAGCGCCGAAAAAGTGTTCGACGTGGCGTGCGCCGGTGGCCAAAAGCCCGGCCGCAACTATCGCTGTCCTGATAATGGCGCCAAGGTCGATGTGAAAACCTGCCGGGCGACGGCAAAAACCGGCGATAGCGAGTTGAAAACCGTCTGGCGTGATCCGGAATATAAATCCGGTCAGCAGGCGTTTTATTATGTTCGTGTGTTGGAAAACCCGAGTTGTCGTTGGTCAACATGGGATGCGCTGCGCGCCGGTGTGACGCCACGTCCGGATATTCCGGCAACGCTGCAAGAGCGCGCTTACAGCTCTCCGATTTGGATCAATTAGGCGCGCGAGGCGGTGGGGCTGAGGCGTGTCATGACGGCGCGGCCCAACACCACCAGCAAGAACACCGAAACACTGAGCGAGACAATGGCCGGCCCTGCGGGGGCGGCCATTTTTTCGGCCAGCGGCAGGCCGACCAGCATGGAGAGTGCCGCAATCAGGCTGCCGCCAATCGCCATGGCTTCCGGCGATTTGGTGAACAGCCGCGCCGTTGAGGCCGGGATAATCAGCAGTGAGGTGATGAGCAGCACGCCGACCAATTGCACGGCCGCTGCGACCAGCGCGCCCATCAGCAGCATCAGCACAAATTCATAGCGGCGCACCAATACGCCCTCAGCTTGCGCCAGTTCTTCGCTTGTGGTCATCAACACCAGCCCCGGCCAAAGCCGCAGCAGCAGACCGAAAGCCACACCGCATGCGCCGATAAGCCAAGGCAGCGTATCGGTCGAGACATTTGTCAAATTGCCGATTAGATAATCATGCACTTCGACATCGTCCAGCCCCATCAGCGCCATGGCCAAAATGCCGAGCGACAGCGCTGCATGGGCCAGAATGCCCAGCAATGTGTCGGCCGCCAGCATGCCTTGTGCGCGCAGCCATAAAAGCGACAGGGCGAAAAGCATCGCGATCGCAATCATACCGATTTGATCGCTAATGCCGATAAACAAGCTAACCGCGACGCCCAAAAGCGCCGAATGTGCCAGGCCGTCGCCGAAATAAGCCATGCGCCGCCAGACCACAAAACAGCCCAGCGGGCCGGCCAGCAGGGCCAGCACCACGCAGGTGATAATCGCCGGTGTCATCATGTCCTGTCTTGCCTTCCATGATTATGCTCGTGATCGTGATCGTGATCGTGATCGTGATCATGGCTGTGCTGATAGACCGACATCATTTGCGCCATATCCTTGCCGAACATGGCGATGAATTCGGGGTCTTTGGCGACGCTTTCAGGCGCGCCGGAACAGCAAATATGGTTGAACATGCATACGACGCGGCGCGTCGAGCGCATCACCATATGCAAATCATGGCTGACCATCAGAACCGATAAATTTCGATTGTCGAAAATATCATCAATCAATTGATAAAACTGCAATTGACCGGTGACGTCGAGATTTTGCGCCGGTTCGTCCAGCATCAGCACATGCGGGTCGGCGGCCAGGGCGCGGGCCAGCAGCACGCGCTGCAATTCGCCGCCCGACAAGACGCCGATTGGCCGCGATAAGAGCTTCGCGCAATGGGTCTCGGCGGCCAGTGCTTCAACAGCATCGGCTTTCAGATTATTATTCAGCGCCAAAAACCGCGCCACCGTCATGGGCAGGGTTTGGTCGACATGGAATTTTTCCGGCACATAGCCGATCCGTAAAGCCTCGCGATGCGTGACCGTGCCGCTTTGCGGTGTTTCCAGCTTCAGCAAATGGCGCAATAAAACCGATTTACCGGCCCCGTTCGGGCCAATCAGCGTGATAAAATCCTTTTCGCCCAAAGCCAGCGAGACATGATCGAGCACTTGGCGGCCTTGGCGCGTGGCGCAAAGGTCTTCTGCTTTGATAAGAAAATCGGTATCAGTCATAGGCTCTTATCGCCTGCAATAGAAACGCGCGCAAGCGGCTTTACGCGCTTTTGGCAGCTTCCAGCTGTTCGCCCATTTTTTGCCAAAGCATATTAACCGCCTGCAAGGGGCGCACCATGACTTTGAATTGGGTAATGAAACCATTTTCATCGAAATCAACAATATCAACGCCATTAATATATTTGCCGTCAATCTCGGCTTCAAACTCCATGACCAGACGGCCATCGGCTTCGATTTCTTTTGTGTAGGTAAATTGGCTGTCGGCAAAGACATGACCGGCCGACAGCAAATATTGCATGGTCACGGGTTTGCCGTGCTGCGGGGTAAACACGACGGGCGAGACGAAGGTCACATCATCATGCAGCATATCGTCCAATGCTTCCGGGCTCGGTTCGTCCATATAGGCGTGCCATTTTTCGCGCAGATTATGTGCCATGATTTTCCCCTCTCATAAGCTTTTGTCCATATTGGAAAAGCGCGCGCCATTAGGCAACAAAAAAGGGCCGGTGCGCGAAGCACCGGCCCCAAACATGGAACGAAAATCGAAGCTTAAGCTTCGCTTTCCGTAACGGCTACGTGCCAGATGATCAGACCGAAAGCGATCTTGTTCAGCACGTCTGCCAGGTTGTAGATGATGTTGAGCGTGTCGGCATCGACAGAGCCCATCATGTAACCAAACAGGTAACCCAGCGGGTAGATGGCCCAACCGAAGGTTACAATGTTACGCATCAGGTTAAATGCTGATTGCACAGCCGGGCTGGCATTTTCAGCATTCAGTTGACCGGCTTCACCTTTGAAGATTTCCCAAAGGACATACAGCCAAGCAATCGTACCCAGAACGAAACCGGCGGTTACGTTCATGTAACCTGCTTCGCCGAGGTAACCGAATACCAACATCAGCGTTGTACCAACGAGCAGACGCCAGAAGACGCCGGCCGGTACTTTCGTGATGGCTGACAGGATGAGGAAGAACTCAACCATAAGCAGCGGCACGGTGATGAGCCAGTCTATGTAACGGTAGACGGTCGGTGTTTCGCCTGTCGCTACCCATACGTCGCGCATATAGAAATAGTGCACGGCGGCAACCAGTGTTACGAGGCCGGAAACCGTCAGAGAGGTTTTCCATTTCGCAGACACACGGTCACGCTCGATGAAGAAGAAGACAGTCGAGGCAACCAGAGCCATCGAAATCAACCAGAAGGAAATGCCTACAAAATCATCAGACTGCAGGTTTTCTGCGGCAGATGCGATGGTCGGCATTACGGATACAGCAGCTGCTGCAGCAGCGACTTTCCAATGTTTAATGATGTTCATGTTCGTACTCCCACGTTTAAACAATTATGAAATAGAGTGACAGAATGCCGCGGCAAGGAAAAAAATTAACTTTTCTTGAAAAAATTTCTTTGATTGGTTTTACTGCAACATTCAACAAAACAGGAGTCGGCCTTGGATTTTTCCGAACTTAAGCAAAAATTGGCCGAAGACCTGTCGGACATTCTGCAGCGCGCGCAATTTATCGAAAAGCAAACCGAAGCACGAGATGCCGCCGTTGACCGGCTGACAAGGGCCGAGGCCATTGCCATGGCGGCCAATTTGCATGATTTGCTGGGGTGGATACCGGAGATTAGCGTCGAAACGGCACGCCAAACCGCGGCCACAGCCGTGTCGGTCAGCGCCAGCGTTACCGGCGATGATGTGGTGACCGCGACCGGCATTGTGCGCCTGCATGGTGACTTATTGACCACGGATTTCGAGGCGCTGGAAGCAGTTGATTACGCGCTTTTGGACGATTTTTCAGGCGATGTGACCATTTTTGACACGCGCGAAGCCCTGACCAAGGGGCTTTTTGATCGCTTTGCCCGCAATTATGCACGGCGTTTCGAATTTGCGCTGGCCGATATGCAATTGCGCGACAAAGTCTTGCTGGATGCCGATGTGTTCAGCCAATTTGGCGGGCTGGCAGAAGGCGATTAATGGCCGTGATGCTCCGTGCCATTCGCGTGACCTTTACGTTTGGCCCGCGCCATGGTCGGCACAGACACGGTTTTGGCCACGCCATTGGCGAATTTCAACGTCACCTCAACTGTCTCACCGGCCTGTCCGGCAAAGCCAAACAGCATCAGATGATCGCCGCCCGGTGCCAATTTAATCGCCCCATGCACCGCCAGCGCATAGCGTGGCACTTGCATCATCCGCATCATGCCATTGGCGTCGGTTTGGTGTGTGTGCAATTCGATTTGATGAAAGGCAGGGCTTTCGGCCCCGATCAGCGCGGTGGCGGCGTTGCCATGGTTCATAATCGTGCCATGCATGGCGGCCGGACGGTCACCGATACCCAGCTTAATCATCGCATCGGAAACCATAATCTCGGCCTGCGCCGGGGTCAGCGCGGCCAAAAGGGCCAGCAGCGGCAAAAATACGCGTTTCATAAACCCCCCTATTCAGCCGCTATTTTGGCATCGTCGATAAATTCATAATCTTCGACCTTGGCGGTTTTTGTGGCTGCTTCATAGACATAGGTGAATTCGGGCCAATTATTGGTCACTTTGCCGCTTTCATTTTTATACCAGCTATCGCAATCGCGCACGAAAACCGACGTCTCCATGCGAGCTTTCAAGAAATCGGCATATTCATCCATGGCCGATTGTTTCAAGCTCATGCTGGCCGCGTTTTGGGTGCCCAGTTTTTTGATGCAGTCGAGAATGTAATTCACCTGGCACTCAATCATGAAGATAATCGAATTATGGCCGAGATTGGTGTTCGGGCCATACAGCATAAAGAAATTTGGGAATTTCGGCATGGTGATGCCGAGATAGGCCTCAGCGCCGTCTTTCCAAGCATTATTCAGATCGGCGCCATCAATGCCGGCCACATCCAATGGGGCCAGAAACTCGGTCGAGGCAAAACCCGTGCCATAGATAATCGTGTCAAAAGCGTGTTCTTCGCCATCGACGGTCATAATGCCGTTTTCGGTAATCGCCTGAATGCCGCGCGTCTCGACCGTGGCATTATCGCGTTGCAGGGCCGGGTAATAATCATCCGAAATGACCACGCGCTTGCAGCCGACCGGATAATCCGGCTTCAACACCTCGCGTAGTTTCGGGTCTGTGACCTGTTCGTCGAAATGATCGGCAATGATTTTGGTCAAATCGCCCGGCAGGTTGAACAGCTTGATCAGCAGGCGGGCGTTTTTCACCTCGTTAAAGACAGTGAAGTTTTTTTCAATCGCATAATAAAGCAGGCCGCGATAGGCGCGGCGAAAAGCCGGAAAACGAAAGAAGAATTTAGCAATGGCGCCATATTCCTCATCATTGCGCGGCACCACATGGCATGGCGAACGCT
>CBFHSX010000052.1:0-9736 GCA_965658615.1 Alphaproteobacteria bacterium | reverse complement strand
GAGATGGAAGTCGAGCTGATTGTACCGGTCGCCATGGAAGAGAAGCTGCGCTTCGCTATCCGTGAAGGCGGCCGCACCGTCGGCGCCGGCGTCGTCGCAGCAATTATTGAGTAAGTGAAATAAAGGGCGCGTCTTTCGGGGCGCGCCCATTTAATTGGAAACGGAATATACAATGGTACAGTCACAAAATATTCGGATCCGCCTGAAAGCGTTTGATCATCGTGTGTTGGATAATTCAGCCCGCGAGATTCTGAATACGGCAAAACGCACGGGTGCTGATGTGCGCGGCCCGATTCCGCTTCCGACGCATATCGAGAAATACACGGTTCTGCGTGGTCCGCATATTGATAAGAAAAGTCGCGACCAGTTTGAGATGCGCACCCATAAGCGCCTGCTCGACATTGTCGACCCGACACCGCAAACCGTTGATGCCCTGATGAAACTCGACCTGCCTGCCGGTGTCGATGTTCAGATCAAATTGTAGGGCATAGGATTTTAGAGCTAGGAGACGTCATTATGCGTTCCGGATTGATTGTTCAAAAAATGGGTATGACCCGCTTGTTTACCGAAGCCGGTAAGCATGTGCCGGTGACCGTGCTGAAGCTTGACACATGTCAAGTTGTGGCACAGCGCACGGAAGAAAAAGACGGCTACTCAGCCGTTCAGCTGGGGTCAGGCTTTGCCAAGGTAAAGCGCACCAGCAAAGCCATGCGCGGCCACTTTGCCAAAGCCAAAGTCGAGCCCAAGCGTCGCGTCGCGGAATTCCGCGTCAGTGCCGATAATCTGATTGAAGTGGGCGCCGAACTGGCCGCCAACCACTTCATCGAAGGTCAAAAAGTGGATGCGACCGGTGTGTCGATTGGTAAAGGCTTTGCCGGTGCCATGAAGCGTCACAATTTCGGTGGTCTGCGTGCCTCGCACGGTGTGTCAATCTCGCACCGCTCGCACGGTTCCACAGGTCAGTGTCAGGATCCGGGTAAAGTCTTTAAAGGCAAGAAAATGGCCGGTCACATGGGCGATGTCCGCGTCACCATCCAAAATCTGGAAGTCATTAAGACCGATACAAATCGCGGTCTGGTGATGGTGAAGGGTGCGGTTCCCGGTGCCAAAGGCGGTTGGGTGTTGCTGCGCGACGCCGTCAAAGTGCCGACACCGGATGGCCTGCCTTATCCGGCGGCTCTGGTAGAAACCGCAGCCCCGGTGGCTGAGGAAGCCCCGCAGGAAGACGCACCGGCTGAAGAGCCTGTCGAGGAAATCGTCGAAGAAGCTGCTGCTGAAGAAGCCGCCGCCGAGGCTCCTGCTGAAGAAGCTGTTGCTGAAGAGAAGGATGGCGAATAATGAAAGCCGAAGTCCAAACACTTGAAGCGAAAGCCAGCGGCGAAGTCGCGCTGAGCGAAGCTATTTTCGGTATCGAGCCGCGCGCCGATATTCTGCAACGCATGGTCACCTATCAGCTTGCCAAACGTCAGGCCGGTACACATAAAACCAAGCAACGCGGTGAAATTACCGGTACGACGAAAAAGTTCGGTCGCCAAAAAGGCGGCGGCGGTGCACGTCACGGTAACCGTAAATCAAATATCTTTATCGGTGGTGGTAAAGCGCATGGTCCGGTTGTCCGTAGCCACGCGATTGATCTGCCGAAAAAGGTTCGTGCCTTGGCGCTGAAAATGGCGCTGTCGAGCAAGCAAGCTGATGGCTCTCTGGTCGTGCTGGAAGACGCCAAGTCGAAAGACGGCAAAACAGCGGATCTGAAAAAGCAACTCGGCAAGCTGGGCATCGACAATGCCCTGATTATTGATGGTGCCGAGCTGGATACGAATTTTGCCCGCGCAGCCCGTAACATCGCGCATGTCGATGTGCTGCCGGCGCAAGGTATCAATGTTTACGACATTCTGCGTCGTGACAAGCTGGTTTTGACCAAAGCCGCCTTGTCGAGCCTTGAGGAGCGTTTCTAATGAGCCGCGAACAATATTACGACGTCATCCGCCGTCCGGTCATCACCGAGAAGTCGACACTGGCTTCTGAGCATAATCAGGTGGTGTTTCGTGTGGCGCTGGATGCCGATAAGAAAACAATCAAAGAAGCCGTTGAGTCGCTGTTTGATGTGAAGGTGAAAGCCGTGAACACGCTGCGCCGCAAGGGTAAAGTGAGGCGTTTCCGCGGTATTCGCGGCAAGCAAAACGATGTCAAACAGGCAATCGTGACGCTGGAAGACGGTCACAGCATCGATGTGACGACGGGTCTCTAGGGGTTAGATATGGCACTTAAGAATTACAAACCGACGACACCGGGCCAGCGTGGCCTCATTCAGGTTGATCGCTCGGCCCTGCATAGTGGTAAGCCGGTCAAGAAGTTGACCGAAGGTCTGACCAAGTCAGGCGGGCGTAACAATGCCGGTCGCATCACGGCGCGCCGTCGTGGCGGCGGTCATAAGCGCAGCTATCGTATCATCGATTTCAAACGTCAAAAATTTGATGTGGCGGCGACGGTTGAGCGTCTGGAATATGACCCCAACCGCACAGCCTTTATCGCGCTGATTAAGTATGAAGATGGCGAGCAGGCCTACATCCTTGCACCGCAGCGTTTGGCTGCCGGTGACACGGTGATTGCCGGTGAAAGCGTTGACGTGAAGCCGGGCAATGCCATGCCGCTGAAATCCATTCCGATCGGCACGATTATTCACAATATCGAGCTGAAGCCGGGTAAGGGCGGTCAGATCGCGCGTTCGGCGGGCACATTTGCCCAGCTGGTCGGTCGTGATGCCGGTTACGCCATTATCCGTCTGACTTCGGGCGAGCAGCGCCTGATCCTCGGCACCTGCATGGCCTCCATCGGTGCCGTATCCAATCCGGATCAGTCGAATATCAAACTGGCGAAAGCCGGCCGCAGCCGTTGGCTCGGCAAACGTCCGTCGGTTCGTGGTGTTGCCATGAACCCGGTCGATCACCCGCATGGTGGTGGTGAAGGTAAGACATCGGGTGGTCGCCATCCGGTGACGCCTTGGGGTAAGCCGACCAAAGGTCGCCGCACCCGCTCCAATAAGGCAACGGATAAATATATCCTGCGCTCCCGCCATCTGAAGAAGAAACGTTAGGAGTCGCTGAGATGACACGTTCAGTCTGGAAAGGTCCGTTTGTTGACGGTTATCTGCTGAAGAAAGCAGAAGCCGTGCGCGAAAGCGGGCGCACCAATGAAGTCATTAAAATCTGGAGCCGTCGTTCGACGATCCTGCCGCAATTTGTCGGTCTGACCTTTGGTGTTCATAACGGGCAAAAGCATATTCCGGTATCTGTTACCGAGGATATGGTTGGACATAAATTCGGTGAATTTGCGCCGACCCGTACCTATTACGGTCACGCCGCCGATAAGAAAGCCAAGAGAGGTTAGTTATGGGCAAAGCATCGCTACAACGCCAGCTGCCGGACAATGAAGCCAAGGCAATTGGCCGCATGATCCGCACCAGCCCGCAAAAACTGAACCTTGTGGCTCAGCTCATTCGCGGTAAAAAAGCCGAACAGGCGCTGAATGATTTGTCATTCTCGCGCCGTCGTGTTGCCGGTGAAGTTAAGAAAGTGCTGCAAAGCGCTATCGCCAATGCGGAAAACAACCACAATCTCGACGTCGATAATCTGGTCGTCGCCGAGGCGTATGTCGGTAAAAATCTGGTCATGAAACGCTTCCGTGCCCGCGCCAAGGGCCGTGCTGCACGTATCCTGAAGCCGTTCAGCCAGGTTACTATTGTGGTGCGCGAAGTTGAGGAGAAAGCATAATGGGACAGAAGGTCAATCCAATCGGTATGCGCCTCGGCGTCAACCGCACATGGGAATCCCGCTGGTATGCCGATAAGGGCGAATATGCCGAACTGCTGCATGAGGATCTGAAAATCCGCAATATGTTGGTCAAAGATCTGCGTCAGGCCGGTGTGTCGCGCGTTGTTATCGAACGCCCGCACAAAAAGTGCCGCGTCACCATTCATTCCGCCCGCCCCGGTGTCATCATCGGTAAAAAAGGCGCGGATATTGAAAAGCTGAAGCAGCGCATCGGCAAAATGACCGATAGCGAAGTGGTTTTGAACATTGTTGAAGTTCGCAAGCCTGAGGTGGATGCCCAGCTTGTTGCTGAGAGCATTGCTCAACAGCTTGAGCGCCGCGTCGGTTTCCGTCGCGCCATGAAGCGTGCCGTACAATCGGCCATGCGTCTGGGTGCGCAAGGTATTCGTATCAATTGCGGCGGTCGTCTTGGCGGTGCCGAGATTGCGCGGACCGAGTGGTATCGTGAAGGTCGTGTGCCGCTGCACACGCTGCGCGCCGATATTGATTACGGCGTTGCCGAAGCCATGACGGCTTATGGCATTTGCGGTGTCAAAATCTGGATTTTCAAAGGCGAGATTATGGAGCACGATCCGATGGCTCGTGATCGTCGCGAAGAGCAGGGTGATGCTGGTCGCCAGCAACGCCAAGGTGCGGGGAACTAAACCATGTTGCAACCGAAACGTACGAAATTCCGTAAGGCTCATAAAGGCCGGATCAAAGGCAATGCGAAAGGCGGCACAACGCTGACTTTCGGTTCTTTCGGTCTGAAAGCCACATCGCCGGAACGTGTGACAGCGCGTCAAATCGAGGCTGCTCGTCGTGTGATTACGCGTCATATGAAGCGCGCCGGTCGAGTGTGGATCCGTGTATTCCCGGATGTGCCGGTCTCGAAGAAACCGACTGAAGTGCGGATGGGTAAGGGTAAAGGTTCGCCGGAATATTGGGCGTGCCGTGTCAAGCCGGGCCGCATCATGTTTGAAGTCGATGGTGTGCCTGCTGATGTTGCCCATGAGGCGCTGAAGCTTGCTGCCGCCAAATTGCCGGTCAACACACGCGTTGTGTCGCGTCCGGGTGAAGGTCAATAGGGGCTGATTATGAAAATGTCCGAAATCAAAGATCTGACAGTCGACCAGCTCTCTGACGAGCTGTTGAAGCTGAAAAAAGAACAGCTGAACCTGCGCTTTCAACAAGCCTCGGGCCAGCTCGAAAATTCAGCGCGCATTCGCGAAGTTCGTCGCACCATTGCGCGTTTGAAAACCGCGCAAGGCGCGCAAGCAGGCGAATAGGCCGGAGTAGGGGAAGACAATGCCAAAACGTATTTTGCAAGGTACGGTCATCAGCGATAAGGGCGACAAAACCGTCGTCGTTAATGTTGAGCGTCGTTTTACCGATCCGGTAATGAAGAAAACCGTTCGTAAATCAAAGCGTTATCACGCGCATGATGCGAATAATGCAGTTAAGGTCGGCGATGAAGTTTCCATTCAGGAATGCCGTCCCATCTCGAAATTGAAGCGCTGGGAAGTTGTTTCCGGCGCCGGTGAATAAGAGGTCTTGTTATGATTCAGATGCAAACCAATCTGGATGTTGCCGATAATAGCGGCGCACGCCGGGTGCAGTGCATCAAGGTTCTTGGCGGGTCCAAGCGGAAAACCGCTTCTGTCGGCGACACGATTGTTGTTTCCGTTAAAGAAGCCATTCCGCGCGGTCGTGTGAAGAAAGGCGATGTAATGCGGGCTGTTATTGTGCGTACGGCGAAAGAAATTCGTCGCCCCGATGGCAGCATTATCCGTTTTGACCGCAATGCAGCGGTTCTGGTCAATCAAGCGGGCGAGCCTATCGGCACCCGTATTTTTGGCCCGGTTACACGCGAATTGCGTAACGCCAATCACATGAAAATCGTGTCGCTGGCACCGGAGGTGTTGTAATGGCCGCTAAGCTGAAAATCAAAAAAGGCGATAAGGTCGTCGTGACGACCGGCCGCGATAAAGGCAAGACCGGTGATGTCATTGCTATTTTCCCGAAGGAAAACAAGGCTTTGGTTCAGGGTGTGAATATGGTGAAGCGTCACCAAAAGCAGACCCCGCAAAACCAGGGTGGCATTATCAATCGCGAAGCACGCATCGAAATTTCGAATCTCGCCATTGCCGATCCGAAGGATGGCAAAGCGACCCGCGTTGGCTTCAAAATCAATGATGACGGCACGAAAGTGCGCGTTGCGAAACGTTCAGGAGAAGTGATCGATGGCTGATACGGCTTATTTACCGCGCCTGAAAGCGCAATATCAGGACAGCATTCGTGGCGCCCTGATTGAGAAGTTTGAGCTTGCCAATCCGATGCAAGTCCCGGCGCTCGAAAAGGTCGTGCTGAATATGGGCATTGGTGAAACCACACAGGACACCAAGAAAATCAACTCGGCCTTTGAAGATCTGCAAGCGATTGCCGGTCAAAAACCGGTGATTACCCGCGCCCGCAACTCGATTGCCGGCTTTAAGGTTCGCGAAGACATGCCGCTTGGCGTGAAAGTGACCCTGCGCGGTGCGCATATGTTTGAGTTTATCGACCGTCTGGTCACCGTGGCTCTGCCGCGCGTGCGTGACTTCCGGGGCCTCAATGCAAACAGCTTTGACGGCAATGGCAATTTCGCTATGGGCCTGAAAGAGCATATTGTGTTCCCGGAAATCAATTATGACAAAGTCGACACCATCTGGGGTATGGACATTATCGTCTGCACCACCACCAAAGATGACGACCAGGCCCGCGAATTGCTGCGCGCCTTCAACTTTCCGTTCAGCGAATAGGGCGGGGGAGAAAAAAATGGCGAAAAAAAGCATGATTGAACGCAATAATAAGCGCAAGCGTCTGGTGGAGAAATACGCCGCCAAACGCGCCGCTTTGCTTGCGACTGCCAATGACACTTCATTGTCCAATGAAGAGCGTTTTAAGGCACGACTGAAACTGTCTGAGCTGCCGCGCAACTCATCAAAAGACCGTATCCGCAACCGTTGCGGTGTCACCGGTCGTCCGCGTGGTTATTATCGTAAACTGAACATGTCCCGTATCGCGCTTCGCGAGCTGTCCTATAAAGGGCTGATCCCGGGCATGGTTAAGTCAAGCTGGTAGAGGAGATAAGATTATGAATGATCCTCTCGGAGATATGCTCACCCGTATTCGTAATGCGCAAATGCGCGGCAAGGGCACAGTTATCAGCCCCGCCTCGAAACTGCGTTGCTGGGTACTGGATGTGCTGAAAGACGAAGGTTATATCCGCGGATATAGCGAAACGAAACTCGATAACGGAACCGCAGAGTTGAACATCGAACTGAAATATTATGAAGGCCAGCCGGTCATTCAGGAAATTCAGCGCGTGTCCAAGCCGGGCCGTCGTGTGTATTCATCGGTTAAAACCATGCCGGTGGTACGCAACGGTCTGGGCATTTCCATCATCTCGACCCCGAAAGGCGTGATGTCGGATAATTCGGCCCGTGAGAATAATGTTGGTGGGGAGATTCTGTGCCGCGTCTTCTAGGCTCGGTTCGGAAAGGATAAGATAATGTCTCGTATTGGCAAACAACCGGTTGTTATCCCGCAAGGCGTTGAAGTGAACCTCAGCGGTCAAAATATTACTGCCAAAGGCCCGAAGGGCGAATTGGTAGTGGCTTTGTCCGACTATGTGAAGGTTGCACAAAACGACGATGGCGTAACAGTCACCCCGATTGATAAAACACAAACAGCCCGCAGCTTTTGGGGCCTGAGCCGTTCTCTGGTGCAAAATATTGTCACCGGCGTATCGGAAGGTTTTTCCCGCAAGCTGGAACTGCAAGGCGTCGGTTATCGTGCGCAAGTGCAGGGCACGACTTTGAAATTGTCGCTTGGCTTCAGCCATGATGTCGATTTCCCGGTTCCCGATGGCATTAAAGTTGAGTGCCCGTCGCAAACCGAGATCGTCATTACAGGTATCGACAAGCAGAAAGTCGGCCAAGTGGCATCGGAAATTCGCAGCTACCGTCCGCCGGAGCCTTATAAAGGCAAGGGTGTGCGTTACGAGGGCGAGTACGTCTTCCGTAAAGAAGGCAAGAAGAAATAGAGGTTGGTCATGGGTCGCAAAGTTTCTACAGATGAACGTCGCAAGCAGCGGGTCCGCCGCCAGCTTCGCAAAGTAGCCAATGGCCGTCCGCGCCTGTCCGTGTTCCGCTCGTCAAAGCATATTTATGCTCAAATTATTGACGACACAAAGGGATGCACGTTGGCAGCCGCCTCGACCAAGGAAACCGATTTTTCGGGCAATGGCGGCAATGTCGCAGCCGCTTCGATTGTCGGTAAACAAATTGCCGAACGGGCAAAGAAGGCCGGTGTTGAAACCGTTATCTTCGACCGTGGTGGCTATATCTATCATGGGCGCGTTAAGGCACTTGCCGAAGCAGCTCGCGAAGCCGGTTTGAGCTTCTAAACCGGATAAGAGGAGAAAAAGCGTGGCAAGAAACGAAAATCGTGAAAACCGGGATGAGCGCGACAGCGAATTTGTCGATCGTCTGGTTCATATTAACCGCGTCGCTAAAGTGGTAAAAGGTGGCCGTCGCTTCGGCTTCGCCGCTCTGGTTGTTATTGGTGACCAACGCGGCCGTGTCGGCTTCGGTCACGGTAAAGCCCGTGAGGTGCCGGAAGCCATTCGTAAGGCAACCGAAAGCGCCAAGCGTCACATGATCCGTGTGCCGCTGCGTGAGGGTCGGACCCTGCACCATGATATTGCCGGTCGCCACGGCGCCGGTAAAGTGCAATTACGGGCAGCGCCTCCCGGTACCGGTATCATTGCCGGTGGTCCGATGCGTGCCGTATTTGAAGTCTTGGGTATGCAGGATGTGGTCGCCAAATCGATCGGTTCATCCAACCCGTATAATATGATCCACGCCACATTTGACGCGCTGAAGAAGCAGGGCAGCCCGCGGGCCGTCGCGGCGCGCCGTGGCAAAAAGGTCAGCGATCTCATCACCCGCCGTCGTGACGAAGCAAACGACGAGCTGGAAGCTGAAGCCGCGAATTAGGAGAGACGATTATGGCAAAAGCAAACACCATTATTGTCGAACAAACCGGCAGCCCGATTGGTCGCCCGAAAGATCAGCGTGCCACGCTGGTTGGTCTCGGCCTGAACAAGCGCGGCCGTCGGCGTGAGCTGGAAGATACACCGGCTGTGCGCGGCATGATTGAAAAAGTTGCGCATCTGGTGCGCGTCATAGACGCTTAGGCGTCTTAAATATTGACGCTTAAGCGTCTGGAGAACGGTTATGAAACTGAACGAAATTCGTGATAATGACGGTGCCCGTAAGGCGCGTATGCGCGTCGGTCGCGGTACGTCATCGGGCAAGGGTAAAACCGCCGGTCGTGGTGTGAAGGGTCAGACCTCACGCTCGGGCGTTGCCATTAAGGGCTTTGAAGGCGGTCAAATGCCGCTGCATATGCGCCTGCCGAAGCGCGGCTTTAACGTGCCGAACCCGAAAAAACTGAACGCGGTCAATCTGGGCCGTCTGCAAGTGGCGATTGATGCCGGTAAGCTGAAAAAAGGCGCCACCGTATCGGCCGCCAGCCTTGTGGAAGCCGGTGTGCTGCGCCGCGAATTGGACGGCGTGCGTATCCTTGCCAAGGGTGAGCTGAAAGACAAGTTGGACTTTGATGTTGCCGGCATGTCGAAAGCAGCACAGGAAGCGGTTGAAAAGCTTGGCGGCAAAGTCAAGTTGACGGCAGGTGAGGCAGCTCCGGCAGCCGCCCCGGCCAAAGAAGCCGCTGCTGAAGAACCCGCCGCTGAAGAACCCGCTGCTGATGAAGCGTCGGACGACTCATCGGACGAAGCATAAGCTTTAGGAGAGCGTAAATATGGCCTCTGCTGCTGAACAGCTTGCTGCCAATATGAGCCTGTCGGCCTTTCGTACGGC
>CBFHSX010000051.1:0-9748 GCA_965658615.1 Alphaproteobacteria bacterium | reverse complement strand
CCGGCGGTATTCGCTGCGAGAAATCCACCGCCTATCTGGTCGGGCAGGGCTATGAAAACATCTTCCATCTGCAAGGCGGCATTCTGAAATATCTCGAAACCGTCGACGCCGAAGACAGCAAATGGCAGGGCGATTGCTTCGTCTTTGATGAGCGCGTCTCGGTGCGGCACGGGCTGGAAGAGGGCGATTATGATATGTGCCATGCCTGCCGTATGCCGTTGGCGGCGGAAGATAAACAGCTGAATTCTTACGAGCCGGGCGTCTCGTGCCTGCATTGCATTGAGACGCGCAGCGAGGCCGACCGCACGCGCTTTCGTGAGCGGCAAAAGCAAATGCGCCTCGCCGAAAGCCGCGGCGAAGCGCATATCGGGCAGAAAAAATGACGCCGCTGCTTTACAGCTTCCGCCGCTGCCCCTATGCGATGCGCGCCCGCATGGCCATTGCCGTGGCCGGCCGGCGCGTGCGCTTGCGCGAGATTGTGCTGCGCGACAAGCCCGACCATATGCTCGCATTATCGCCCAAGGGCACTGTGCCCGTGCTGCAATTGCCCGACGGCACGGTGATTGATGAAAGCCGCGATGTGATGGATTGGGCGCTGGCGCAAAACGACCCGCAGGGCTGGCTGGCGCATAAAGACGACGCTTTGATTGATCTGTTCGACGGCGATTTCAAACACCATCTCGACCGCTATAAATATGCGACACGCTATGAAGACGCCGATGCGTTAACGCACCGCGCCGCGTGTTATGAGATTTTGAAAGAGCTGGAAGAAAAACTGCAAGCCGATTGGCTGGCCGGGAGCGCGCCCGGCTATACCGATATCGCCATTTTGCCCTTCATCCGCCAGTTTCGCATCGCCGATATGGAGTGGTTCGACACGCAAATGGGCCTGCCGCTTGTGCGGGCCTATGTGGCGCGCTTTCTCGACTGGCCCGGCTTCACCGCCGTGATGGGTAAATATGAGCTTTGGCTGGCGGCCGAGACCGAACATACATTTCCTGCTTAATTGGCCTTTTAAATTCGCCTTAGGACGCAATGCCGCGCTTCCCCTTTGCGGCGGCTTATGATTATCATATGTGCCAAAGGGGAGAGGCAGATGAAATTACCGGAAAACAGTAAGGTCTGTATTATCGGCGCCGGCTGCTCGGGCTTCACCACGGCCAAGCGGCTGAAGGATTTCGGCATTCCTTACGATCAGTTTGAAATGTCGGACAATATTGGCGGTAATTGGTATCACAAAAACCCCAATGGCATGTCGGCCTGCTATCAAAGTCTGCATATCGATACCTCGAAATATCGTCTCGCTTTTGACGATCTCCCGGTGCCCGATGATTGGCCGGATTTCCCGCATCACACGCAGCTCTTGCAATATTTCAATGACTATGTCGACCATTTCGGCCTGCGCGACACTATCAGCTTCAACACCGGCGTCACCAATGCGCGGCGCGATGATGACGGCATGTGGCAGGTCGAGTTGAGCACCGGTGAGACGCGCCGATATGGGGCGCTGGTGGTGGCCAATGGGCACCATTGGGATGCCAAAACGCCGAGCGAATATGGCGATGATTTTGACGGCATCCAAATGCATTCGCATAGCTATGACTCGCCGTTTGAGCCGCATGATTTGCGCGGCAAAAATGTGCTGGTGGTCGGCGTCGGCAATAGCGCCATGGATATTGCCTCGGAAGTCGCGCAACGCCCGATTGCGGCGAAATGCTTTGTCTCGGCGCGGCGTGGCGTCTGGGTGCTGCCGAAATATCTGAATGGCGAACCGGCAGATAAATCGGTCATGCCGCCTTGGATGCCGCAAAGCCTTGGCCGCTGGCTCGGTCAAAAGGTCATCACCAAAGCCATTGGACGGCCTGAGAATTATGGCCTGCCCAAGCCCGACCATGAAGTGCTGACGGCGCACCCCTCAGTGTCGGGTGAATTTTTGACGCGGCTCGGCTGCGGCGATATTACGGTCAAGCCGGGCCTCGATAGATTGGCCGGCGATGGCGTGCGCTTTACCGATGGCAGTCACGAAAAGATCGATGTGATTATTTGGGCCACCGGCTATCGGATTTCATTCCCGTTCCTGCAACAAAACGAGCTTGCTGTCGTCGATAATAAATTTCCGCTCTATCGCCGTATGGTGAAGCCGGGCTGGCGCAATCTGTTTTTTGTCGGCTTGGCCCAACCCTTGCCGACTCTGGTCAATCTGGCTGAACAGCAATCTAAATTCATCGCCAGCGTGCTGGCCGGCAAATATGAAATGCCGGATGACGCGGCCATGCAAGCCCAGATTATCGCCGATGAGAAAACTTATCTCGGTCATTATTATGATAGCGAGCGGCACACGATTCAAATCGACTTTGGTCACTATGTAAAATCACTTAAGAAGGAGTTGCGCGGGCAGTGGATCGCCTAGGCGCATAGGGGGGATTATGAAATCAATATTGACATTCGTGTTGGCCGCAGGGCTGGCAGCGACATCATCTAATGCGGGCGATTTTGCGCAAAAAGCTGCGACGGATGCAACCCGCGCGGCGCATGAAAAAGTCATTAAGCGCTTGCCGTTTGAGAATACGGAAGATTTTAAGCTGGCGACGCGCGGCCTGCTGGCCAAGCCGGACAGTCTGGTGATTAAAAATGCCGAGGGTCGCGTGGTTTGGGATATGACCGGTTTGGATTATCTCGACGGCGCACGCCCTGATACGGTGAACCCCAGTCTTTGGCGGCAAGCACAACTCAACGCCGTTCACGGCTTGTTTGAGGTGAAGCAGGGCATTTATCAGGTGCGCGGCTATGACCTCGCTAATGTGACGTTCATTCGCGGTGAAAGCGGCTGGATTGTCGTCGACCCTTTGACGGCTACCGAGACCATGCAGGCCGCTAAGGCGCTGGTCGACAGTCATTTCGGCGAGCTGCCGGTCAAAGCCATATTGGCGACGCATAGCCATGCCGACCATTTCGCCGGTATTCGCGCGCTGGCCAATGAGGACGACCTCAATTCAGGTCGCATCCGGTTTGTCGCGCCGGAGCATTTCGTCAAGGAAGTGACCAGCGAGAATGTGATCGCCGGAAATGTGATGAGCCGCCGTGCCGGTTATATGTTCGGCAATCTCATTCCACGCACGCCGCAGGGCTCGATCGATAGCGGGCTGGGCAAGGGTGTGGCTTTCGGGTCCATCACCCTGCTCAAGCCGACCGATATCATTACTGCCACCGGCCAGAAGCTGGTGCTGGACGGGGTGGAGATTGAATTTCAATTGACGCCGGGCGCAGAAGCACCGGCCGAATTTGTTTTCTATCTGCCGCAATTCAAAGCGCTATGCGTGGCCGAAGAGGTTAATGGCGTGATGCATAATCTGTATACGCCGCGCGGTGCCAAAACCCGCGACGCGCTTATTTGGTCTCGCCATTTGACCGATATGCTGGAGCTGTTCGGTGACCGCATGGAGCTGGTTTTCGGCTCACATCACTGGCCGCGTTGGGGCCGCGATGCCGGTTATGATTACATCGCCAAGCAGCGCGATATGTATCGCTTCATGCACGACCAAACCGTGCGGCTGATGAACCATGGCTATACGGCGACCGAGATTTCCAACATGCTCGACCTGCCGCCCTCATTGGCGCAGGAGTTTTACAACCGCGATTATTACGGCACGGTGAGCCATAATGTGCGCGCCGTGTATAATTTCTATCTCGGTTATTTTGACGGCGTGCCGGCCAATTTGAACCCGCTGACCCCGGAGCGTCGGGCGCGCAATTATATGCATCTCGCAGGCGGGCCGGACGGGCTGATGCAACACGCCAAGCACGCGATGAAAAAAGGCGATTATCGCTGGGCGGCTGAATTGCTGAACCATTACGTCTTTGCCTATCCGACAAAAGAAGAAGCCCGCGCGCTGCTGGCCGATGCTTATGAGCAAATGGGCTATCAGGCCGAAAGCGGCCCGTGGCGTAATTTCTATCTGACCGGCGCAAAAGAATTACGCGCCGGTGTCGATGTGGCAGGTGGCGCGCGCACAGCCAGCCCGGATATGGTGTCGAATGTGCCGACCGCCATGTTCCTCGATTTTATGGCCGTACGCTTCAACCCGGAAGGGGCCGATGATTTGGAGGTGAAAATCAATCTCGATTTTACCGACACGAAAGAGCAATTCGTGTTGTCCCTCGACAATAGCGTGTTGAACAATATCCCGAACAAGCAAGACGCCAATGCTGACGCGACACTGACATTAACCCGCGATCTGTTCAACCAAGTGGCACTGGGCGCGACCAGCTTTCCGAAGGAAATCGTCAAAGGCAATGTGAAGCTCGGCGGCAATCCGTTGGCGCTGATGAAAGTCTTCGGCCGGCTCGACACATTCGCCAATGATTTTAATATTGTGACGCCGTAAGCGCTTGGCAGCTTCGCTGCCTTAGCGCGCCCGGCACCAGCGAAGCCCTGCCGAAAGGCAGGGGGGAGCCGGCTCATACGATACCCTCACACTTGCTCTTTCCGCCGCTAAAAGCACTTGCCAACTTGTTGGCTTAGTGCGCCTTGCGCCAGCGACAAACGCGAAGCGTTTGGAGTCGGTCGGTTGCGAACGACAGCCCCGCCATTTCTGACGGGGCTTTCTAATTCATATAAAGCTTCCTCGTCTCGGCGGTTTTACGTTGCGAAACCGCCTTACTTGGGGAAGGCGTGCCGGGCCTGCCCTTTCGGGCAGGCGCGCACTTTTAACCTAGGCCGCAAATGCAGCAAGGCGCTTGGCGATAATCTCTTCGGCTTCTTTCACCATGCCGCCGACCAGCTCATTGCAGCTCGGGATATCGTGAATTAGGCCGGCGACCATGCCGCAGCTCCACGCGCCGCTATCCATGTCACCATCCGACATGATCTTCGGATACACGCCGGCGACCTCGTCCATAATGTCATTGATTTTAATGTCATCGCCCAGCTCTTTTTCTTTGGCTTGGATGCGCTCTACCGCGTCATTTTTCAACACGCGTTCCGTGTTGCGAAGCGGGCGCATAATCAGCGTCGTGTCGAGTTCGGAGGCGGCGACCAGCGCGTCTTTTACATTCTGATGTACCGGCGCTTCCTTGGTGGCGATAAAGCGCGTGCCCATATTAATGCCGTCAGCCCCGAGTGCCAAAGCGGCAACCAACTGTTTGGCATTGCCCATGCCGCCCGAGGCAACAAATGGGATGGACAGCTCTTCAGCCGCACGCGGCAATAAAATCATATTGGGGATATCATCCTCGCCCGGGTGACCGCCGCACTCAAAGCCGTCAACCGAGACGGCGTCGCAGCCAATGCGTTCGGCTTTCAACGAGTGGCGCACTGAGGTGCATTTATGGATGACTTTAATACCGGCTTCTTTCAGCGTCGGCATATATTGTTCGGGGCTGCGACCGGCGGTCTCAACAATGCGCACACCGCCATTAATGATGGCGTCGATATAGCCCGGATAATCAGGATTGGCGAAACCCGGCAGGAAGGTCAGATTGACGCCGAAGGGTTTGTCCGTCATGTCGTGGCAGCGGGCAATCTCATTGGCCAGATCGGCGGGTGATCTTTGTGTCAGGCCGGTAATGATACCGAGGCCACCGGCATTGGATACGGCAGCGGCCATTTCAGCAAAGCCGACATAGTGCATGCCGCCCTGGATAACCGGATGTTCAATGCCGAATAGTTCTGTAATACGCGTTTTCATCTATTTCTCCTTATCAGAATTGCGCAGCATGTTACGGGCTTGGCGCAAATGTGCAATTGAAAATTAACTTGTGAGATGAGGCGAGGTTGGGCTAACTTCCCGCCATATTATTTGCCAGAAGGAGATTCACCATGGCTGAAGCATATATTGTAGCCGCTGCACGTACCGCAGGCGGGCGTCGTGACGGTAAACTGAAAGAATGGCATCCGGCCGATTTGGCGGGTCATGTCATCGACTCGCTGATCGAGCGTTCAGGCGCCGATCCGGAAATGGTCGAAGATGTTATTATGGGCTGTGTCGGCCAGGCCGGTCAGCAAGCCGGTAATATTGGCCGTAATGCGGTTCTGGCCTCGAAGCTGCCGGAAAGCGTGCCGGCCACCTCGGTTGACCGCCAATGCGGCTCCAGTCAACAATCGATTCATTTCGCCGCGCAGGCCGTTATGTCAGGCACGATGGATTGCGTTATCGCTGCCGGTGTCGAAAGCATGACCAATGTGCCGATGGGCCTGCCGATGAGCCTGCCTTACAAAGAAGGTCACGGCTTTTATGTCTCGCCGAAAATGCAAGAGCGTTATCCCGACGTGCAGTTCAGCCAGTTTGCCGGCGCCGAAATGGTTGCCAAAAAATACGGTCTGACCAAGGACGAGATCGACGCTTACGCTTATCGCAGCCATGAGCGCGCCATTGCCGCAACGCAAGCCGGTGCATTCGACACTGAAATCGTGCCGGTTGAAGTCACCAATGAAGATGGCGACAAAGAATTGCACAAGGTCGATGAAGGCATTCGCTTTGACGCCAGCCTGGACGGCATTAAAGGCGTTAAGCTGCTGGCCGAAGGCGGTGTGATTACTGCTGCGTCGTCAAGCCAGATTTGCGATGGCGCTTCGGGCGTGATGATCGTCAATGAAGAGGGTCTGAAAAAGCTGAATGTTAAGCCGCTGGCGAAAATCATTCACCTGTCGGTTATGGGTCACGATCCGGTCATCATGCTGGAGGCGCCGATCCCGGCCACCAAGCGTGCGCTGGATAAGGCCGGTCTGTCGATTGACGATATTGACGTGTTTGAAGTCAATGAAGCTTTCGGTTCTGTTCCGGTGGCTTTCGCCAAAGAGCTGGGTGTTGACGAAGAAAAACTCAATGTGCATGGCGGCGCTATTGCGCTGGGTCACCCGCTGGGCGGTTCCGGCACCAAGCTGATGGCCACATTGGTCAATGCGCTGCAGCGTTCGGGCGGTAAGTACGGCCTGCAAACCATGTGCGAAGGCGGTGGCATGGCCAATGTCACCATCATCGAGAACATGCAGTAAGCTCTAGCTTATCAAAAATTCAAGCCCCGCTCTTTTCACGAGAGCGGGGCTTTTTTTATGCCGCATTTCAGCTACACTTAAGTTTGAACAGGCGCCGTAACAGGAGGAAAGACCATGAGCCAAGCCGAATGTCCGCAAAAAGCACCGTATAAAACCGACGTGAAAGCCGGAAAGCGCTATTTCTGGTGTTCCTGCGGCAGATCCGAAAATCAGCCTTTTTGCGACGGCAAGCACAAGGGGACGGGGTTTGAGCCGCTCGCCTATGAGGCGACAAAAGACGGCGAAGTTTATTTTTGCGGCTGCAAAGCAACCGGCAAATCA
The DNA here is from genome assembly GCA_965658615.1 of Alphaproteobacteria bacterium. Taxonomy (GTDB): domain Bacteria; phylum Pseudomonadota; class Alphaproteobacteria; order RS24; family RS24; genus UBA8337. The sequence goes on along the minus strand of CBFHSX010000051.1, from coordinate 2,433 downwards.
CCGCTTTGTGATGGCGCCCATAATAAACTGTAAGGGATTTAAGGCCTAGCTTTGGCTCAGCGCGTAAAGCGTTACGGCCGTGGCGGTGGCGACGTTTAGGGTTGCGAAAGCCTCGCCTTCGGCGGCGTCGGCGACCGGCAGACGGGCCAGCATATCGCAGGTTTCGCGAGTCAGGCGGCGCAATCCCGGGCCTTCTGCGCCCATAACCACAGCCAGTGGCCGACCTTGCGGCACTTGGTCGATGAGCACCGCGCCGGCCTCATCCAGGCCGACGCTCATATAGCCGGCTTTGTGCAAATCCTCCAGCGCGCGCGCCAGATTGGCGACCTCGATAAGCGGCACGACTTCTAACGCGCCGACGGCGGTTTTGGCCAAAGTGCCACCGGCAGGCGGGCTGTTGCGCCGCGTCACAATCACTGCGCCGGCGCCAAAAACCGCAGCAGCGCGCAAGATGGCACCGACATTGCGCGGATCCGAGACTTGGTCGAGCAGCACCAGCGTTTTGCCGCTAGCCGCCACCTCGTCCAGCGTCGGTTGCGGTATCGGCGTGCAATCCAGCACCATGCCCTGATGCACCGCATCGGGCGGCAGCATTTGCGCCAATTCGCCGCCGGTTTTGACGCTTGGTTGCACGCCGCGCCGGTCGATCGCCTCGGCCAGCTCATTGGCGGCATTTTGCGTGACAAAAAGCCTGTTAATACGCCGTTTTTCATTGCCCAAAGCCGCCCGCACAGCATGCGCGCCATACAGCAATGGCACGCCCCCCTCATCGCCGCTCGACGACGCGGATTTTCTTTTATTTCTTTGATAGTTAGGCTTGCGCTTGGTCATTCAATTCCTTATAAGGCTGATGACATTGAAGTGCAAACACTGTGTCGCCGGGCTTGGTTTTATCGAAAACAGGGCCAGCGAGCGGGGTTTCGCGCTTTAATTTGGTAGTAAAATCATGTGTTTACCGTGTGTAGGGCAGGGTTTTACCTCTTTGGGCGGAGGGATGCCCGAGTGGCTAAAGGGGACGGGCTGTAAACCCGTTGGCTATGCCTACGTTGGTTCGAATCCAACTCCCTCCACCATTTTGCTTCTTTGCGGGCGCGCAAAGGGGCTAGGGAATGACCCGGTATGGGTACGGCGGGTGTAGCTCAATGGTAGAGCAACAGCCTTCCAAGCTGAAGATGAGGGTTCGATTCCCTTCACCCGCTCCAGTCCGACATAGGGTCGGGTGGACTATTTGGTTTCCGAAGCCTTTTCGACGGGGCTTCCAACATAACGAGGAACAGACATGTCGAAGGAAAAGTTTGAGCGGACAAAACCGCATTGTAACATTGGCACGATTGGTCACGTTGACCATGGTAAGACGACGCTGACGGCTGCGATTACCAAAGTTTTGGCTGAAGCCGGTGGTGCAGAATTCTCTGATTATGCTGATATTGACAAAGCGCCTGAAGAAAAAGCGCGCGGTATCACCATTTCGACGGCTCACGTTGAATATGAGACCGAGGGTCGCCACTACGCGCATGTTGATTGCCCCGGCCACGCTGACTATGTGAAGAACATGATCACCGGTGCGGCGCAAATGGACGGCGCCATTTTGGTTGTTAACGCTGCTGACGGCCCGATGCCGCAGACGCGTGAGCACATTTTGCTGGCCCGTCAGGTTGGTGTTCCGGCGCTTGTTGTGTTTTTGAACAAAGTCGACCAAGTCGATGATGAAGAGCTTTTGGAGCTGGTTGAGATGGAAGTGCGCGAGCTGCTTTCTTCTTACGAGTTCCCGGGTGATGATATTCCGATCGTATCGGGTTCAGCTTTGGCTGCGCTTGAGGGTCGTGACGACAATATCGGTAGCGAAGCGATTATGAAGCTGATGGCTGCTGTTGACGAGTACATCCCGCAGCCGGATCGTCCGAAAGACCAAGCCTTCCTGATGCCGATTGAGGATGTGTTCTCGATCTCGGGTCGCGGTACGGTTGTGACCGGTCGTGTTGAGCGCGGTATCATTAATGTTGGTGACGAGATTGAAATCGTTGGCATTAAAGACACGACGACAACGACGTGCACAGGCGTTGAAATGTTCCGCAAGCTGCTGGATAGCGGCGAAGCCGGTGACAATGTTGGTGTTCTGCTGCGTGGTACGAAGCGCGAGGATGTTGAGCGCGGTCAGGTTTTGTGTGCGCCGGGTTCGATTACCCCGCATACGAAGTTCAAAGCCGAGGCTTACATTCTGACGAAGGAAGAGGGTGGCCGTCACACGCCGTTCTTTACCAATTACCGTCCGCAATTCTATTTCCGTACAACTGATGTGACAGGCGTTTGCAGCCTGCCGTCGGGCACGGAAATGGTTATGCCGGGCGATAATGTTGAGATGGAAGTCGAGCTGATTGTACCGGTCGCCATGGAAGAGAAGCTGCGCTTCGCTATCCGTGAAGGCGGCCGCAC
>CBFHSX010000050.1:0-10555 GCA_965658615.1 Alphaproteobacteria bacterium | reverse complement strand
GTGGTGCTGTTGACAACACGCAGTATGAATATTCGGATCCACAGCGTTATCGGTCACTTCCTTATGATGATATTACCGATATTGACAGCGATGCGACGACCGGGTCAGTGGTGCTGGCGGGCGGGCATAATTATACTTTTAATATTGATGGGCGCTGTGTGACGGGGTCAACGAGAACGGATACCGACACCTCGGACGACACTACCGCTGTGCATACAACAGTGGCCAATGCGGGCGTCGATGTTTCCTCCCGTGACATGGAAGGGTTTTCATTTGAGGGCAATATTGTTCTGGATTTTACCGGTGATGTAGACGGCAATATTACTTTCTCCGATGACGGCGCGCAGGATAGTGACATTACTCTGACAATTAATGAAAACAGTGTCATTTGGGGTAATCTGGTGCTGGGTGAAGACGGCACGGATGGCGTGGCCGCCGCCGATGTGGTCGCGACCAATGCCGGCGCTGTGCAAAGCGTTATTTTTGACGATAGCTCCAATATCGACTTTACCAATTCCGGTAACATTGATTTGGCCGGTTCTTCCAATGACGGTATTTTCGCGCGCGGTGTTGATGTTGGCATCACGATCACTAACGAGTCCGGTGGCAATGTTTCCAATATTGATGCCGGTGGTTCTGAGCGCGTCGTCATTGTCAATGAATCGGGTGCCGGGATCGGTGGCCTGATTCTGGGCGATGTTGTCACCGACGGCGCGGGTGGCGTGAGTGCTGATACCGGCAATAATTTTACCGATGTTTTCAGTTCCATCACGAATAGCGGTTCCATTCAAACCATTACCGCTGACCGCGACGGTCAGTTCATTCTGGTTAATTCCGGCATCATTTCGTCCGTTTTGGACAATGCGATTTCATTATCAGGTTCGGCAACATTGGATTTCGACAATCAGGGAACCATTCAGGCGGCTTCCAGTGATACAATTAGTTTTTCAGACTATTCCGGTAATTTTACCATTGTAAACTCGGGAACGATCACTGCCTCAACCAATGATGTCATATCCGGCGATGGCACCACGGGGTCTTACAACATCACTAATCTCGGTACGATTGAAAGTACCAATAATCGGGGCATATCGCTGAATGATGTAAATACGAGCAATGACGAAGATATCGTCATTGTCAACGGTAACAGCTCCGGCACCGGTACCATCACGACCAACCAAGATGCGATTTCTGTCAGCGATACGGCGACATCAGGCGATGATGATATGTCCGTGTCGATCAGCAATGGCGCCGGCAGCACGATTACCGCCAATTTCGGTAATGCGATTGAAGCACAGAATGTTGACAGCTTAACCATCACCAATAGCGGTACTGTTTCGGCCGGTGTGGATCCGACCATTCTTGCCAATGATGCAGGAAGCTTGACGTTGAATAACCGCAATAGTGCGGGCATCATTTCTGCGACCTCGATGACGGCGCTATCGGCGACGGATATTGTCGGGGCGGTTGATATTGATAATGTTGGAACGATTAGAGCTTTCAACCGCTCGATCAATCTGACCGATGCACAAGCGGGGATTGATATTAACAATAGCGGCACGATTGAAGCGACGCATGCATTGGGCGATGCGGCCGGAGGAACTTACGACAATTATGCCATTTATGCATCGCGCGCGACCAGCGGGTCAGGCGCCGATGTGGTGGTGTTGAACGCCAGTTCTTCTACCATCTCGATCAATTCGGATAATGCACTCGCGCTTTTGGACTTCAATCGCACCAATGACACAGTCGCCATAACAAATTATGGCACGATTTCGGCAGGTCGCTCGCGCGCCATTGATGTCGATGGATCAAAGGCCGTGAGTATTACTAATGCCGCGGATGGCTCGATTACGGCCGCCGATAATGTGGCTATTTCAGTCGAGAATGTTGAAACCAGCTTAAACCTGACCAATGCGGGCACCATATCTGCCGCAGCCAGCGCCGTCCTCGGTTCCTTGAGCGCGGGCACGGCCGTCACGGTGAATAATAGCGGCACAATTTCAGCATTGGGCGGAGAGGCGTTGCGCCTGACCGGTATCGCCGCTGCTGTGAATTTTACCAATTCGGGCACAATCAGCGCAGGTGATGCCGACGATGATGATGGCGATGATAGCGAAGACGCGGTCTATTTGGCGGATATCGGTTCCAATACGCTAAGTTTTACAAACGCTGCCTCAGGCGTGATTTCCGCCACAGGCGACCGTGCCGTTTATATCAACGCGGCCTCGGCGGTGAGTTTTTCGAATATGAGCGGAGCGACAATCTCCGCCAAGCTTAATCCGGTTGAATTTGATGTGCCTACCGGCGGCGCTTCCACATTGACCTTCAATAATGCGGGCACGATTTCACTAACGGACGATAGTGCCGCTTCGCTGATTGACATATCGAATTTTGGTAAACCTCTTAGCCTGACCAATAGTGGCACGCTGGAGACGCCGGGTGCCCGCGCCGTGATGGGTGCTTTAGATGGTTCCGGCGGCACAGTGACGTTCACGAATGATGGCGGTTCATTATCGGCTGATGAAGGCGAAACCGTCTATCTGACAGATATCGACGCAGCTGTTACATTCACCAATTCTGGCTCTATTACCGCCGGTGACGCGAACCATGACGGCAAGAATGACGCCGTTTTCCTTGCCGGCATCGGCGCAAATGCGGTGAACTTCACCAACCAAGCCAGTGGGGTGATTTCATCAACCGGCACGCGCGCCGTCTATATTAATGCAAGCTCCGCCATCAGCTTCAGTAATCTTGGTCAGGGCAATATCTCGGCAGATAATACAGTCATCGAATTTGACGTCTCGGGTACCCCGACAATGGTTTTCAATAATGCCGGTGCAATTCGAGCAATGTCGAGTAGTGCTGACCATCTTCTGGACTTTGATGACTTCACGGGCACATTGGACATCACCAATAGCGGCACGCTGTCCACCGCCGGTTCGCAGGCTATAACCGGCACAATGGCGAGCGGGTCGCGTAATTTGGACTTCACCAATAATGGCACGATTTTCGCAGCCGGTGCCGTTGGGGTTGATCTCGGGACATTTGACGGAACCGTCGTGTTTAATAATGCGGCGGGCGCATCCATCACTGCCGGGTCATCGGCTACACCGGCTACCAATGTTGTTCATATCACCGGGGGCAACCGCGTGACCTTCAATAATGCCGGCACGATTTCAGCCGGCGGCACAACCGGGACAAATGTGTTCTTTGACACATTGGCGGCATCGACGGCCTCGGCACCGCATAATTTTACCAATAGCGGCACAATTATTGGCGGTCAGACAGCGTTTCGTGTCACCGGCGCGGCGGGCGGCACCTATAATTTGACGAATAGCGGTACAATCCGCAGCACCGGCTCCGGCTATGCTGTCGATATGAGCGGCATACCGGTTACGGCAACCACGACCGGTAGTATTATTACTCAAGGCTCATCGGCCATGCGGGTTGGCGGCGGCTCGACCTTGTCGATCGGTGGCCCCTTGCAAGCACTTGGCAGCTCACCGATCGCGCTGGCATTGGAAGGCACAGCCAGCCAAATTACGCTGCAAGATGGCGCGCGTCTGCTTGGGGATTTTCAGGCGATTGATACGGCGTCAATTGTTGATACGGCGGACAAGCACAGGGTGACTTTATCTGCGGTCGAGAATGCCAGTTATTTCTATGATTTTGACGATCGCTATTTCCGCTTTTTGATTGATGGCATTGAAACAGAACAGGCATCGGGTTTCTCGTCCGGAACCAGCAATTATGCAACCAGTCTCATCATGCATGATCAGCATGGCGAAGCGCAACGCCATCTATTCCATGAGTTGGGTGGTACAAATCGCAACGAGCCCCTGAAAACAATAGCCTATTCACAAAATGTGGATGATGAGCAAGGGGCGCGTGGCTTCGAACTGGATGTTAATCGTTCCGGTTTTGCACAAAGCTTACAGGGGTCGGTGTTTGATTTATTCGACGCAGAAATCGTCATTGCCAGCCAGTCCGGATCATATGCGGTGGACACGAATATTCATAAGCTAGACGGCAGTTATGTCGGCGCGGGGCTGGGCTTTAGCGATCTATTGAACATCGGTCCTTTCTCACTGTCAGCGCTTGCCATGGCAGGTCTTGGCGAAGTTGACACACAACGCCGCGTTTATACCAACACCAACACGCAAGGCTATATTGACGTGTCATCGTCTTATGACACAACGCATCTTGATGTAATCTATGAGGCGCTACTCAATTTTCGGGTTTATGGCGCGCGTGGCAAGTTGTCGAGACGTCAACCATACCGCATTAATCTCGAAGTGGCTTTTGGTGGCAGCTTGCACAGTGAAGAGCGCGATAGCTATTCGGAAGCCACTTACATAACGACAAATGACCATAGTCTGACATCCATGTCGAATATGGCGCGCTTGCGCGGTGAAGTGCTTATGCGGAGCCTTACCAGCCGTAACCCGATAATGTTTTACGGTGAACTGCGCTATGCCGCGTCGACCCTTACCGAGGGTGAGGTGTTTTCATTCTCTCTATCCGGTAATGCAGCGACGCATCCAGAAGACGTCGAAGATACCGTTACCGCCAGTTTGGCGCTGGGGGGGCAATATCGGCTCGATAATAATATCGCGCTCGATTTGTCCATGAACTATGTGGATAGCGATAATGATTTTGCTACTTTATCCAGTACGGCCGCGATTACGTGGCGCTTCTGATTTTTCGGTTTTATCGCTGCAAAAGTGGTAAAGTAAAAGCAATATTGGCGCGTTTTAAGGTAGCCAAAATGCCGCTTCCATTTAGCGCGAATAGCTGTTGCAAAGCGGCGAAGGCTAACTATACTCCGCGCCATATACGGCCTGCAGTTTTGGCCGTTTTTGAGGGCCCAAAAGACTGAGAGTGCATCGCATGCATGACTTGCTAAGCAGCTATTATCCGATCCTGATTTTCATGGCGCTGGCCGCCTTTATCACGCTGGCGCTTTTGGTGGCGCCTTTGCTGGTCGCCCCCTACAACCCCGACCCTGAGAAAAACGGCCCTTATGAGTGCGGTTTTGAAGCGTTTGACGATGCGCGCATGAAGTTCGATGTGAAGTTTTATCTGGTCGCCATTCTGTTCATTATTTTCGACCTCGAAGTCACCTTTTTGTTTCCGTGGGCGGTGGCGTTTAACGAGGTTGGCTTGTTCGGCTTCTGGTCGATGATGTTTTTCCTCGGCGTCCTGACTATTGGCTTCGCCTATGAGTGGCGCAAAGGCGCTTTGGACTGGGATTAGGAGCAGATTATGTCGAATAATGATTTGTCCGAACTGAAGAAAAACCTGCCGGCGCCGATGGCCGACCCATATTATGAGCAGGTCTCCGACCAGCTTGCCGATAAGGGCTTTGTGCTGGCGTCTTCTGAAGACCTGATCAATTGGGCGCGCACCGGTTCGTTGCACTGGATGCTGTTCGGTTTGGCCTGCTGCGCTGTTGAAATGATGCATATCCAAATGCCGCGCCTCGATATTGAGCGTTACGGCATTGCGCCGCGCGCTTCCCCGCGTCAATCGGATGTGATGATTGTGGCCGGCACATTGACCAATAAAATGGCCCCGGCGCTGCGCAAGGTTTACGACCAAATGCCGGAGCCGCGTTATGTCATCTCCATGGGCTCATGCGCCAATGGCGGCGGCTATTACCATTATTCCTATTCGGTTGTGCGGGGCTGCGACCGCGTTGTGCCGGTCGATATTTATGTGCCGGGCTGCCCGCCAACCGCCGAAGCCCTGTTTTACGGCATCTTGATGCTGCAAAAGAAAATCCGCCGCACCGGCACGATTGAGCGCTAGGAGCCGATATGTCGAAGCTGGAAACCCTCGCTGCCCATATTGAAGCCGGTCTTGGCGACAGGCTGGCCGGCCACGCCATAAGTTTTGGTGAGCTGACGCTGGAAGTCAATCCGGGCCATATTGAAGCCGTGTTGAAATTCTTGCGCGATGATGATGCGTGCGCCTTCACCCAGCTTATCGATTTGTGCGGTGTTGATTACCCGCAGCGCCCGTTACGCTTTGATGTGGTGTATCACTTGCAATCCATGACCAAAAACCAACGCATCCGCGTCAAGCTGCAAGCCGGCGAGACGACGCAAGTGCCGAGCGTTACCGGCTTGTTCGATGTCGCCAATTGGTATGAGCGCGAAGCTTTTGACATGTATGGCATCTTGTTTTCCGGCCATCCGGACCTGCGCCGCCTACTGACCGATTATGGTTTTGAGGGCTATCCGTTGCGCAAGGATTTCCCGCTCAGCGGTCATGTTGAGGTGCGCTATGATGACGACGCCAAAAAGGTTGTGCAGGAGCCGGTCTCTTTGGTTCAGGAATTCCGCGATTTCGATTTCGAAAGCCCATGGGAAGGCGCACGCGCATCCGGTCTTTTGCCGGGCGATGAAAAAGCCGCCGCACAAGATGGTGCCGAAGGGCAGGAGGGCTAAATGTCTCACGCAATGACCCCGCAAGAGCAGGAAGAACGCAAATTCACCATTAATTTCGGCCCGCAACACCCGGCCGCGCATGGCGTGCTGCGTTTGGTGATGGACCTTGATGGCGAGCGTGTCGAGCGCATTGACCCGCATATCGGCCTCTTACATCGCGGTACGGAAAAGCTGATTGAGCACAAAACCTATCTGCAAAGTGTGCCGTATTTCGACCGCCTCGATTATGTCTCGCCGATGAACCAAGAGCATGCCTTTTCAATGGCTGTCGAGCGTATGATGGGCATTGAAGTGCCGCAGCGCGGGCAATATATCCGCGTTTTGTATTGCGAAATCGGCCGCATCCTCAATCATTTGATGAATGTCTGCACGCAAGCCTTGGATGTCGGCGCATTGACGCCCATCACATGGGGCTTTGAAGAGCGCGAAAAGCTGATGATTTTCTACGAACGCGCCTGTGGGGCGCGTCTGCACGCCAATTATTTCCGCCCCGGCGGTGTGCATCAAGACCTGCCGCAAGACCTGCTCGATGATATTGAGGCGTTTTGCGACCCGTTTTTGAAAAAGCTCGACGATATTGAAACGCTTTTGACCGATAGTCGTATCTTCAAGCAGCGTAATGTCGATATCGGCATTGTGACGCCTGAGGATATTCAAAATTGGGGCATGTCGGGCGTGATGGCGCGCGGCTCTGGTCTGGCGTGGGATTTGCGCCGCTCGCAGCCCTATGAAGTCTATAATGATATGCAGTTTAATGTTGTCGTCGGGAAAAACGGCGATTGCTATGACCGCTATATTTGCCGCATGGATGAGATGCGCGAGAGCGTCAAAATCATGCGCCAGTGCATTGCCGATATGCCGCGCGGCCCGGTCGCGTCGACCGATGGCAAAGTCATCCCGCCAAAGCGCGCCGAGATGAAGCAATCCATGGAAGCGTTGATCCACCACTTTAAGCTTTATACGGAAGGCTATCACGTGCCGGAGGGCGAGGTATATTGCGCCGTCGAAGCGCCGAAAGGCGAGTTTGGCGTCTATCTCGTATCGGACGGCTCGAATAAGCCCTATCGTTGTAAAATTCGCGCACCGGGCTTTGCCCATTTGCATGCGCTGGATTATCTGAGCCGCGATTATATGATGGCCGATGTGTCGGCCATTCTCGGCTCGCTGGATATTGTGTTCGGGGAGGTTGACCGATGAGTGTGCGTCGTTTGCATGAAACGCAGCCTGAGAGCTTCGCCTTCACGCCGGATAATGTGAGCTGGGCAGAGGGCCAGATTGCCAAATATCCGGAGGGCCGCCAAGCCAGCGCCATTATCCCGCTGCTTTGGCAGGCGCAAAAGCAAGCCGGCGGCTGGCTGCCCGAACCGGCCATTCGCCACGTCGCCGATATGCTGGACATGCCCTATATTCGCGCCCTCGAAGTGGCGACTTTTTACACCATGTTCAATCTGTCGCCGGTCGGTGAGCATTTTGTGCAGCTTTGCGGCACAACGCCGTGCTGGCTGAGCGGTGCGGATGATCTGAAAGCGGTCTGCCGCAAAATGATCGGCGAACAGGGCGAGATTACCGAAGACGGCAAGCTGAGCTGGCTGGAAGTTGAGTGCCTGGGCGCGTGTGTGAACGCGCCCATGGTGCAGATTAATGATGATTTTTACGAAGACCTGACGGCGGAGACGTTTGAGCAGATCCTGAGCGATCTCCGTGTCGGCAAGGAAGTCGAGACCGGCCCGCAAAACAGCCGCCGCGCTTCCGAGCCCGAAGGGGGCCTTACTGTTCTGAAAGGTGACAAATAATGTTGCGCGATGAAGACCGGATTTTTAGAAATATTTATGGCTTTGAAGGGGCGGATCTGGCCTCGGCACAAGCGCGTGGTGACTGGGACAAGACAGCCGATTTGATCAAAAAGGGCCGCGATTGGGTCATTGAAGAAGTGAAATCATCGGGCCTGCGTGGCCGTGGTGGGGCCGGTTTCCCGACCGGTCTGAAGTGGTCATTCATGCCGAAAGAAAATGATGGCCGGCCGCATTATCTTGTCGTCAATGCCGATGAATCCGAGCCGGGCACATGTAAAGACCGCGATATTATGCGCCATGAGCCGCACAAGCTGCTGGAGGGCTGCTTGCTGGCCGGTTTCGCCATGGGCGCACATGCATGTTATATTTATGTCCGCGGTGAATTTATCCGCGAGCGCGAGGCGCTACAACGCGCCGTTGACGAGGCTTATGCCGCCGGCCTGCTGGGCAAGGATGCGGCGGGTTCCGGTTGGGATTATGATATTTACGTGCATCACGGTGCCGGCGCCTATATTTGTGGTGAAGAAACCGCTTTGATTGAGAGCCTTGAAGGCAAAAAGGGTCAGCCGCGTTTGAAGCCGCCTTTCCCCGCCAATATGGGCCTGTATGGCTGCCCGACCACGGTCAATAATGTCGAGAGCATCGCCGTGGCGCCGACCATTTGCCGCCGCGGCGGGAGCTGGTTCGCCGGTCTGGGCCGCGAGGGCAATACCGGCACCAAGCTGTTTTGCATTTCCGGCCATGTCAATAATCCGTGCAATGTCGAAGAAGAAATGGGCATTCCGCTGAAAGAGCTGCTGGAAAAACACGCCGGTGGCGTGCGCGGCGGCTGGGACAATCTGTTGGCGGTGATCCCCGGCGGTTCGTCTGTGCCGCTGCTGCCGAAAGAGATTTGCGACACGGTGCTGATGGATTTTGACAGTCTGAAGGAAGTTCAGTCGGGTCTCGGCACAGCCGCCGTGATTGTGATGGATAAATCGACTGACATCATTAAGGCGATTGCCCGTATTTCGCATTTTTACAAGCATGAAAGCTGCGGCCAGTGCACACCGTGCCGCGAGGGCACGGGTTGGATGTGGCGCGTATTGGAGCGTATGGCGGCCGGTCAAGCGCAGCCGAAGGAAATCGACATGCTGCTGCAAGTCACCAAACAGATTGAAGGCCATACAATTTGTGCGCTGGGCGATGCGGCGGCTTGGCCGGTGCAGGGCCTTATCCGTCATTTCCGTCCGTTGATTGAAGAGCGACTGGCCGAGGGTGCAGCCGCGCGCGAGGCTGCTCAATAATGACTGATACACAAGACAATCAAATCAAACTCACCGTTGATGGCGTGGCCGTTGAAGTTGCGCCGGGCACGACCATTTTGCAGGCTTGCGAAGAAGCCGGTGCAGAAATTCCGCGGTTTTGCTATCACGAGCGCCTTTCTGTCGCCGGTAATTGCCGCATGTGTCTGGTTGAAGTGGCCAATGCGCCCAAACCAGTGGCCAGCTGTGCCATGCCGGTTGCGCCCGATATGGTGGTCTCCACCACATCCGATACGGTAAAATCGGCGCGCGAAGGGGTGATGGAATTTCTGTTGATCAATCACCCGCTGGATTGCCCGATTTGCGACCAAGGCGGCGAGTGTGATCTGCAAGACCAAGCGCTGGGCTTTGGCGGCGATGCCAGTCGCTTTGATGATAATAAGCGTGCCGTCGAAGACAAAAATATGGGCCCGCTGGTAAAAACCGTCATGACGCGTTGCATCCATTGCACGCGCTGTGTGCGGTTTACGCAAGAAGTGGCCGGCATTCCCGAAATCGGCGCGATTGGACGCGGCGAGGACACGGAAATCACCACTTATCTTGAAGCCTCGCTGGATAGCGAGCTATCGGGCAATGTCATTGACCTGTGCCCGGTCGGCGCGCTGACCTCGCGGCCTTACGCTTTTACGGCGCGCCCATGGGAGCTGCGCAAAACCGAGACCGTCGATGTGATGGATGCGGTCGGCAGCAATATTCGCGTCGATATGCGCGGCCGCGAAGCCATGCGTATCATGCCGCGCAATCATGATGATGTGAATGAGGAATGGCTGTCGGATAAGTCGCGCTTTATCTGGGATGGGTTGAACACACAGCGTCTCGACCGCCCGTTTATTCGCAAAGGCGGAAAACTGGCCGCGGCTGATTGGGATGAGGCCTTCGCGCTGGTCGCCGAGAAGCTTGCAGGTCAGGGCGATAAAACGGCGGCGGTTGCCGGTGATTTGGTCTGCGCCGAAGGGCAGTTTGCCTTGAAAGGTCTGATGGACGCGCTGGGCAGCCCGCATAT